>JBKPDY010000127.1:0-33833 GCA_046728155.1 Actinomycetota bacterium
AGGAGTACCTACGCGTCCACAACGCCGACCCGAAACCATTCGTCTGGACCGCCACCGCCGAACAGATCCTCGCCAAGGTCCAGCGCGGCCGCGTCACCCTCGAAAGAGTGTCTACTCAAAAGTGAGACACCACACTAGCGCCCTTGGGCGTACCCGCACCCCATCGAGTACCTGCAGAAAGCGTCACAACGTCGGCGGCGCCCAGCAACGCCAGCTCATCACCGACGGCGGAGCCCGACCCGGCGGGGTTGTGCCGGGCGTGGGAGAAGACGACGAGCGACCCGCATAAGCATGTCCCGCCCGGCGACCTGCGCCGCCTGACCGAGCTGGCAGGCGGGCCCGAACGGATCTCTGCCTACTGCGCGGTCACGCCCAGCACCAATCCCGCGCCACCCGGCCACAACGCGGGCGGACCGGCCAAGCCACGGCCGGCGAACGGCCACGCGTCGCACGCACGCGTTTCGGGTTAGACCGGATCAGACGATGGGGATGCGGCGGGGCTTGGCCGCCTCCGTGCGGGGGACGCGGACAGCGAGCACGCCATTGCTGAACTCGGCTTTGATGCCGTCCGTGTCCACGCCGGAAGGCAGGCTGGCCCGGTACAGGAACGCACCGGTACGGCGGGTGCGGTGACGCAGCACGCCGACACGCTCGCGCTCGGTGATCTGACCGCTGATGGCCAACTCGTTCCCGCTGGCATCGATGTGGATGTCGTCACGGTTGATGCCCGGTAGTTCCACCTCGAAGAGGTACGCGTCCTCGGTCTCCTCGATGTCGACGGCCGGCGTCCAGAGGTCTGATCCGAAGGCGTCGGGCCACCGGTCGAAGAACAGCCGGTTCATGCGCTCCCACAGCCGCTCGAAGTCCGGGAACACCGGCCAGGGCGTCATCGGCCGAAGGGTGCCGGGCACCGGTCGCCGGTCGCCGGGCTCGACCGGCACGGGAAGATTCATCGTCAACACCTCCACTGTGCAGATGCGGCACGGTACGTACATTCTCCGCCCAATCCGCACGACCCGCACCTCGTCCGGCCGCCGCCGACGTCATCGGCTGCCGGCGACCGCGACGACTCCGGTCATCGTGCCCACGTAGGCGTGGCGGCCGGTGAGCGTCGGCGAAGCGAAGTGCGGCATCCGGCTCAGGGTGATCTGCTCGCGTACGGCACCGGAGGATTCGTCGAGCACATAGAGCACTCCGGCGTCGTAGTCGACAACCCAGACACCGCCGCCATCGATGACGGGCGACCCAGCGGCATTGACGCCCGCATGCCACCGGACGTGGATCTGTCCGGATGAGTCGATCCGTACCGCGCGGGTGCCGTCGTTGCACGGCACGAAGACGGTGTCCCTGTTGACCGCAGCGCCCCCGTAGGCTTCGCACACCGGCGCCTGCGCGACCTCGCCGCCGATTCCCCCCAGATGGTCAAGGCGCAGGGTGTAGCCCACCCCGCGCTTACCGGCGATGAAGACGTAGTTTCCGACCACGGCTGGAGCCATCGACCCCAGGTCCAGATCGGCGGCGTTGTCATCCGCCCAGGTCGACGGTGCGAACCAGTCGGCCAGATGTAGATCCGGTGTGAGAGCCAGGACCGAGTCGCTGCCGTCGTAGCGACCCGAGATCGATTCACCGTTGCCGACGGCGTAGAGCAGCCGGCCGCCGGCGACCGCGCCCCCGCCGGATGCCCAGATACCCGCCTCCCGGGTGGTCGGTACAGCGTAGCTGTGTAACGGCCCGGTGCCCACGATCGGCACCGATACGACGGCGCCGACATATGGGCCGCAGTCGCCGGACAGACCGCCGTACGGGATGTATACCCGTCCGCCCAGGACGGTGAGGGCCCCGCGCTGCTGATGTGCCACCGGCCCACCCTCGGGCGGTTCGGCCGCGCGGGTGATTCTTACGGCGCCGGTTCGCGCGTTCAACCCGTACAGAGTGTGACGGGCGCCGGTGGTCTCGGCGAGGGCGAACAGGAGACCGCTCGTCGGGTCGTACGCCATTGTGCTCGTGATACCCAGCGGGTCGATGTTTCCGCAGGGAAGGTCTCGGCCGAGCATCGGTGTTCCGAGGTGGGTCTTCCACCGGACCGCCCCGGTGGTGGCGACGAGTCCGTACACGGTGTCGTTCTCGGTAGCGGCGTAGATCAAGTCGCCGACGGCGAGCGGCTGGCCGTAGACCGCACCGTCCAATGTGGTCGACCAGGCGATTTTCAGCGGACCACCCGGACCGGGGCTCGACGCCACGCCGGCGCGGCCGTTGTCATGGTGGTACGTCGGCCAGTCCCGCGTGGTCAGCTTCGGTGGGCCGGCCGAGGGAGTGCTCGTGATCGTCCGCTCAGACGGCGCCGGCGTGGGAGAGGCACTGCAGCCAAGGGTCGCCAGCACCAACACTGCGGCCCACCCACACAGAACACGACGCCTGGTACTCGGCATGGCCCACCTCCAGGGGACGATCCAACCATGTTCGTTGACACCGCCGCCACGCCGAACGTTCCCGCCGAAAAGTGAGACGACCGGCCGCAACACCCCGGCCGCATGGTCCTTCCCGCATCCGTCGATCATGGTTATCCTCCCCGCCAGGGAGGCGTGATGACGGAGCCCATGTCGTACCGCTCGAGTCTCATGTGGACCGGGCAAGTTCTCAGGCAGTGGGGGAGCTGGACGCGAAGTCACTGGCGGACGACGCTCCTGCTCAGCGCCGCGGCCTTCGTCGTCGGCTGGGTGTGGAACATGTACGTGATGGCCGTCGACGGGGGCAGCACGGTCGACTCGGACACAGCCTCGACGGCCGAGGGCCACACCGCCAACATCCTGTACTGGCTGCTGCTGTTCAGCCTCCTAGCCGGCCTCATCAGCTACGGGTGGTCGCGCGGCTGGCGGAACGCGGGCTCCGACCTCCTCACCCTGCCCCGCCGGTTCAGCGAAGCGATCGCCCACGGGCCGGCTCCGGCGTTCGGGATGTTGTTCTGGGGCTTGGGGGTCAGCCTCATCATCTCCACGCTCATCTCGTCCGCGGTCTCGATGGTGTTGGGCCTGCTGCTGCTCACGCTCGCCGCGACACCGGTCGGCGTCGTGCTGAACTTCGCCGTGATCCGGGTGTGGCGGGGCCTGTGCGGCATCCTCGCGCCCACCGCCGAGGCTCGGCTGGGCGGCATGGTGAGTCCGTTCATGGTGATGGTGGGTGAGGCCGTGGGCCTGCTCATCGCTTGGATGGTCGGCGGGTGGGTGTTCGGACTCATCGCCGGCATGGTGTGCGTGGTGGTGTCCGTACTCCTCGTCCGCGCCACGCCACCGCCTCGAATGGCCTTGTTGCTCCTGTTCATGGCGGGAGCGGTAACGGCGATCCAGGCCTGGCGGATCGGCTACGCGTACGCCGACGACGGCGGCTGGAGCGAGTGTTCCTGCGGGATATTCGACTGGTTCTCGTCGCCGGGTGCGGACGTGGTGATCCAACGCAGCACCGTCGGCGGCGTCGGGGCGGCCCTCGGCGCTCTGCTCGGCGCGGGTGTCGGCGCCGGCGCAGCGGGACTCGCGGCCGCTTCGGCGCAGGCCAACCTCGCCGGGCAGTCCGGCAGCGGAACCTCGCAGCGGCAGGATCTGAGCCCGGCGGCCGACGTCGGCCACGACTCCGCGCAAACGATTGACCACGACGTGGCCGACACGGCGGTCGATCTCAGCGGGTCCGGCCAACCCGGGACCGGGGACACCACGATTCCCCATCAGCAGGCGTGGCCGGATATTTCGCAGCAGCCCGACCAGGCGGCGTCGGCGCCGGCCGACGCTGCGCACCTCGAATCGAGCATCCATTACGACGCGCCGTCGGGCGGACACGACGCGCCGTCGGGCGGACACGACGCGCCGTCGGGCGGACAGGACGCGCCGTCGGGCGGACCGGGGCAGACCGATGGGTCCGGCGGCACGCCTCCGGGGTCCGCGGGCCCGGCGGGCGGTTCGTCGTCTCTGGACATCCAGGATCTGTTGCCAGAGGAACCGGACCGCGAAGAGGACGATGACAGCGGCGATACACATCCGCCTGCCCAGCGATGACGGCGTCGACCGCCATACCGGTACGCGATGACGAGAAGCCGGCCCGCTGGCAATTTCAGCTCGGAGTCTTCGTACTCGCCGGGGGATCGATCGCGGCGCTGCTCGCCGATCTCTTCGGCCTGGCGCCGATATGGCAGGTCTTCTGGGGCGTATCGGTTGCATCGATGGTGCTGCTCACCGTACTGGCGGTCATACCTCAGGTGAGTCCGGAGCTGCGCCGGCGGATCCGCGTCGGCGCCGTCGCCGGAGCGGCCGGCACTCTTGGATACGACATTGTCCGGGTGCCGTTCGCCCTTGCCGGCCAGCGCGTGTTCGCCCCGATCGAGTCGTACGGCGTGCTGATCGCGAACGCCACGGCCTCGTCCGGTCTGACCTCCACGCTGGGCTGGCTGTACCACCTCTCGAACGGGGTCACCTTCGGCATCGCGTACGCCGCCGTGGCCGCTCGTCGACCCTGGCCCTGGGGCATCGCGTGGGGGCTGACGCTGGAGAGCGTGGCCGTGTTCAGCCCGTTCGCGTCCCGGTACGGCCTGCAAGGGCAGCTCGTGCCGATCGCGATCGCTTATGGCGCCCATGTCTTCTACGGTTACCCGCTCGGGCGACTGGTCCAGGATCTCGACCGGGTGGACGCCGGGCTGCGGCGGATCGGCCGGTTCAGCGTGGCGATCACCCTCACCGTCGCGGCCCTGGCCGTCGTCGGTTGGCACCGCCCGTGGTCGCAGACGGCCGTGGAGCGCGAGGCGGCCCAGTTGTCGGCGATGGGCCAGCCGTACACGATAGTCACCGGAACACGGTTCGAACCGGAATGGCTCCGCATCCACGCCGGGGAATGCATCGTAGTGGAGAACCGTACCGACGTCCGGTACGAAACTCCACAAGGGACAGTCGCGCCGGACGCCGCGAGTGCGCTGTGCTTCAACACGCCCGGGGTGTACCGCGTGCGCCTCGGTTCCCGGCCGTACTCGGGCGGTTTCGTCTACGTCGAGGCCGCCCGTAGTTGATCGCGGCGGCCACGGTTACGGTGGCGGCCGACCCGTGGCGGCTACATACTGTGGACATGACGACCCGACGTCGGGCATCGGTAGCTCTGATCGTGATGATCGGTGGCGTGGCGATCGCGGTCGGTGCGCTACTTCCGTGGGTGGCGGCGCGCGGCGCACGGCCGGCGTCCGGGATCGGGCACACCTCTATCGCCAAGATGTTCCGCTGGTCCTACGAGACAAGTTCGTTCGTAGGGTCCTTCGGATTGGTCCTGCTCGTGGCCGGAGTACTCGTGCTGGTGAGCGGGCTGCTCGCCGCACGGGTGGCGGCGGCGGTGTTCTCGTTCATCGCCCTGGTCGTCGCCGGACTCTGGATCGCGCTCAACGCCAACCACTTCAACCCTGTGGATATGCCGTACTCCGATCTGCGGGTCGGCGCTTGGTTAGCGATCGGGGGCGGACTGGTCGGCTTGATCGGCGCCTTCTTCCTCCGCCGGCGGCCCGAGAGCGAATTCTGACGTCCGTTATAGACGTCACGGCGGTCAGGCCATCCGGGCGCCCTCGATGGATGCACCGGTCGCCGGTACATCCGGCTCCTGCTCGGGCCGGCGGGTGGTCGCGGCGGTCACCGCCTCGACCAGATAGGCGCTGAAGGCGATGTCGAACCCCGCGCGGTAGACCAGGTCGAGCGAGTCCTGCTGCTCCAGCCGTCCCTTGAGGACGAGTTCGCGTACGTCCTCAGCGAACGGAACCGGTCGGGACTGCGCGACGGTCCAGGAGTAGTTCATGTCGTCCTTGAGCCGAGCTTGCAGGGTTTCGAAACCGTCCCGGTTGAGCTCCTCGACGTACCGCCTCGCCTCGATCTGCCCCATCCCGAAGCCGTTGCTGGCGGCCTTCGCGTAAGAGACCCGCGCCGGGTCGACGGCGGGCGCGGAGTTAACGTCGGCGTCAGTCATTCCCCCGTGCTACCCCTCCGTCCGCCGCCCAAACCGCCAAGCTGGTAGCGCCTGTCATCCCGGTGACCTGCCGGCCGGGGCACGGGCTAGGGCGATGATCGCTGTGGCGGTACCAGATGCCGTGCCCGGCGCGCGCTCCGGGACCCCAACGGCGATCAAGGCAGTGACGAGGCCGCCTCTGGCCGGGTCGCGGCGGCCCGCCGGTTCCAGATGTCGTTGCATTCAACACAGATCGACGCCGGGATGACGCCGACCCGCATCAACCCAGCGAAGATCTTGCAACCGACACAGTACGCGAAGACGGATTCGAGCGTGGCTGCCACGATAATGGCGCCCAGCACGACAAAGGCCAGGAGCGTCAGTCCGAACCCGAGCGCGAGCACGGCCGCGGTCACCGACAGCACGGCACCGATGCCCTGCGCGAATCGTTTCGGCGGGCCGGGGACGGGCTTGGGGGCCACCGGCAGCCGTGGTGTGATCACCCGTGTGACTAGTTGGCCGAGCGGGCTCATCGTCGGTCCGGTCAGGACCCTCGCCACGAAGCCGTACGCGATGACGGCGATCAGCCATGGCAGGTCGAAGACGATGGCCGCGATGCACATGATGAGGACGCCACCGGCGACCAACCGCGCTGACACCTCATTGACTGGGTTGGGAAAGCTGAACAATCGACGCACTGCGGACACCTCGCTATTACCTGTAGGAATAGTAGACCTTTGGGCGTCGGTCCCGCCAGGGATGATCAGCGCCAGTCGGTACGCGTACCCACGTTGCCGTAGGCCCAGGTCATCACGTGTGCGGGCCGGACCCGCCAGATGTCGACATCCGCGACACGTACAGTGTCCCGGGCTCCGCTGCCCGGGTCCACGTACTTGAGCGCCCAAGCGTTGTCGACGGCCTCCACCTCATCCTCGTCGACAACACGGGAGGCGGGCCCTTCGATGATGATCGCGTCGTCGCCGTCGCCCAGGTGAAGTACGACCCACGACTGGTGGCGTATGTTGACCGCCTTCTGCAGATCGCGACGGCTGATGACGTACGCCGCCCCGTCCAGCCAGACGAACCAGACCGGCACTGCGTGCGGCCGGCCATCGGGCCGGGTGGTCGCCAGCCAGATCGTCCGGTTCGCCGACATACGCAGGTCCACCACGGACCAGGGGATGTAACCGTTGACCGGGCGAAGCATCACGTTCCTCCAGTGCCAGGCGCGTCGACTGGAGCCTAGGCTGGGGGCCCGACACATCCCGGCCGAGGACGTGCTCGGAGCCTGGGGCGTTACAACCGCTCCTGTTCCCGGTGCAGGTGCTGCAACACCTTGATGAACGTTGACCATCGGCGCGGGCCGACCTCGGCCCGCCAGCGTTCCTCGATGTCGGCGAACCCCCGGTTGATCTGGTCCTGAGCCTTTTCCCCGGCCGAGGTAGGCGCAACGACTCGGGCCCGCCGGTCGGTCGGGTCGACGCTGACCTCGACGTAGCCTGCTCCCTCGAGCGCGGCGACGAACTCGCCGAGCGACTGCTTGGTCATGCCGACCCGGCTGGCCAGAGCGGTCGGGCGCATGCCGTCGCGGGGGATGAGGCTGAGCACGCGCAGGTGGGATCCACGAAGGCCGAGGCTCGCCGCGCCGGTCTGCGCCAGCATCGATCGGCGCCCGATGTCGAGGGCAGCGGCCAGCAGGCCGAACGCGTTCTCGGTCCGGAAGACGGTGCGGGGCGCGGATACGCCGGCGGTCACTGAATCTTTGACAGAACTCATCAGGTTGCCTTACTATCACCAGGTCGTCAGGTAGGCTTACCTTACTACCGGTTAGGGTCTGGACCGGGACGTTCGGTGTGACGCCGTCCTACTTCGGTGCCATGGACACGGATCTGAACAACGTCGGAGCCGGACGCGAGACCCTCGGCGACGAGGACGCGGATGTCGAGTTCACCTCGGCCGGCACACTGCTGCTCGCCGATCTCGACCTGATCCTCAACAAGAACCAGAATTCATTCCAACTCGGTGTCAACGTGACCCGATGCCCCAAGGGCAGTAGTGCCCCGTCCGGATGTACCCACATCTTCCTCGACACGGCCGGGGCGGACCGCGAGTGGATCACAACTGCCGGTACGACCGCCTGGGTCGCCTACCACGACTCCGGAAACAGCACTCTCATCCGCGTCAAGCGATCGACCGACGACGGGCAGACGTGGCAGCCGGTCGGTTCACCGATTCCTGGCCAAGGCCCCGCAACCGGTGATGCCACATTCAACAACTCGATCGGGCCCATCGTCGCCGACCCGGGCACCGGGACGCTCTACGAGTCCTACGCAGCCGGCGAACCGCAGACCAAAGCGACCAGCGCCAACTACAACAACATCTATGTGTCCCGCTCAACCGACGGCGGCAGGCACTGGACGTCAACCCGGGTCTTCCACACCGAGCCGTTCACACGGCTGAACAACTTCTGGCCGTCGCTCGCGGTGGATCCGACGACGCACACTCTCTACACCGCGTGGACCGACCAGCACGGTGTCTCCGTGTCGTCCTCCACCGACGGTGGCGTCTCCTGGTCGGCCGCCATGACGGTGTCAACCGCGACCACAACGGTCATGCCGTGGGTGGCCGCTCGCGGCGGCAAGGTGGACGTTGTCTACTACGGCTCGTCAGCGGCGTCGACCGACGATCCAACGGCGGTGTGGAATACGTACGACTCGCAGTTCCTCAACGGCGCCTGGACAGTCAAGACGGTGAGCAACTCGCCGAACCGAATCGGCCGGATCTGCCTCGAGGGCTCCGGATGTGTCAACAACACCGACCGTGAACTGCTCGATCTGTTCGAAGTGGCGGAGAACCCGCTGACCGGTAAGGCGGCCGTCATCTACACAGACGCCACGATCGACACCTACACGAATCCAACCGGCGTTACGAAAGAACTGCCGGAGATCGTGCTGGCGTTCGAGAACTGATACGACGCGTGGTCGAGTGGCCGACTGTGCCACTCGACCTCCACACCTCTGGTGGCCCTCGCATCAGCGGCGGCGCGGCACGATCACGCGAGTACGTAACGGATTCCTCGCGCGTGGTCGGCAACCGCGGCACCGACCAGCGTGGCGTCGATCGGCACGACTTCCAGGCACCGCCGGACCGCGGTACCTAGAAGTGAGTTGGGCACCCGCATGGACAGCGTCGTGTGCGGCACCCATTGCCCGGGGCTGTACTGCTCCCACAGATCCAGACCGGCCGCGCTCAGCCGCGCGTACACCTCGGCCTGGTGATCCAGCAGTGCGGACGACACCGCTGGGCCGAGCCATAGCACCCGGCCAATGAACTGACCGACGAACTGGAACGTCAGCGGCACCGGGGGGACGATGGTCATTCCCGCCAGCGCGTCGGCGACCAGCTCCGGTTCGAGACGGTCGGCGACGACGAGGGAGACATGCGGCCGGTGCAGTCCTTGCATCAGCGCCGCGACGCTCGTTACCCCTTCCGCGCCCAAGGCGGACCACAGGCTTCGGATGCGCCGCGACGCATCCTGGTCCAGGTATAACTCGAGCGCGGCGACCACGCGCCTACCCTACCGACGGGGCTAGGCACCATCGCTAACAGCTACGTCGTCGGCCGGGAGGTGCCCGTACCGCGCCGTCGTCACCTGGACGACGGCGAGTCCAACCAGGGCGAGGCCGGTGGCGGTCACAAGCGCTCTGACCGCGGCTCCGGCGTTCACCGTGAACGCGTACCAGACTGCCGCGAGACCTGTCACGGCGTTGGCGGCAGCGAGTCTGATCAGCAATCGGGGCACCAATCGGCGAGACAGTAACCACAGGACAATCGCCACTGCTCCCAGGCCCAGCGCCAAACCGGCAAGCTCAGCCGACTTGAGGTACGTCGGCAGCCGCCACGCGCCGTCGCGAGGGCTCCGAAGCGCCAGTACGACGAGGAGTCCACCCAGAGTTGCCTCGAAGACGGCATCGATGCGCACGATCAGCTGGGCAGTTACCTGAGGGGGCCAGGATGACATCATGTGATCCTCCTCGATGGATCGTCGTAGCGGTCGCTACATTCTCGTGGTGCTTAGTGTAGCGACCGCTACGCCATTGTCCAGCGAATGCTAGGTTCAGATCATGGGCCTCGATCTGGCACCGTCGTTGCGACGTCGCGAAGACCTCACCGCAGCGTCTCTGGACTATGTACTCCGCAACGGGCTCCTGGGCCTGTCGCTTCGCCCGCTGGCAGCAAGCCTCGGCACCAGCGACCGCATGCTGATCTATCACTTCGGTAGCAAGTCGCGCCTCATCGCCGATGTTCTGGAACTGGCGAACCAGCGCCTGTCCAACAGTGTCGCCGCGGCCTCCGGTACCGGAGCGTCGCCCCGCTCGCCACAGCAGGTCGTCGAGCGCGCCTGGCGGCTGATGACCTCGCCCGAGTCCGACGCGATCGCGCGGATCTACCTGGAATTATGCGCCCTGTCTGTCCGTGAGCCCGTCACCTGGGGTGCGGCGCATCGCCGGCTACGCGAACCGTGGCTGCGCCAGCTCGAGCAGAGCCTTGTCGATCTACGCATGCCAAGCGAGCGCGCCGCCGTCCTCGCGACAGTCGTCCTCGATGCGATTGACGGATTGATCCTCGACCGACTGATCACTGGCGAGTCGGCGCGGGTCGATGCCGCGGCGCGGGCGTTCGGTGACCTCCTCGCCGGTCGAGCGGCTCCACGATCCAGGCAGCCCGCGGCCCGCCGACGTTCGACCCGATGACCCTGCGTGTCGGTGAGCCGCCGGAGCAACCGCGACAGCTCACTCAGCGGCAGCCTGGAATCGAGCGTACGTAGGAACCTCCGTCACAGTCGCCCGAACTCGACCGCGTCCATGCTGTCGCGACCCCGTCCATCGGCATAGCGTCCTGGTTCGATCAGCCGCTGACGTCCCGCCGGGCCGTCAGCCCCAGGCTTGCGATCACGAACACCGCCAGGTAGCCGATGAGCAGCACTGTCGCGGTCGTGCCACCCAGGATGGTCGTCACACCTGGGGTTCCGTTCGGGTCGCTCTGCGGAGCCGCCCCGAGCGCTCCGGCGAGTGACCCTGCCGCCGTACCAGGCAGGACGTCGGTAACGGTCTTGAGCGGACCGAGCAAGGTAGCGACCCCGCGGAGAAGGTTCTCGACCACCAGGGACCAGACCAGTCCGAGTCCTACCGCCAGCGCGGGCCCCCGGGCCAGCGTGCCCAGCAGGAGACCAGCGGTTGTCCACATGAGACCGATCAACAGCGCCGACCCGTACCCCTGTGCCAGCAGCGTCAGGCTGGGCCAGGTCGCGGGTTGACCCGTCGCCGCCGCGACGACGAATGACGCGCCGAGGTCAACGCCGAGCGTGATGGTGACGAGAACGGCGACGACGAGTGCGACGGTGATGAATGTGCCGCCGAGCGCGGTCGTGCGGCGCGGTCCGGTAGTGAACACGGTCTTCCAGGTACCCCAGCCGTAGCCGCTGCCGACGGTCAGCGCGCCGAGAATCATCAGCAGCGCGCCGCCGAACATCGGCATCCCCTGCACGAGAGTGATCGGTGCGGCCGTCGGCACGATCTGATCCAGGAGTGCCTTTCCGGATGCGCTGTTGCGGTACGTCAGATAGGGGAAGAGGTAGCCGAACGACAGGTTGAGCACGACCCATGTACCGCAGAGCACCCACAACGCGGGCCACCGCCTCAGGCGCCGTACCTCGGCCAGTATCGAGTGCGTCATGATGAAACCTCCGTAGGAACAGCTGAACCGGTCAAGGCGAAGAAGGCGTCTTCGAGGGATCGCTCCTGCGGGCGTATCTCGTGCACCTCGATGTCGGCGTGCACCATCGCGCGAACCAGTTCGGCCGCGCGATCGGCCCGGGTGTCCAGATGGAGGACACCGTCCACAGTCGACACCCGCGCCGCGCCGACCATGCGCGCGGCGACGGCGGCGGCCGCCGGAATCGGCTCGGCCCGGACCATGAGACTGGCGCCTCCTCGTAAGTCGGTTACCGAGCTCTCGATCCGCAGCCGTCCGGCGGAGATCACGCCGACCCGGTCGCAGATCTGCTCGACCTCGCCGAGCAGGTGGCTGGAGAGCACGACGGTCTGGCCGTTACCGGCCAACGACCGGATCAGGTCCCGCATGTCCGCCATCCCGGCCGGGTCGAGCCCGTTCGTCGGCTCGTCGAGGATCAGCAACTCGGGCCGTCCGAGCAACGCGGCGGCCACCCCGAGGCGCTGCTTCATTCCCAGCGAGTACGACCGGTACCGGTCGTCGGCCCGGTCGCTGAGGTCGACCTGTTCGAGCGCGGCCGCCACGGCGACGTCGTCGAGACAGGCGTACCGAGCGAGCACCCGCAGGTTCTCCCGACCCGAGAGGTACGGGTAGAAGCCGGGACCCTCGATCAGTGACCCGATGTGTCGCAGACCCGCCGGTGACCCTGGCGCATGGCCGAGCACGCTGGCCTCACCACTGGTGGGCCGCACGAGTCCCACCAACATGCGAAGAGTGGTCGTCTTACCGGCGCCGTTGGGTCCGAGGAAACCGTAGATCTCCCCTCGGCGCACCGTCAGGTCCACCGCATCGACCGCGGTGCGCTCGCCGTAGCGTTTCGTCAGCTGATGTGTCACGACAATGTGTTCCGTCATGCCATCCACGATGGGCCGCTCCAGCCTCGCGGTCGTCGGTGTGTGGGCGGCTCCGCTGGTACGCAACCGGGCGTACGACACGTACGTCCAGATGCTGACGGCGCCGGGCCCGGCTGAGCCTATTGTCGAAACCATGGTCCGGAGCCCACGGTTGGGACGGGTGCCATGGGGCGACCTCGTGCTGGCGACCGTCCTCCTGGTCGCCGGCGCGTTCGGCACCGGGCCGGCGTCGGCGAAACAACACACGGCGGCCGGACCGCTCGCGTACGCGCTCATAGGCGTGGCGTGCCTGGCGATCGCGGTGTGGCGCGTCCGTCCCCTGTGGACGTTCGTGATCACCGGAGGCGCGACGCTGCTCTACCTGCTCCTGGGGTACGCGTACGGGCCGATTCTGTTCGCGACCGCCGTGGCCGTCTTCGGGTTCACATCCCGCAGCCCGTTGCGTCGCACGCTCATCGCGATGGGGACACTCCTGCTCGCCAGCGCCGCCGTCATCGGTATCGGTGTCGCCGCCGGGACACGCGGTTGGACCGAGTTCATCAGCATGTCGGCCTGGCTGGTGATTCCGGCCGCCGTCGGAATCGCGGTCAAGGTCCGCCGTGACGCCATGGTCGATGTACGGGCGGCGCAGGCCCGGCGGGCGGTCTCCGAGGAGCGACTGCAACTGGCTCAGGAGGTTCATGATGTCGCCGGCCACGGCTTCTCGGTGATCGCGATGCAGGCGGGTGTCGCGCTGCGGGTACTCGATCGGGACCTGGCTGCGGCGCGGGCCGCGCTCGAAGGGATCCGGGCGACCAGCCGCGACGCATTGGCCAGCCTTCGCGCCGAGATCGAAGCGCTGCAACAGGGAGCGGCCGGACCGCTGCGCCCCGATCTCGGACTCGCCGATCTGCCGGCGCTCGCGGGCCGGATCCGCTCCAGCGGTCTGCCGGTGACGGTCGAGGGCGGCCCGCCCGAAGAGCTGCCCGCCGTGGTCGACCGGGCCGCGTACCGGATCGTGCAGGAGTCCCTGACCAACGTGCTACGACACGCCGGCGCCGACGCCACGGCACGGGTGAAGATCCGGCAGGAGGCCAGCACCCTCGTCATCGAGGTCACCGACACCGGGCGGGGCACCACCGAAACGGTCCGATCCGGGGGGAGAGGCCTGGACGGTATGCGCTCGCGAGCGGCGGCTCTCGGCGGCACGTTCGCAGCGGGGCCGAGTCCGGCCGGTGGCTTCGCGATCCACGCCCGTCTGCCGCTGGCGGGTCACACCACAGTGGAGGGTGAGCTGTGATCCGAGTCGTGGTCGTCGATGATCAGGCTCTGGTACGGATGGGCCTGCGCACGCTGATAGCCGGCGAGTCCGATGTGGAACTGGTCGGGGAAGCCTCCGACGGCCGGGAAGGTCTCGCCGTCATTGCCGCGACGGTCCCCGATGTCGCCCTCATGGACATCCGCATGCCCACAATGGACGGTCTGGCCGCCCTGAGTGCGATCGCGGGTGATCCAGCACTATCCGACGTGAGGGTGGTGATGCTGACGACGTTCGAGCTCGACGACTATGTATTCGCCGCGCTCCGAGCCGGCGCGAGCGGCTTCGTTCTCAAGGACGCCGAGCCCGAGGATCTCCTGCGCGCCGTACGAGTGGTGGCCGCCGGCGGCTCACTGCTCTCTCCGTCGGTGACCCGACGGGTCATTGACCACTTCGCCGGCCCGGCCGCCGCGGCGCCGACGCCACATCCGCGGCTCGATCAGCTCACCGATCGGGAACGCGAGATCGTGGCCTGGGTCGCCACGGGTCGCTCTAATGACGAGATCGCGGCCGAGCTTGTGGTGAGCCCGGCCACGGTACGCACCCACGTCAGTCGAGCCATGATGAAGCTGGGTGCCCGCGACCGTGCTCAGCTCGTCGTCTTCGGCGTGCAGTCCGGACTCACCCGCTAGGCCGACGCTCCGATCGGGCCGCGCCGTGGCGGCAATCGTTGCCTGGCTACTCAACGAGCGCGGGGCCGGGACCGTTGGTCGCTTACTACAGTTCGCGGTACTGCCCGCGCCGAACGTGACAGAGTCGATCAGGACGGCGCGAACCCAGGGCCACCGCATGACCAGCGACCAACTGTTCTCCCGGTTGGAAGCATCATGCGCCGCGGTGGAACCGTTTTGCGACGTTGACGCACCGCGTGCGGCTGAATTGCTGCTGTTTGCCGACCGACACACTGACGACAAATTGTCGCTCGGTGACGCACTTTGCATAGCCGTGGCCGAGCGCCTGCAATTGCCTCTGGTCGGCGACGACGGGCTCTGGACCCAGCTACCCCTGGAAGTCGACTTTCACCAATTCCGGTAGCCCGGGGCTATCGACGCCGGCGATCGGTCTGCTTGGGATGGCCGGTGCCGGCTCGTGTGATCCAGATCGTGCGACCTTCATCGTCGATCGCGTACCAGAGCCGCCCACCGCCGGTGACCTCGTACTGCCATTGTTCAAGGCTGGAGCCGCCGACCTTGACGACGCCCAACATCCCCTTCAACGGATGCTGCCGTTGATCGATGTCGCGCGGGTCGCAGGTGATCGCGACCCATGCGCGGTCGAGATTCTCGGGCGCGGCGGCCAAGAGCTGCTGCCAGCCTTGACAGGCGCGACGGTCAACGGCACGTACCAGCCACGGCCGAGGTCTAGGAATCTCCTCGCCGCGACCGGTCACGCCGCCTCCGGCATTGGGCGATCCATTACCGGGCCGTCACCTTCGAACGGACCCTGCAGCTCGCGGGCGAGCTTCGGGTCGGACCACACCTCGGCAGTCGAGCGCCACGATGCGAGGTTTCGAGCGAACGGAGTGAAGAGGCCGGTGTCGGCCCCGGCGACAAGGTCGGCGAGAAGTTCATGCACGCAGGTGAGGCGTTCGGTGGCGGGCAGCCAGGTCAACCAGGGCAACTCCTCAGCTAGCAACTCCTCAGCGAATTCACGCTGACGACGTGCGAGGAGCGCCAACGAGCGCGCCGCGATCCGCAGACCGGCGGCGGCCGCTTCGAACCGTTCGGCCCGCATAAGTACCAGGTTCTCCTCGTCGCGGCGCTCGAGGATCACATCGGCGTTGTCGAGCGACGGGAGGATCTGCGACGGGCCGCGCAGAAAGGAGCTGTACGGGAAGGTCTGCACACTCACGCTTCCGAGCTTATCTGAAGTACTTCAGATAAGCGAACCATTAGCGCCGTTGTGGTCATGACGAGATCAAGATGCGCGCTGGAGGCGGCCCGGCTCCCGAGCCACGTCGTACTGTGGCCTGCAAAGGGGCGACGGTACGACGCAACCGATCGCCGGCCCACAATGGACAGTGCGAGCTGGCACTCTTGGCTCGACTCGGGTAACCGACACATCGGCGACACGGTCGGGAAGGGGGAGGAACGGCATGGCGCGGATCGGACTGGCCGCCGCCACTGAAGAGGTGGCCAGGCGTGACCCGGCCCTGGCGAAGCTCATCGCCCGGGCTGGTCAGATCACTTATCGGCCGCGCTCAGCCGACGGGCCGTTCGCGGCGCTCGTCCGGGCGATCGTCTTCCAGCAGCTCGCCGGGCGGGCCGCGCAGGCGATCCTCGGCCGGGTGGTCGAGACAGTCGGCGGCGTCGTGTCCCCTGAGGCGCTGGCGGCGGCTACCGACGCGCAACTGCGGACGGCTGGTCTTTCCGGCAACAAGGTCGCCGCGCTGCGGGACCTGTCGGCGAAGGTCCTTGGTGGTGAGGTTAACCTGAGTCCGTCGGCGAAGGACAGCGACGAGTCGGTGATCGACAGTCTGATCCGGGTCCGGGGCATCGGGCGCTGGACCGCCGAGATGTTCCTCATGTTCGAGCAACGCCGGCTCGACGTATGGCCGGTTGACGATCTCGGCGTCCGGCAGGGGTACGCGTTGATCTGGGGCCTGGACCCGGTGCCGTCGGCCAGGCAGCTCGCGCCGCTCGGTGATCCATTCCGGCCGTACCGCTCGGTCGTCGCGCGTTACTGTTGGGAGGCGGTCGCGCTCAGTCGCCGCACCGATACGCGCCTTCGCTGAACGACCTGGATGCCAGTCCGGAAGGTACTTCGCGTTCGCCCGGTAGAGCGATTCGATCTGCCAGAATCGCGAAAGGACGAGTAGGACGCTTCGCCAGGTACGGAGAACCGGCCCCGCGCCAAGGCGGTCGGCCCGCGCGAACACGGAACGCAGGACCGCGAAGTTGAGCGATATCCGGGCGATCCCGTGAGCCGCCGCGTGGTGCACCGCGGCCGTCACCATGAACTCGATCAAGCCGTTGTCACTGGCCGAGTCGCGGCGCATGAGGTCGAGGGAGAGTCCGTCGTCACCCCATGGCACGAACTGGAGGACGCCGCGGACCCGTTCGTCATTGTCGCGGGCCAGAACGAGAAGCAGTTGCCGTCGTCCGGATCCCCGACCCGGGAGAGGGCCATCGAGAACCCACGCTCCGCTTCGCCGTCGCGGAATCGGTGGGCAGCGCGAGCCGCTTCCTGCACCACCGAGGGCGGAAGGTCGCTCTGTCGACCGATATCGCAGACATATCCGGCTCGGCCGACCCTTCCGACCGCCTGTCGGACGCCCCGCATGGCCCGACCGTCGAGGCTGAAGTTGGCGACATCGATGATCGCCTCGTCGCCCAGTTCGATCGCGTCCAGGCCATGGCGCTGATAGACCCGGCCGCCCTGCTCGGAGCAGCCGATGACGGACGGTCGCCAACCGTGCCGACGGGCGTCGGCCAGCCAGGCCGCGATCGCCCCCGGCCACGCCTCTGGGTCGCCGAGCGGGTCGCCCGAGGCGAGGCTCACTCCCGAGAGCACGCGGTAGGCGATCGCGGCCTTTCCCGTCGGCGAGAAGATCAGAGACTTGTCGGCTCGAAGAGCGAAGTACCCCAGCGAGTCGCGGGCGCCATGCTTTTCCAGGAGTGTGCGCACGCGCTGCGCATCATCGGGTGAGTGACCCGGCCGCTGGGCCGCCGGGCGCAGCAGTAACACGACGGCGGCGCAGCCGGCGAGCAACCCATCGTCGCGGTGGTGATGGCCAGCCCGTCGGCGGCCGCCTGACTCTTGAACTGCAGCGGGCCGGTGACGCCGACCATCCCGTAGGCGACCTCGACAAACCACAACCTGGCCGGCTGCCCGGCGACCAGTGCGGCGTGGCGGGCGGCGACCTCCAGGATGCCGGCCGCGTATCCCGCCAGCGCGAACCCGGCCGCCACTGCGATCGCCCGCCAGCGGCTCATCCGGTCTGCGGCCGCCGGAAACTCGTCCCGGCTCGTGAGCAGCATTACCAGCACCAGGGCAGAGACGGCCGCCGCGTCAACATCGAATCCCTTGACGATATTCACCACCACGCTGACGGCGGCGAGGACAACCGCCATCCACCACGCCTCGCGTTTGCCTCGACGCAGGCCCGCCCCGAGATAGACCAGCAACAAGCCGACCGCTCCGGTCACGGCACGCGCCGTCTGCAGACCGATGAGTGGAATGATGTCGGCGAGTACGCCGAGATGCTGCATCCGGCGAGGCATGAGCATCGCAACGATGTCGACGAGGCCGGCGAGCGTGACGAGCCGGGCGAGCCAGCGGGCAGGCAGACGCGGGGCGGCCTGAGGCCGCACGCCGCCGCCATGCCCCTGGGTGTTGTGCACGCATACAGCATGCCTCGGCGGTGCTGAAAGGATCCTTAAGATCACACGGACCGCGGAAGTTCGAGTCGCATGAGCGTGCCGCCGGGACTGTCCACAACCTCGATCCGGCCACGGTGCGCCCGTACGATCTCGCTCACGATGGCCAGACCAAGCCCGCTGCCAGCGCCGTCATCACGTGAGCGGCTCTCATCCAGCCGGACGAACCGCTCGAATATTCGCTCCCGGTCAGCGACCGGAATCCCCGGGCCGTCATCTATTACCTCAACAATTGCGCGCTCAGGTTCAGATCGAACACGCAGCGTAACGGTCGTTGTGGCATGTCGAGCAGCGTTGTCAACGAGATCGCGGAGTGCCTGGGCCAGCTGGTGAGCATCGCCACGAATCCGCACCGGCTGGACCTCCGCCGCCACCAGCAGGCGTGGATCGGCGGCGCTCAGTCGTAGCCGCTCGGCCTCCACAAGATCGTCGAGATCGACATCGTGCGTGTGCTGTACCAGACCTTGGTCGTCCGCCCGGGCGAGGATGAGCAGCCCCGCGACCAGTCGTTCCAGCCGCTCGGCCTCCTCCATCAGCGTGGTGACGACCGCGGCGTTCTCGGCCGTCGGGGTCACCAGTTCAAGACCGGCGCGCAACGTCGCGAGCGGACTTCGCAGCTCATGGCTCGCATCCGCGATGAAGCGTCGCTGTGAGGTCGCCGCAGCCTCGAGGCGATCGAGCATTGCGTTCATCGTTTCAGCGAGCCGGGCCACCTCGTCGCGGGCCTGAGGGACCGGTACCCGGGCGTCGAGGGCGCGACTGGATATCGTCGCCACCCGCGCGCGGATCGCCTCGACCGGGCGCAGGGAGCGCCCGACGAAGACGAACGTGGCCGTCCCGACGACGAGCAGCAGGATCGGAAATCCGATCGCGACCAGGGTGACCGCGGAGTCCAGGCTGCCGCCGACTCCACGTAGGGACTGCGCGACCTGGATCGTGTACGTACCTCGCTTGGTCCCGACTCCGGCGGCGACGATCCGGTAGGGGTCCTTGCCGGATACGAGCGCCCGATCTTCGCGGAGGATCTCACCCGCATGGGGACGCAACGGCGAGAAGGCCACCGGTGCCCTGCGAAAACCGGGGGACGCCGCGATGACCCGGCCCGACGGGTCGAGCACCTCAGCCACACTCAGCTCGCCGCTGGGTTCGGCTAGCCGCGCGCCGGTCGGCGAACCTTGCGTCGCCGCGACATCGGCCGCGATGTCGCGGGCGCGGTCGGTAGCCGCGTTGTCGACATTGGCGACGAGCTCACGCTGGTACTGCCAGAGGAACACACCCGCGCCCGCGATGAAGGCCACCGCAACGACGGTCGCCGCGGCGAGCGCCGACCGCAACCGCACGCCGAGGATGCGGCGCGATGCCCTGGCGACGGCGGCAGTTCCGGCGAGTACCGCTGCGCGGGGTCGTTCAATCCACGCGCGGCCAGGGTATGTCGGTCGCATCCGTCGGGCCGGTCAGCATTGGCCCCAGAATCGATACTCCGGCAGGAGGCCTCACTTACCCACACCGGGTCCCCGCGAGCCGAGCCGGGGGTGCCCGGTCCGGCGTCGACGGCGACGGATTGGTGACCCGACCCCGGGTTTTATGTCGCGGAGTTATCCGCCTGCCATCGCTCCGAGGATGATGAACGGCTCCTCGCCGGCCAGGACACGTTGAGGCAGCACAGTGTCAGGAGACTCGTTGGACAGGTCCTCCTCGCATGCGTAGAAACGTATGAATGCCCGGCGCTTCCCGCTCGGACGGTCACGGATCGTGCCGAGCAGCATCGGGTACTTCGCCTCCAGGGCGTCCAGCACGGCGCGCTGCGTCACTGGTCCGGCGTCCTGACCCTGGCCGTTAACGTCGAGCCGCACCTCGCCAGTGACGTGAGCCAGGTTCTTCAGGTGGGCCGGGAGGACGACGCGGATCACGGCAACGCCTGGACTTCCACCGAGAGGACGGCCGGCAGGTCTCGGACGATCGGCGTCCACGAGTCGCCGCTGTCGGCCGAGTGGTAAACCTGGCCGCCGGTGGTACCGAAATAGATCCCGCACGGGTCGAGGGTGTCGACCGCCATCGCGTCGCGGTACACGTTGACGTAGCAATCGGACTGCGGCAGGCCCTTCGTCAGCGCCTCCCACTCGTCTCCTCCGCTGCGGCTCCGGTATACGCGCAACTTGCCCTCGGGCGGGAAGTGCTCCGAGTCGCTCTTGATCGGCACGACGTAGATGGTCTCCGGCTCATGCGCGTGTACCGCGATGGGGAAGCCGAAGTCGGATGGCAGGTCGCCACTGACCTCGTGCCAGTTCGCGCCCGCGTCGTCGGTCCGCATGACGTCCCAATGCTTCTGCATGAACAGTGTGTCCGGCCGCGCCGGATGTTGGGTGATCCGATGCACGCAGTGGCCGACCTCTGAGTCCTGGTCGGGAATCTCCCCCGACCGTAGCCCCTTGTTGATGGGCTGCCACGTCGCGCCGGCATCGTCGCTCCGGAACGCGCCGGCCGCCGAGATGGCGACGTAGATCCGATCCTTGTTCTGCGGGTCCAGGATGATCGTGTGCAGGCACAGGCCTCCGGCGCCTGGCTGCCACGTCGGCCCGGTCTGATGCTGCCGGAGCGCGGTGAGTTCCTTCCACTTCTGGCCGCCGTCACTCGAAACGTAGAGCGCGGCGTCCTCGCCACCCGCGTACACGGTGTCGGGATCGTCGCGGGAAGGCTCGAGATGCCAGATCCGCTTGAACTCCCACGGACGTGGGGTTCCGTCGTACCACAGGTGATCGCCGACCTCACCTTCGTATGTGAAGTCGTTCCCTACCGTCGTCCAGGTCTTGCCGCCATCATCCGAACGCTGGACGACCTGCCCGAACCAGCCGCTCGTCTGGGATGCGTAAAGCCGGTTCGGGTCGGCCGCTGACCCGTTGAGGTGGTAGATCTCCCACCCCCCGAAGTGCGGCCCATCGACCGTCCAGTCACCCCGCTTGCCGTCCGAGGTCAGCGTGAACGCGCCCTTGCGCGTGCCGACGAGTACCCGTACCCCACTCATACCCTCATCCTTCCGCTTCATCCGGTGACGTGCATGTTGACCAGCCGCCAAGCCGAAACTCATCGGCCGTGGGCGCCTGAGACCCAGTCTTACTCCACTGGTACGACGAATCCGCGTGACCGCATTCGACAAGTACCGGAGATGAATGGTGCGAGCCGCGTGGGGCTAACCGTCCATACCAGGCATTTCACCTGCAATCGTCTGACCGCCAATGCGATCGGAAGATCCAACAGACGTCGCGTGAGACGGCAGAAACTAGGCTCGTCGCGACGGTCTGTGGGATCTTGCGCCGCGGCCCCGCCGTGACCGCGTCCGATAAAGAAGGTTGCGTCACCCTGCAGCCACTGCTTGATGCAGATCGCTGATGACCGACGCGAGCCTGCCGCCGGCGGCGGGCGGGGGCGGCAGCCGGCGCAGGGCATCCCGTACGGCTGCCGTGGCGTGTCCGAGCGCCCACAGAACCTCGTCGTCCGCCGCTTCCGGGTTGTTGGGCGCGGCCAGCTCGGCGGCCTTCGCTGCGTAGGCGGGTGCGCCACGCGCGTGCGCCGCCATATGGGCCACAGCGGCCGCGTGGCCGGCGGCCCGGGCGGCGGCTTCGGCCGCGAGGTCCTCTGTCTCCCGGGCCGCGGCGTGCGCGCGCGCCGCGAGAGTACGCAACTCACCGATTCGCTTGTCACCACGGGCGAATGCTCGAGCGCCGTCGACGGCGGCACGGGGGCGGTTGTCGTTCGGCGCCTTCGCCTCGAACAACGCTAGTGTCCGCTCGGCGCAGTCAGCTGCCCAGACAGCGAGCACCCGCCGGTCATCCTCGCTCAGCGTCAACGGGCCGGGCCGTCGTTTCTCGTCCACCGCCGGGATCGTATCTTCAGACCAGTTCGATATCGCGTTGCGTCGCCTGCGCAGCCAGGCCGCGACGACGATCGCCAGAGCCAGGCCATAGGCCAGTCGCTCCGCCAGGAGCCCCGGCAGCCCAAGCTCACCATGGTATTGAGCCACGTAGGCCGCGGCCGCAACGACAATCCATCGTGCCGGCCCGCCCAGCGCCACCACGAGCACAAGCAGGACCGCATACCACGGGTACCCGGGAGAGATCACGAGCAGGGTGATGCCGATGAGGGTCGCGGCCGCGCGCCACGGCTGGTCGGGGTCGCCGGTACGTATGAGCCACGCGGCGGCACCGGCTATCACGACGGCCGCCGCCGGTGCGGCCGACGAAGCTGGCATGACCATGGTCAGCAGCGCGAATCGTGACCCGTCGGAGTACCCCTCCTCGTGCAGGTAGCCGGGTAGGTAGCCGAGGACACCTCGGCCGGCATGGACCACATACGGTAGGTAGACCGCCGTCACCGCGCCGACCATGGCGAAAAGCACCGTGACCGGCCGACGGCGCAGTACCGAGGGCACGACCAGGAGCGGCGTCAGCTTGCACGCGGCCGCCAATCCAAGCAATGCGCCGCCGAGCGCCGTCCAGGGTCGGCGGCGGGCCTGGGCCAGCACGAGAAGAGCGGCCGCGGTGATGAGTGCCGCCACCACATCGATATGGGCGGTGTTGCCGGCCTCGATCGCCACCGTCGGACACCACGCCCACAGCACGGCCCGCCGCGGATCGGCTCCCGTCCGGAACAGGCCCCATACGAGTAGCACCGTCGTGGCCAGGGCGGCCAGGACAGCCAATGCCCGAACCGGAACGTAACCCGAGCCGGGCGGGGACAGCACGTGAATCCCGAGGAAGACCGCCTCTGCCACGGGGGGGTAGATGGTGTGCACCCACGGACGGTTGATGAGCGTGCAGCCGGGTGTCAACGCCTCGCCGGTCGCCGCGTCTACAGTGGACGGCTGGACGCACCAGTTCGACCGGGCCGGCCACAGGACCGGGTCCCGTAACCCGACGAGTTCTGGCGCGGCCGGCGCATAGCGGTACGGGTCGACGCCGGCCGCTTGGACCCGGCCGTCCCAGACGTAGCGGTAGAGGTCGTCGCTACTGCGAGGCGGACCGGTCGCGGCGGCCAGCTGCACGGCAAGTCCACCGCCGAGTAGCAGGGGTACCGCGAACCGCCGCGGAACGCCCAGCACGCACCGAGCCCCCACCGCGAATGTGACGAACGCTGACCCGATGCAGACAACGCCGAGCGCCGGAGGTGAAGCCGTGGCTCCCCATCGGATCGCGACGAACGTCAGCCCAAGGGCGGTGGCCGCACCCAGGGCCCGCGTGACGCCGCGACCGGTTGTCACCTTCAAGGCCCACATCGGACGCGTGCCGCGCATACAGATACGGTCACCGTCTCGGGACAATCGATACCGGTGGCACGTGTTCACGTACGGCCGCCGCGAAGCGCCGGTGGGGGTGCTCGGCCGCCACGGCGTGCGCGTCACCGGCGGTGTCGATGTCCCGGATGGACGGTCCCACCGCGACGGTGAGGCCCCGCGCCCGCAGCGCCCGCAGGGTGAGCCGACATGTGTCCGATGTGGACATCGGCACATCGTTCAGGACGATGGCATCGGCCGGCTCCCGGAGGGCTAACGCCCACCAGCCACCGTCCGGCGATGGCCCCAGTACGGCGTCGGCATGCCACAAGCCGGCCCCGACGGCGGCGAGCTGGGCGACATTGACCTGTGGCGTGTCCATCCCGATAAGAAGAGTCGGCAGACCCGGCACGGCCGAATCGACGAACGCGTGGACCAGCCGCTGACCCAAGCCGTAGCCGCGCTGTCGGACCATGCGCCAGCCCGGCGGGGCGAGGTAGGAACCGCTGATGGCGAGCGTTCGGTAACTGGACCGCGTCGCGTCGCCCGTGACCAACGTGTCGTGCAGGCTCGCCGCGGCGACGGCGGCCGCCTGCTCGGGGGTACAAGGAGGGCAGAGTCGCGTCTTCACGTGGCCAGCTCGCGGCTCCTTGGCGATGACGAGCAGTTGTGGGTTCACCGGCTCATGGCCCGGGTCATGTCAACGACAGTCCTGGCGGTACCCACGATGGTGCCGGTGACCTTCGATCGACCGCCGGCCCGGGGCGCGTAGTCCACATCCACTTCGCCTATCCGCAGCCCGGCGCGGGCAGCCAGTAGGACCATTTCGAGCGAGTAGCCGAACCGCCGGTCGGTCAATCCCAAGGCCAGTAGTTGCTCGCGGCGGCCGGCCCGCATCGGGCCCAGGTCATACAGGGCTATTCCGGTCCCACGCCGCAGCTTCCAGGTGAGCACGGCATTGCCCCATCGTGCGTGGACCGACCACGCCTCGCGCCGGGTCGGACGCCGGCGGCCCAACACGAGGTCAGCCGTGCCCGCCGAGACGGGCTCGACCACGCGCGGAAGCTGAGCCGGGTCGAGTGAACCGTCGGCATCGACGAAACAGACGATGTCGCTCTCTGACGCTTCCAGGCCGGCATGGGCGGCGGCGCCGAAGCCGCGCTCCCGGACCTGCACCACGATCGCGCCACTCGACTGAGCTACGGCGACGCTGCCATCGCTCGATCCGTTATCCGATACGATCGGGCGGAAGCCACTGGGAACTCTCGAGAGCACCCAAGGTAAGGCCTCCTCCTCGTTGAGACATGGCAGTACCACGTCGATCATGTGGTCACGTTGCCATGCGGCTGACGGCGACGTCATTACAAGTCACGGATGAGGTCTTACAAACCGCTAACAGCCTGGGCCCCGCGCAGGACCCGGACCATAGGCTTAGTCACGACGTGCCGACGATGGTCGATCGGAGGCCACATGCGGATCTTGATCACCGGTGCGGCGGGCTTCATCGGGGGCCACGTCGTTACGGCGATCCGGGCCGCCGGGTACGACGTGGTCGCGCTCGATTCGCTTCATCCAGCGGCTCATCGTGAGCGCGCGATGCCCGAGGGCGTACTCATGGGCGACGTCCGGGATCCCGTGGTCGTGGCATCTGCCATGCGTGGTGTCGATGCCGTCGTACACCAGGCCGCGATGGTCGGCTCCGGCGTCAACCTCGACGACATGCCCGAGTACGTGTCCTGCAATGACCTGGGCACTGCCGTACTGCTCGCAGCCATGGCCCGAGCCAACGTTCGCCGACTGGTTCTGGCCAGCTCGATGGTCGTGTACGGCGAGGGGGCCTACGACTGCGTCACCCACGGCGGGGTGAAGCCAGGCCCGCGCCGCGCGGCCGCCATGCTCGCCGGTCTCTTCGAGCCGATGTGCCCCCAGTGCGGCGACGAGGTGCGGCCGGGGCTCGTTCCGGAGGACGCGCCGTTGGACCCGCGCAGTGTATACGCGGCTACCAAACTGGCCCAGGAGAACCTGGCCGGAGCGTGGGCGCACGAAAGCGGCTCGATGGCGATCGCCTTGCGCTATCACAACGTCTACGGGCCGAATATGCCGCGCGACACGCCGTACGCCGGAGTCGCGGCCATCTTCCGGTCCGCCCTGGAGCGCCGCGAGGCCGTCCGGGTCTTCGAAGATGGTGCCCAACGGCGAGACTTCATCCACGTCACCGACGTTGCGCGGGCCAACCTGGCCGCACTGTCCCGTATGGACGGACACGGCCACGCTCCGGGCCTGCGGGCCTATAACATCGCTTCGGGCGAGCCCCACACGGTCGGCGAGATGGCCGAAGCGTTGACGTCGGCGTTCGGGGGACCGGCGCCAGCCGTGACGGGCGAGTTCCGGTCCGGCGACGTGCGCCATGTGATTGCAGCCTCACAACGAGCCAGGAACGAGCTGGACTTTACGGCCAAGGTCTCGTTCTACGACGGCATGAAGGAGCTCGCAACCGCACCCCTTCGCGCATGAAACTCAGGGAGATCCAACAGATTATCGGAAACATTCAACAGGACGCACGTACCCGATATTCTGTTGGTCAGGCCGGCTGGTCGGAACCGGGCTGACGTCGTGGCAGCGCCGGGATGCGGACGGTCTCGATCAGGTGCGGTCGCAGCGGCCGGCGGGGCCTGAACCAGGGCGAGCTCGCCGGCCCGTCCGGGTTGGCCCGCCAGTGCCACCGGATGAAGCTGGGCCCGATCCGCCGGACGCGGCGCAGCCCGATCGCGTAGATGGTGAGCGACCCGTCGTTGGCGACCTGCATCCGCAGGAACGCCTTGTAACCCTCGATGCGTTGGCTGGAGAACAGCTCATTGAAGTTGAGACCGAAGACGCTGGCCACGATGAGGTAGATCGCGACGAGGACGGCCGAGACAATGCCGGCGGCGAGTGCGTAAGCGCCGTAGCGGGTCACGTCATGACCGACCGAGAGCACGGTACGCGTGACATCGAACGCCGTCTGCTGCCAACCCGGGCTGGGTTTCCAGAACGAGAGGTCGAGCTGCGGATAGTGCTGCCAGACCGGAAACACCAGTCGCCCCACCTCGAGCTGGGCGACGGTGTGCGCGATGGTCAGGAGTAACGTCCGGATCCATCGCCGGCGACCCGAGGTGAGGCCGGCGGCGAAGAACAACGCCGCGAGGAAGAACACCCCGGCCATGATGGCCTCGCCGATCCCGACCCCATTAGGTTCGCGTTGCTCGGCGTACAGGAAAAGACCCTGCAACAATCCCAACACAAGGATGAACGTCGGGTTGCGGATCGGCAGGCGTACCGGCACGCCCAGACCGAGCCACAACGACCGCCCCACCGACGGGAACCGCATCCCTAGCCGAAACTGACGATCCACTATGGACTTTGGCGGCCGCATATTCGGCGGAGGCACGGTGATCCGGCGCGGCAGCTGCTGTGTCCCGTACAGGTACGCGCCGCCACCACCACACGTGATGAGCTGGCGCGACTCCCCGGCGGCATCGGTGCTCTCGTAGCGGGCGTAATGATGCCAGTCGCCGGAGAGCATGACGGGGACGCCCACCATCTTGGGCCGCTGATCGGACCCGGACCGTCTGAGCGAGAGCCACTGCTGCTGACCGGCCGGCTCGACGACCCGTCGCATGAAGTAGTCAACGGCGCTGTACTCGTTGTCATCGAACTGACCCTCCACCCAGGCCGGCTCCGGCGTACAGAGGATGACCCGGTCGCCCTCCTCCATCAGGTCGGCGATGACCGCATGGAAGTACTCCAGCTGAGGGTCGTCGATGTGCGCGCCATGCTGGGCATCAAGCGCGAAGAGCCACCAGTTGCTCGGCAGTTTGATGGCGAAGTAGCTGCGCTCCTGCCGGGTCTTCCAGCCGCCGATGGTGGTCGCCAGCCCCGCGAAGATGCGGAAGAACGCGGTGAGCCCGTCGTACCAGTCGTGGTTGCCCGGCAGGGCGTAGATGGTCGGCCGCTCGCCACCCGGTTCCACATCCGGGAAGGCGGCGCGGAAGGGCCCGCGGAGCCGGTCGTCGTACGCCTCCCCGCTGGGGATCGGGTAGACCTGATCGCCACCGAGAACGAGCACGTGGCCGCGCGGCAGAGCCGCCGTCCCCTTGACCGGAAGCTGTGGCTGACCGAGTACGTAGGCCATGGCGTAGGTGGCGTGGAAACCGTCGCCGGTATCAGCGGTGTAATCCAGCCACAGCCCGTCGGGGCCGCCGGTCTCCACCAGCTCAGGCTGCTCGAAGAGCGCCTGCAGCTCGCGTTTGTCCAGGTAGGCACCGAGGCGGTCGGCGAGCCCGACCTGGAGCCCGGTGGTCGCCAGCTGCATCGGGGCCAGCCAACTGACCGGCCGCCGCGGCCGGAAGAAGTAGAACCGCAGATCCTTCTTGCGAAGGCTCCGGGGGCGGGCTGGCCCGGCCGTGGGGGGCGTACCGACGTCGAGGGTCACAGCACGGAACCGTAGACCATACATGCACGCGGAAGAAACGGTGATTCTCGTGCCCGCGCAAGCGCGTCGGTAGCGAACGGACGCCGGCTGACAGAAATACACTCAGCAACTGTGCGGGCACACGCACCCCTACCGGGCGCGGGCGAGCAGCCGCTCAACCCGGGCATTGACCCCCTCGTCCACTACCTGCCGGCTGGCGTCCTCGTCGTGCCATGCCACAATCTCCCGAGCGCCCTGCTCGAATGGGATTGTCGCTACGAAGTCGGGCACAATAGCCTTGATCTTCGCGTTGTCGAAGGTCATCGAGTGCGCCTTGTCGCCCAGGAGCCCCGGTCCCCAGTCCGGCTCGAGAGCCGCGATCAGGTCGGAGGCGACGTGCACGAGCCGGGGCGGCGCGCCGGCGGCGGTGCCGAGCAGGGTGAAGATCTGGTCCCAGGTAAGGATGTCATCGCCGGTGATGGTGTACGCCTCGCCGATCGTCCGGGTGTGTCCGAGCAATCCGACGAAGCCTTTGGCGAAGTCGGCATGGTGCGTCAGTGTCCAAAGTGATGTGCCATCGCCGTGCACCACGACCTCCAAGCCGCGGCGCATCCGGTCGATCTGCGTCCACCCGCCCAGGATCGGGACGCTGGTGCGGTCGTACGTGTGAGACGGTCGCACGATGGTGACCGGGAAGCCGGTCTCTCGGTAAGCCAGCAGTAGCGCCTCCTCACAGGCGATCTTGTTTTGGGAGTAGCGCCAGTACGGGTTGTGCAACGGCGTCGACTCGGTCACCGGCACGCGCCGGGGGGGTTTGTGATACGCCGAGGCTGAGCTGATGAACACGTACTGGCCGGCGCGGCCGGCGAATATGTCAACATCGGACTGAACGTGGGAGGGCTCGTATGCGACGAAGTTCACGACAACGTCGAACTCCCGGTCGCCGATGGCCGCTCGTACCGAGGCGCTGTCCCGGATGTCGGCGCGCAACAGTTCGGCGCCGGCCGGCGCCGGCCGGAGCATGGTGCGACCCCGGTTGAGAATGGCGAGGGCGTGGCCCGCAGTCAGCAGGCGAGCAGCACACGCGGAACTGAGGATCCCGGTGCCGCCGATGAAGAGAATCCGGAGCGAGGTCATGCCGGCCACCTTATCGCGTTGATCACTTCCGGCCGGCCCTCAGGCCCTGAGGTCTGTCCTATGTGGACGAGATGATGGCGCGTCGACCTTCCATGCGTGTCGTGTTGCTCGGCGCCCAGGGCCGGGGAAGGGGACACACGGTCGGCGTATCGCCGCGCGTTACGGGGATGAGGTGGCGTCACCTCGGGCGAATGAAACGCCCATCGCCGACGCGGTCGCGGTGGTAGCTTGGGCAGTTGTCATAGGCCGGCGTCGCGTCGACCCGGCCGACGTAGTGCGGGGTCGCTCGGGCCAGACCTCGTTATCGCACTGGGGTGGCGACGGATGCGCGCACACCGCGATGATCTCAACGCCAAAAAATGGGAGACACCGAACGGAGCGTGCAGCATCGATGTCGCTCCGCCTGGCTCCCTCCTGTGTTCCGAGATGGTCGTTCCGTCAGAGCCCGCCGTTGCGGTGGCGCGACCGCGGCTCCACTCGATGCTGGACGAGAGTGCGCACACCCCGGTCACGCTCGTCGCCGCACCCGCGGGCTGGGGCAAGACCGTCCTGCTGTCATCGTGGATCCGGTCACACCCGGATCAGGACGTCATCGCGTGGCTTTCCACCGAGCCCGAGGACGACAGCAGACGGTTCTCCTCGTACCTGCGCGCCTGCCTGGGCCGCGATCAGCCGCACGCGCACCACGGCGGTTTGACCAGGCCAACCGTACTGGTGCTGGACGACTTCCAGTACGTCCAGGACGCGGGGTCTCTTGATCTGGTCGAGTCTCTCGTCCGGCACGCCGCCGAACGGTTGCGCCTGATCATTCTCACCCGGGCAGATCCGTCGCTGCCGATTCTTCGTTGGCGTCTGTCCGGCGATCTGCTCGATCTCGGTCCTGAAGACCTCGCGTTCACGGCCGCGGAAACCGCACAGTTGTTGCGGGCCCACGGGCTCGAGCTCTCCGACGACGTGGCGGCCGAACTGCGGGCGTACGTGGAAGGATGGCCGGCATTGCTCAGACTTGCCGCCCTTTCGGTCAGCGGCCGGTGCGGGTCCGTCAGCGCCGAAGGGCTGCTCGCCGCGGCCGCGCCGAGCATCCACGACTACGTGCTCCGGGAGGTGTACGCAGATCAGTCCCCGGACTCGCAGGACGCCCTGCTACGTACCTCAATCGTAGAGCGCCTCAGTGGCGGGCTGATCGAGGCGATGACGCAGCGCCATGACGGGGAGTCCATGTTCGCCCAGCTACAGCGGCGGCACATGTTCGCCGCCCCCCTCGGCACGCAACCGACGTCCCATCGTTATCACCAGGTGCTGGGCGACACGCTGCGCAACGAGCTCTGGCGGTCGGCACCGGGGGAGATCGCGCATCTGCATCGGCGAGCTGCCCACTGGCACGAGAAGAACGGGCTGTCCGCTGACGCGTTGCGCCACGCGCTCGCGGCGGGCGATTCTCACCATGCGGTACGGCTGATCACCGATCACTGGCACGAGTTCGTCCTCTGCCGGCGCGACAACGGCCGGAAGGTCACGACACCGGCCGAGGACCTTCTTCGGGCAGACCCCACTCTCGCCGTCGCCTGGGCGGCAGTTCATCTTGACCTCTCCGACTCAGGAGAGGTCGCCCACCATCTCCGTATCGCCGACCGGGCACATCTGACGGCCGCCGGAACGCACCAGCACGAATTCATCGCGGCCCGGGCCGTCGTCGAGCTGGGATGGGCGAACATCACCGGCAGTCTGGACCGCGTGAACTCGGCCGTCCAGCGGCTCCTCTCGGTGGTTGGCGACGAAGACCTCGGTCTCCTGCCGTGGGATGGCGTTCGCGCCGTCACCATGACGTCGGTCGGAGTGTCTCAGCTCAGCCATGGCGAGCTCGACATGGCCGAGGAATCGTTGGCCGACGCTCTGGCCCTTTCCGAACGAATGGGACTGTCGTGCTCACGCGCCATGAGCGCGTCGGGCCTGTCGTTCATACGGGCCGTCCGGGGCGACTTGCGAGCCGCCGAGCGGATCGCGCGAATGGCGCTCGCGGTTCCGCTGTGTCCCGGTCAGTCCGCGCGCGTTCACTGCCCATTCGCCTATCTGGCGCTGGCCATCGCGAACGTCGAGTGGGACCGGCTCGAGGAGGCCGACGCCAGCCTGCGGCAGGCCGCCCTTCTGTGTGACCCGACGCGTGACCCGGCGCTGACCGCGATCATCTCCGTGGTGCGCGCGCAGGTGCACCATGAGAGCGGCGATTCGGGGCGCGCGTATGAGACGCTCCTGGCCGGCCGTCGTCACCTCGCCGATCGACCATCTCCGTTTCTGCGTGACTGGTACACCGCTGTCGAGATCGGAGTGCGCGCGGCGCACGGTGATATCGGCGCGGTACGCCGGACGCTGGAGCGCGCGCTGGAAAGCGGAGGTACACAGCCGGCCGTGGTTGCGATCGCACTTGCTCGCGCGTACCTGGCCGACGACGACTGGATCTCGGCGTGCCGGGTGCTTCCACGAAGGACTGATGCTCGCGGCGCCTTCGCGCTTGTGGTGCGTCTGGAGGCTGATCTGATCGAGGCGGTGGCCGCCTTCCGGCGAGGAGACACGCGTAGCGCCTCGCGCCTGCTCGAGGGAGTGCTCGAAGCCGCCGAGCCGGATGGCTTCCGCAGGCCGTTCGTCCGGACCGGACCCGCGGTGCGGGATCTCCTGGTCAAACATGTCGACTCCGGTACGGCGTACTGGTGTACGGTCAGTGAGCTCATCGACTCAGTGGACGGCGGCGCGGCTCGTGGGCCGACCACCGGCGGACTGACCGAGCCGCTCACCGATCGGGAACTCACCGTGCTCCGCTACTTGCAGAGCATCCTGTCCAACGGCGAGATCGCCTGCGACATGTCCGTCTCGGTCAATACGGTCAAGACTCATGTCCGCAACATCTACCGGAAGCTCGATTCGACCGGACGGCGTGAGGCCGTGCGGCGAGCTCGCGAATTACGTCTGATCTGACGGAGGTGGCAAGGCACATGGTCGAGACCGGCTTCTCCACGTTCAATACGACCGTGGACAAGACGAACCGTATTCTCCACGAGATCGAGTTGTCGTACGGATGGCCCAAGGAACGTCGTCAGCAGTCGTACACAGCTCTCAAGGCGGTCCTGCATGCGGTGCGCGACAGGCTGAACGTGGAAGAGTCGGCCCAACTTGCGGCTCAACTCCCGATGCTGTTACGAGGCGTCTACTACGACGGCTGGGAACCGAGCCACGTCCCGATGAAGATGCACGCGGACCAGTTCATGCAGCGGATTCGGCAGGATTTTACGTACGAAGTCGCAGGCGGAACCGAGGTGCTCATCCGCACGGTTGTACGAGCCCTGCGCAAGCATGTCAGCGACGGAGAATGGAGCGACGTGACCTCAAGCATGCCGAGAGAACTGAGAGCGCTCCTGGCGGATTCCAAGCCGTCGTGAGAGCCGCTACGGCAACAGGTCGAACGAGGCTGCGGCAGGGCGGGGTGAGGCTTAAGCCGCCGGTATGGTCGCGCATGATCCGTTCGTCGTACTGGTGCTCGCTGATCTCCAGGTCGACCGCCTCGGGCGGCAGGTCGAGAAGCAGTTCCGCTTGACGCAGTGATGAATGGTCGATTTCGTGCTGGTGGTTGAAGAGCCAATCGTGCATAGCCCAGAACCTGCCCCGGACGGCCCGGCCCCGGCTACCTCGGCTGCGATCACCTTGTACGGGTACAGGTCGGAGAGGGCAGCGGGAAGTGCCGGTACACGAGGCGGATCAACGGGGCGCGCTGCCGCAGGGCATCACAACCCCAACCCAAGCCGGTCGATGACCTGGACCACTTAGTCACGGCGATCCCGCTGCGCGGACGTCCCGGCGATCCGGCTTGCTTCTGGTCGGAGCTCATTTCTATCGCGACTCGTCCCGTACGAGCTCCGGCAGCGCGACCAAGCGAGCGTTGTCATCGTGGGCGAGGTGAATCGGCATCATCCGGTGCGGGCGAGACGCTGATTGTCTCGGCCGCGCTCTTACCAAAGAAGTGCAACGTTCGTCCGCTTGGGGCGACCCGGACTCACCCGGCCAGTGCAGATCATCATTCGAGGCGGCCTGACCAAGGCCGACCTCGTCGCGAAAGCGAAGGGAGTGACGTGTCGTGACAATGACGGTTCCGCGTTCGTCCAGGCACGGCGCCATGACAGCTGCACGCAGGTCCGACCCGTTCCGGGAGATCGAGGACCTGCAGGACCGGATGGGTCAGTTGGTGGACGGGCTGTTCGGCCTCGTACCTCCGACGGCGGCGATGCGGATGCCGATGGCACCGGCCGATATCGAGGAGACGGATGACGCCTACATGGTCGAGCTCGACATGCCCGGCGTGAAGCCCCAAGACATCAATCTGGAGGCCAGGGAGAACGAGCTCCGCGTGTCGGGGGAGATCAAGGAGAAGGAGCGCAAAGGCATCCTGCGCCGGCAGATGCGACCGGTTGGGGAGTTCGAGCACGTCGTCGCCCTTCCGGGCGAAATCGACCCCAACAAGGTCGATGCACGACTCTCCGACGGTGTACTCACCGTGCGGCTGGGCAAGAGTCAGGTTCGCCAACCCCGTCGGGTCGAGGTCAAGAGCGCCTAGTACGAACCCAGCATCAGGAGGTCGCCGCCGGTAACGGCCGCGCCCACCCCCTCAATTGAAGCGGGTTAGGGTTACCCGCCCCCGCGACAAAAACCCCGA
>JBKPDY010000128.1:0-16569 GCA_046728155.1 Actinomycetota bacterium
TCGCAGGTCAGTGCAATGGCGACCTGGCCCGGCTCATCCTCGATATTCCATTCGCGAAAGGTTTCCTTGGGTCATCGCTGAGCCTGTCCGATAGGACCAGGTGTGGGGCTCCGGTGGCGACGGGCATCGGAGGCCGGCGCCACCACCGGAGGCGGAAGCCACGATCGCGGGGGATGCCGCCGGCCGGTATCGGACCTACGGTGCGGCTTTCTGTTGTGGACATGAAAAAGGCCCCCGCCGAAGCGAGGGCCTTTTGATGTGGATGGACGAGCCGGTGGTCATCCGTTCGGCTACCGTGCCGAGATGTCGTCCATGGTGAGCGGTGGCAGTTCGCCGTAGCCACGCAGTCTGTATCGGATCCAGCGTGGCTGCGAAGGGTCGTCCCGGACATAGATGCCCTTTGCCGCCATCTCGTCGAGGATCTCCTCGTCTACGGCCCAGCGCTCAGCCAGGGTCCACGGTCGGTCGCTCGTCATGTAGGTCGTTGTCCGTCCTCCCGGTGGCCAGCGCCACGAGTCGGGTCAGGTGCGACGCGAGCAACGCGCCGCCGTCGATGTCGATGGTGGTCTCGGCCACCACCTCGTCGGAGATGGCCCGATCGGGGAGACCCCCGCACCGTGGCACAACTACGAGCCGACGCCTACCTCGACCTGCTGACCGGCATCGCGTTTCGCGCCCAACCCAACTGCGACCCGGTCACCATCGCCGCCGCCGCCGAGCTCGCCGCATCGCCCGCCACCCGCGCCGGCGATACGGCCCTGCGCCGCCGGAACGGCGGCGACGATGCGGCCGGCCGGGACCCGAATGGTGGCGACCCGCGCGGCGATGACGCCCACGACCGAGGCGGGGACGGCGACACCCACGTGGCGGAGCGATCGGTTCGTCCCCGCCGACGCGGGCACGATGCCGACTCCGACTCCGAGCAGGCTCCGATCGGCTGGGCCGACCTGACCCCCAGCCTCAACGACCTCGGCCTGACCGACCAGCTCCGGCCCACCCAGGCCGGGCCAACCGGAGCCTGCTGGGCGTCGGGGTCGGCCGGAGCGGGGTCGGTGTACTCGCCGGGGGATCCGCGCCGCGACCCGCCGCCCGACGGGCGGGTCTGCTCCTGCGGTGGGTTGCGCCCGGGCGACCGGCGCGGCGTGATCACCCTGACCATGCAGCTGAGCACCCTGCTCGGCCTCACCAACGACCCCGCCGTGTTGGACGGGTGGGGGGCCGGTCATCGCCGACATCGCCCGCCAGGTCGCCCTGGACCGCGTCGCCAACCCGAGCTGGCAGTTCGCCGTCACCGACACAGCACGGCCGGCTGCTGCACCACGGCCACACCCGCCGCCGACCCGCCGCCGCGGACCTGCGCCACACCCGGCTGCGGGACCGGGCCTGCCGGGCGGTGGGCTGCCGCCGCCCCGCAACCCAATGCCGGACCGACCACCGATATCCCTGGTCCCGCGGCGGACCCACCACCCGGGACAACCTCGACTCGCTGTGCGGGCATCACAACCGGCTCAAACACGCCAAGAACCTCAAACTACGTCACCTTGGTCACGGCGCCTACGAATGGCAAGCCCCCAACGGCCGCCGGTACACGGTGCCCGCCGACCACACCGGCCTCCTCACCGTCGACGAACCCGAACCACCGCCCCGAGATAGTCCACAGTGGACGCGGCGGGCAGCGCCTGGGCCGGTGGGCAGCCTGGTTGATATGTACGCCGATTGATCTTGCTCAACCGGCCTGGCTCTGCGAGCACCACGTCGAGGCTCTCGCATCGGCCGGGCGAGGCGTCGTGAACGTGTCGGAGCCTGTCGGTAGGTTGGTCTTCGGCGGCGACATCGATGGGAGGCACGAGGATGGTGGACGTGTTCGAGGATGCGCTGGCGGCGACCGAGCGAGCTGTCGAGGCCGCGTTGAGGACTGCCGCGACGGCGACCAGGGATTTGCGAAAGGCGCGCGCAGGCGCGAGGAACGGCCAGCTGCGGGATCTGCGCCGGGCGTTGGCGGCCGCGGAAACCGCCGCCGCGAACTTGGCTGCCGAGGCCAGCCTGGCGCGGTCTGGATTCGACATCGACGAGCAGGACTACCTCGCCTCGGGCGGGTACGCCAAGGAGTTGATGGCCGCCGCGACCTCCGCCGGCGTCGCGATGTTCGAAGAGGATGAGCGCCTCCTGTGCTATCCGTCCCTTGTCCGAGTGTTCCCAGCCGACGCCGCCGTCGAGATCGACCGCGTTCGTGAACGGAGACTGCGCCCGTCCGTGCTGGTCGGCTTGCTTGCGGCCGCGCAGGACCGGGCACCGCGGTTCAAGGCGGAGGCTTTCCTGGACAGCATCCGAGGAGCGTACGAGTTCGTGATTGCACGGGAGCGCAAGAAGCCAGACGCCGTGGTACGCCTCGTCGACATCTGGTCGGCGCTCACACTGTTGCCCGGGCAGGGGCGCGACTACACCAAGCAGGAGTTCGCACGTGATCTTTATCTGCTCGACCAGAGCGGGGTCACAACAACCGGGCGCAGCCCACGGGTGCTGCGTTGGTCGGCGAGTACCGGGACGAAGGGCTCGGGGGTGTTGACCACGGTGGCCCGCTCCGGCCAGCAGCAACGTTACTGGGGCGTATCGTTCACGCTCGGCGACTCCGCCGCGTCACATGTTGCCGGAGCTGGACAGTGACCGTACCCAGCCCCAGGGCCGCGCTTCCGGGCGGCGGCGCACCCATGGAGACCGCGGACTACCTGGCGTTCCTTGAGACCGAGTACCTCGTCGGCTATGTGAGCCGGGGCGGGTCCGCGGTCAAGCTGCTGGTCACCGGCGACGACTCCGTCGCGCGCGATCTCGCCGAGGGCTTGGCCGCGTTGGGCGGAGCGGAGGAGTATCTCCATGTCGCCGTCGATGCCGCAGCTACTCGGGTGCACATGGTCGACCAGGTATTCGCGGCCGTCGCTCGGCAGGTGGACTGGGTCGCGCTTGCCGAGTTGATTGTGCGTCGGGCGTACGATCGGGCGGGGTTCCCGCCGCCGGACAAAAACGAAGTCGGAGGGTTCGACAGCCTGCCGCAGGACGGTGATGGCGACGCTGGCCGCACGCCCGAGCTCTCGGTCGCTGCGGTCGCCGCATATCACGAGGTCGATGCGACAGAGCTGTACCGGAGCGTGCGTCGCACGCTCGAACGCGCCGTTCTCGATGACGTAGCTCTCAGCCACGAATTTCGGGTGGCCATGTTCCGCCTCTGCCAGGAACCGTTAGGTCGTGGCGATGTGACTCCGGCCGAACGCGAGGCCGTGCTCGGATGGCTGCGTGGGGAGAAGATACCGGCGGCCCAGTTGCGCAAGGTCGGCCTGTTCACAAAGGTGGCCAGACACAACGCCCGCCCTCTGCTCGTCTCACTAAGCCGGTGGGTGCGCCGAACGGGGCGGTCCGGCCTGGTGTTGCAGATCGATCTTGAGCGGTTGGCGATCGCCCGCCGCCCTCCGGCGGGACTGCGGGATGGGCACTACTACTCGAAAGCGGCCGCGCTCGACGCTTACGAGGTGCTCCGGCAGCTCATTGACGCTACAGATGAGCTGGAAGGGCTCCTCCTGACCGTCCTCATGCCGCCCGATCTCGTCACGGACGAGGTCCGTGGGCTGCCCGCGTACGCCGCACTGCAGCTGCGCGTCGCTGACGAGGTCCGCGATCGGCGCCGTCCCAACCCGTACGCCGCCTTGATGCGGTTGGGTGTCCGATTGGAGGCAGTCCGATGACCGTGTCGGTGATGACCGATCCCGGCGTGGCAATTCGCCGGGCTATCGAAGCGTTGCGGTCGGGCGTCCCCAGCCGGGACGCGGTGAAAGTGCTCGGGAGCGGCCAATCCGGCATCGAAGACCGGTTCGCGGCGCTGCGTGACTCCGCGTCTACCGGTACCGCGGGTGGATTGCTGATCGGTGGTGGCTTCGGCTCCGGCAAGAGCCATCTACTGGAGCATCTTGCACAGCTGGCACTCGACGATGGCTTCGTCGTCAGCCGGGTAGTGATCAGCAAGGAGACACCGTTCTATGACCCGGTGAAGGTGTTCCGGGCGGCTGCCGACACGGCCTTGGTCGCGGGCAGTGCGGGACCGGCTATCGCGGAGACAGCCGAGGAGATCGATCTGGAGAGTCGCGGGTACGTCGATCTGCTGCGCTGGGCTGGCTCACCCGCAGCCGACCTGAACGAGCGGTTCCCCGCAACGCTCGCCTTGTACGCGCAGCTCAGGGATCGCGACACCGAATTCGCCGACGCCATAGTGCGGTTCTGGGCCGGCGATCCGATCGGCGTCGCCGAGCTTCGGCGACGGCTCAGGGACATGGGCGAGGCGGCGGTGACGCTGTCGCCGGTATCGGCCCGCGACCTGGCCCGGCAGCGGTTGCGTTTCGCCGCGCGGCTGTTTGCCGCCGCCGGTCGTGCCGGTTGGGTCGTACTCTTCGACGAGGTGGAGTTGATCGGGCGATATTCGCTACAGCAACGTGCGAAGTCCTACGCCGAGGTCACCCGCTGGATGAGAGGCGAGCACGGGGCGGCGGGCCTGCCCATCGCGGCCGTGTTGGCGATGACTGACGACTTCGAGGCCGCCGTCATCACCGGCAAGGACGACCGAACGCAGGTGCCGGCGAAGCTACGAGGGAAGGAGACGCCCGAGGCAGCCGAGCTGGCCGTCCGCGCCGAGGCGGGGATGCGCATCATCGACCGCGATATGACCCTGTTGACTCCACCAGACGGTGCCGAGCTGAATCAGGCTTACACGCGTTTGAAGGACTTACATGGCGCGGCATTCGGTTGGGAACCGCCGGATGTAGCTGGCTTGGAGCGGCTTGGGGCTACCCGGATGCGTCAGTACGTTCGGGCCTGGATCAACGAATGGGATCTTGTGCGGCTCGATCCGCAGTTCCAGCCCGACACGATGGCCGTTGAATTGACGTCGGACTACACCGAGGACATTGCCCTGGAGACAGATAGCACAACCGGGGAGGTCGCGGATCGCTAAGCCCTGACCCACGAAAGGAGGTCATGGCCCGTCACGGCCGCGCCAGGCATGTGGTGGTGGCTCCGGCAGCGCGATCGACGCGCCAGCCAGTTCCGACGCCGCCGCGATCGGCGATTCTTCAACTATCTTACATACGTCGAATCCCACCTGACGACGGGCGATCTTGTCCTCGACAGCGCGTCCCACCATTTCCGACAAACGCCCGCGATTCCGGCCACGACGCCCCGTCGCCTGAGAGTTTCTGTGGACAGGATTGGAGCTACGTCGTGTCGTGGCCCCTACAAGGGCGCAAATATGACGTGGGTCCCCGGGCGACTTGTCCGCGACCACAGATCCGGCCACGCCGTGTTCGACCGGCGCGTCTGGAACGGTGGCAGTTCCCTGCGTCCGCGGGTTCCGGGCGCGATACTCGCGGCCAACGTATCCGAGCCAGACGTCGATCATTGGCAGCACTCCACCCGGCGCGACAGGTGTGTTACCGACGCAAGACGGCGCGGTCAGGCGGGGTACAGGCGGGGGAGCGTGGGTTCTGGGGAATGCAGCACTGGCAGGCCCGCCGATCGCCGGGCGCGGAAACCGTCGATCATGTCGGTCGCCCGGCGCAGACCCAGCGCCTGCGGTGACGCGGCAGCCAACGACGACGAGTAGCCGTCGTCGCAGCAAATGATCCAGCGCACGTTGTGGTCGACGGCTTCGCGGATCCGGGCCGGGCTCGCCGGGTCACAGCGCCATTCCAATTGGACCCGCTCGATCACGATCGCGCCGGGGATCTCGCCGTCGGCCCGCCGTTGGAACTCCGGCCGGATGTCGACGAGTACCGCCCCGGCCCGCATCTCGGTCGCGACCTCATGCGGTGTCAGCCTCTGAAGGTTCGCGCGGGCCTGCCGCAACATCTCGTCAATTGTCACGTGGCCGCCTGCCCGGCAGCAGCGATCACGGCCGCGACAATCGCGTCATCGTCCTGCGGGGCAACGGTTCGCAGGTCGAGGAGGTATCGCCCGTCCTCGCTGCGTCCGACGACCGGCGGCTGGCCCGTGCGCAGCGCCGCCGCGAGGCCGACTGGCAACGCCACCGCCGCGCTGGACAACGAAACTCCGGGAGCACCGCCGCCGCCGACGACCGCGACCGACGCGACCGGCTCGGCATCAACGCCCGCATCGCGCAGCAGCCGGGCGATCTGCCGAGCCCGAAAATGCAATGCGGTCGACCGCTCCTCGATGGCGGCCCGGACCGGCGGCGTCGGGCCCGTGAGCGTCGCCTCCAACGCCGCCAAGGTCAGCTTGTCGACGCGTACCGCGCGGGCGGCCGGATGCCTGCGCAGGCGCTCGACCAGATCAGCCCGACCCAGCAGCAAACCTGCCTGCGGCCCGCCCAACAGCTTGTCCGCGCTTGCGGTGACGAGGTCGGCGCCACTGCCGAGGACGGTGGCGGCATCTGGCTCGTCGGACAGCAAGGGGTGCGGCGCGAGGAGCCCGGAGCCGATGTCGACGACGACCGGCGGCCCGAGCGTGGCGAGGTCCGCGACGGCGACCGCGGCCGTAAAGCCGGAGATGACAAAGTTCGACGGGTGCACCTTCAGGATGAAGGCGGTCCGCGGGCCGATAGCGTCGGCGTAGTCACGTAGCGAGCTCCGATTGGTCGTACCGACCTCGCGGAGCCAGGCACCGCCGGACGTGAGCAGGTCCGGGATGCGGAAACCGTCGCCGATCTCAACCAGTTCGCCTCGGCTCACGATGATCTCCCGGTCTCTCGCGAGGGCGAGTGCGCACAGGAGCAGAGCGCCGGCGTTGTTGTTCACGATATGTACGCCCTCGGCGGCGGGCACCGCCGCGGCGAGCGCGTCGAGTGCGCCCCGGCCGCGTCGGGCGCGTTGGCCCGTGGCCAAGTCGAACTCGACGTCCGTCGCATCGGCGGCTATGGCGAGGGCGTCGCGTGCCGCCGCGGAGAGCGGAGCGCGCCCCAGGTTGGTGTGGATGATCACGCCGGTTGCGTTGACGACACGGTGAAGCGTGGTCGCATGCGCGGGCAGAGCCGCGATTGTTGCGTCGATGATCTCGTCCACCGCGATCTCACCACGGCGAGCCTGGTGCTGCGTGGAGGTGACGACCTCCTTCACCCGGAGTCGGCCGAGTCGGACGATGGCCGCGGCAAGTTCGGGCGTGGCGAGGAGAACGTCGGTCGCCGGAATGCGCCGCCGTTGGTCGCTGTCGTCTGACAACGAGCCGTTGCCCCCTGACAATGGACGCATGGGTATGGCTGTCGGCACCCCCGATCGCGGCGCGATGACGCAGGTTCGTTTGACGCAGTATGCCCACGGGGGTGGATGTGCATGCAAGATTCCCCCAGGGGAACTGGAGACAGTGCTTGCCGGGCTCCGCAGCGACGCCTCGATGCCGAGCGCGTACGGACCCCTGTTGGTCGGTCTGGAGCACGGAGACGATGCCGCGGTGGTCGCCGCGCCCGACGGTGGCCCGGCCTTCGTCCTCACGACCGACTTCTTCACGCCCGTCGTCGACGACCCCTACGATTGGGGGCGGATCGCCGCCGCCAACGCGCTGTCTGACATCTACGCGATGGGTGGCAGGCCTGTCCTCGCCGTCAACCTGCTCTGCTGGCCACGCGAAACGTTACCGATGGAACTGGCGGCGGAGGTTCTGCGCGGTGGTCTGGCCATTTCCGGCGAGGCCGGGTGCCACCTCGGCGGCGGCCACAGCGTCGATGATCCGGAACCCAAGTACGGCCTGGCTGTGGCCGGGGTGGTCGCTCCCGACCGGATGCTCCGCAACGACGCCGGTGTCGCCGGAGAGCCGCTGTCGTTGACCAAGCCCCTTGGAATCGGCGTACTCAACTCTCGGCACAAGGCTACCGGCGACGTCTTCGAGCACGCGGTCGCCGCCATGACGACATTGAACCGCGATGCCGCATCCGCGGCCGTCGACCGTGGCTGTCGCTGCGCCACCGACGTCACCGGGTTCGGTCTGCTCGGCCACGTGCTGAAGCTAGCCCGCGCCAGTGGGGTTACGGCCGTCATCGACTCCGCGGCGGTCGAATACCTGGACGGCGCACGGAATGCTGTCGCCGATGGCTACGTCAGCGGCGGCACCCGACGCAACCTCGAGTGGGTCCGCCCGCACACGTCGTTCCGCGATATCAGCGAAGACGAGGCACTCCTCCTGGCCGACGCGCAGACCTCCGGCGGCCTGGTCATCGCCGGCGAGATCCCTGGTGCGCCGGTGATCGGCGAGCTGGTGCCGCGACGCGACGAGCTCCTCATCGTGGGCTGACGCCGCGAGGATCATCGCGCTAGTGTCTTCGCGGAGGTGTTAGTCGGCTGGTGCCGGCCCCGGCCTTCAAAGCCGTGGGACGTGTGACGAACGCGTCGGCGGGTTCGATTCCCGTCCGCCTCCGCCACATGTTGAGGACACCCGCAATGAGCATGCATGTGATCGCGACCGCTGGTCACGTCGACCACGGAAAGTCCGCCCTGCTGCGCGCATTGACGGGCATGGAGCCCGACCGGTGGGAGGAGGAGCGGCGGCGCGGGTTGACGATCGACCTCGGTTTCGTGTGGACGGACGGGCGTCGCGGGCCGATCGCCTTCGTCGATGTACCGGGCCACGAACGGTTCGTCGGCAACATGCTTGCCGGCGTCGGCCCGGTTCCGGCCGTACTGTTCGTTGTCGCCGCTGACGAGGGCTGGATGCCGCAGTCGGCCGAACATCTGTTGGCGCTGCACTCCCTCGGCGTCCGCCACGGTCTGCTGGCGGTGACGAAGACGGATCTGATGGAACCGGAGCTCGCGGCCGAGGAGGCGCTCGACGAGATTCGACGGACCAGCCTCGGCGACATCCCGTGGGTCGCGGTCAGCGCGCGAACTGGAGACGGCCTGCCGGAGCTTCGCGACGCGCTCGACGATCTCGTAGGGCGTTTGCCAGAGAGCGATACGTCGGCTCCGGTCCGGCTGTGGGTGGATCGCAGCTTCACGATCCGCGGTGCCGGCCCCGTCGTCACCGGTACGCTCGCGGCCGGCACCGTGCGGACCGGCGACGTTCTCGAGCTTGCGCGCACCTCCGGCCGCTTCGTCATACGCGAGATGCAGACGCTCAACAAACATGCCGACGAGGTGGCCGGCGTCGCGAGGGTGGCGTTGAACCTGCGCGGCCCGGGGCGGACGGCGATCGAGCGGGGCGACGCCTTGATGTCTCCGGGCATGTACCGGTGCACGGCGGTGGCCGATGTGCGGACGCGGCTCTGCCGTCCCAAAGACCTGCCCAGAGAGCTGTTGGTACACGCGGGCACCGCTACCGTCAGCTGTACGGTACGGCCAATCGGCGCCGACACGGCGCGACTCGCCCTTGCTGCCCCGTTGCCGTTGCGGGTCGGCGATCGGATCGTGCTCCGCCACGACCGAGGAATCGCCGGCGGCGCGGTCATGCTCGATGTCGACCCGATCCCGCTGCGCCGCCGGGGGGCCGCTCGCCGACGCGCCGGCGAGCTGGAGTCCTATTCGGACACACCTGACGGCCTGAGCGAACTGAGCCGACGCGGCTTCGTCCGCGAAGGATCGTTGCGCGCGATCGGCATCGATCCACCAGTACGGCCGTTGGTCGGCGACTGGTTGGTCGCGCCCGAGTTGGAGCGCGCCTTGCGGGATCGGCTGGCGGCGATGGTCGCCCGACGAGCCGACGATCCTGCCGCCGGACCGCTGGGTGTCGACGATGCGCGCAAGATGCTTGAGCTGCCGGATATTCGTCTTGTACCGGCGCTCGTGTTTCCTCCGCTGGTCATCAGGGACGGTGTCATCGTTGCTGCCGACGCGCCGGACACGCTCGCGCCGACCGTCCGGAACGCTCTGGCCGCGCTGGAGCGACTCGTCGGTGCCGGCTTCACCGTTCCGTCCGAGGATGAACTGGCCGTTATCGGGCTACAGGCAAGGGAGATAGCCGCCGCGGTACGCGCTGGCCGCCTCGTGCGACTCGCGCCGGGAGTGGTGCTGCTGCCACGCACGGTCGCCCACGCGGTCGGCCTACTTGCCGAGCTGACGCAGCCATTCACCGCCGGGCAGGCACGCGAGGCTCTCGGCACCACCCGTAAGGTCATCGTTCCGCTGCTTGAATACCTCGCCATCCACGGCCGTACGCGACGTGACGCGCAGGGCCAGCATCACGTCACTGGGCGCTGAAGATCACCGCAGCGCGAAGGGCCAGCACGCCAATGAGCACCAGCAGTGCCACCCATGCGACCGCGTGGGACGATCGCACCGCGACCGCGCCGTCGCCGGTGACCTCGCGCCGCGTGGTGGCCACGCCGGTCAGGCCGGGCACCATGCTTGCGAACGCCACCAGCCAGAGCAGCAACCACGGGTAGGCGAACGCCTTCCTGAGCTCCCCGGGGCCGATGAGCAGCAGCACGAAGACCACAATTAAGGCGACCTCGAGCACGAGGAAGAGGCGCTCGAACCGCTCGAAGACCCGAATACTTGCTCGTGCGTCCGCGCGTCGGTGCACCAGCCAGCTGAGCAGCGCGGCCGAGCCGGTCAGCCCGGAGGCGAGGAACAGTGCGCCGAGCGCCCATGTATCGCTCCACACCGGCTGGTTCGACACGGCGAGCAGGACCCCGGTGTAGCCGGCGATGAAGAGGCCGAGGAGCGCCCCGACCGCCGTCCAGAGCTTTCCTAGTGCGCCGGGGAGAAGGGGGGCCCGACCGCGGTCACGCACCACCGCATCGACGAACGACACCGTGACGAAGAGTCCGAACACGATCAGCGCCCACGACCCGACCGACATCGGCGACCAGTACTTGAAGTTGAGGCCAGCGTTATCCGGCGTCGTGTTGACGAGCATGTGCCAGAACCGGAGAGGTTGGCGGAGGTCGAGCGTGAGTAGCACCGGGCAGACCAGAAATGCGGGGAACGCGACATAGAACCCGAGCCGGGCGGCGGGTTCGTCGATCGGATTGCCGTTGATACGCAACAACGCGGCGAGGACGTACGACCCGCCGGACAGTCCCGCCAGGAAGAAGTAGAAGAGGATGTACCACGTCCAGTCGGGTGCCCGCACGAAATGTTCGCCCGCGTCGGCCAGCAGCGTCATCGTGCACCTCCGCCCGCGATCGGCGAGGGCTCGGGTTCAGCGGGGGTAGCCGTCGGCGGCGACGGCTCGCGGCGGCGGCGCAGGGCTATCAGCCCACCGATGACACCCAGGGCCGCCGTGACCACGGTGGCGAGGTAACCTCGTGCGTTATTCCGGCTGGGCAGCACCGCGTTGGCCGCGTTGGGCAGCCCATACGTCTCCGGCTCGTCCATGAGCAGAAAGAAGGCGTTGAGTCCGCCGTAAACGGAGTCATCCGCGCCGTACAGGCGCGCCTCGGTCACGCCCTGGGCATGCAGGTCGTCCACCCGCTTCTTGGCGGTCAGACGCAGATCCTTGACCGGGCCGAACTGGATCGACTGGGTCGGGCAGGCCTTGGCGCAGGCCGGTTCCAGCCCACCCTGGAGGCGGTCGTAGCAGAGCGTGCATTTCTGAGCGACGTTGGTCTGCTCGTCCATTCCGATCACGCCGTACGGGCAGGCCGAGATGCAGTTGCGACAGCCATTGCACACCGACGGCTGGATGTAAACCGTGTCGAACTCCGTCTTGATGATCGCGTTCGTCGGGCAGACCTCCATACAGCTCGCGTGGGTGCAGTGCTTGCAGACATCCGACATCATCAGCCAGGCGCGCCCTTGGCCGGCGCCTGATGTCTGATCCGGGACCCGGTCGATGAACTGCACGTGTCGCCAGTTCTGCTCGTTGAGGCTGCCGGTGTTGTCGTAGCCGTCGCCGAAGGCCGGTTCATTGCCGGGAAGCTGGTTCCATTCCTTGCAGGCGACCTCGCACGCCTTGCAGCCGATGCACACGCTCGTATCGGTGAAGAAGCCATAGGCCTGGCCGGGCGTGATATCAACCATCAGAACCCCATCAGGTTGGGTGTGATCTTGGAGAGGCCTTGGTCGGCGGCGTACAGCGCGAGGGGCAGGGCCGCCAGCTCGTCTACCTCCGGCACGGCCTTGGCGTCGCGGCTGAGATCGACATCGAGGAGGTACCGGTCGCAGGTGGCGCACGCGTCGATACGGATGTGCGGGAACAGTGGAGGGTCGGCCCCCGTCTCGTCGTCGTGGCCCACAACCGGGCCCTCGCGATGCTCGGCGTACACCGTGTGCTTTGCTCCCGCGTTTTCCCCGCAGGACGGGCAGGCGCTGGCCGAATAGCTCCAGGCGTGTGCGCACCGCGCGCAGATCAGCTGGCGAGCTCCGCTGACCAGCCGATCCTCGGCCAGGGCGCGGACGCTGACCTGCGGCGTCCCGCCGCAGCGCGGGCAGCGCCGGCCGCCCCTTGCCGCCGGATCCTGCGCGCACGCCGAAGTGGCCAGATCCTGGAGTGCCACAAGCAACGGCCACAACGCCGCGCGTGCCAGATAGGTCTCGATCGGAGGCAGCTCACTCCCGGCGAGCCACCCGGCCAGCGATTGCTCCAGCCCTCCCGCGTCGAACCTGTCGCGGGCCGCCGTCGCCATCGCCTCGGGTCCGGCCGCCTCGGTCGCCTTGACGACCTGGGCGAGTACCTGTGCGGCGGCCCACCGCGCCACATGCTGAGGTGGTGGCGGATCCGGTCGGACGAGAGCCCAGGTGTCCTGCCACACATCGACCAGGGCGACGTAGAGCCCCAGCACCTCGGCCGCGAACGGATACCGTTCGCGCAGCACCTCGGCTCGCGCCCGGTGGGTCGGCCACGGGCTCAGGGCTTCGTCGGGTGGCGCTCCCATCCCATCACATCTTCTCGATGTTGACGAGGAAGGCCTTGAACTCCGGGGTGCGTGCGCTGGCGTCTCCCACGAAGGGAGTGAGGGCGTTGGCGAGCCAGTGCTGACCGGTGTTGATGCCAACGAAGCCCCAGTGGATCGGAATGCCGATCTGATAGATCTTCTTTCCGTCCACCGTCAGTGGACCCAGTCTCTTCGTCACGACGGCCCGGACCTCGAGCTTCCCCCGCTTCGAGAACACCCGGACATGGTCGCCGGTCTCGATTCCTTTCTCGCGCGCCAGTTCGGCCGGCACCTCGACGAAGGCCTCGGGCTGCAGCTGGACGAGGTGCTCGACCTGCTGGGTGATGTAGTGCTCGTGCTCGGTCAATCGATAGGAGGTCGCTACGTACGGGTAGTCGGCCGCTGTGCCGAACCGGTTGGCCCGCCCGGCCGCCGAGTCGTAGAGGAAGGCAACAGGAGTCGCCGACACCGTGGGGTGCAACGGGTTGTTGATGGGCGACTCGACCGGCTCGTAGTGCTCGGGGAACGGGCCATCGGCGACGCCGTTGCTGAAGAGCCGTCCGGTGCCTTCCCCGGTCATGATGAACGGCAGCGGCGAGTCCGGTTTGCTCGGATCGGCGGTCGGCGGGTAGTCCGGTACGTCGCCCGTCCACAGGCCGGCCGCGGCGTCCCATTTGATGCCGGGCCGCTCGGGGTCCCACGGCTGTCCCTTCGGGTCGGCCGAGGCGCGGTTGTACAGGACCCGCCGGTTGGCCGGCCAGCTCCAGGCCCAATGGGGGTAGAAACCCATGCCGGTCGGGTCGTTCGTGGCTGGGTCCTGGACTCCGTCGCGACGCTTGGTCAGGTTTCCGGCCTCGGGATAGTGGCCCGTGTAGATCCAGTCGCCGGCGGTCGTGGTGCCGTCGTCCTTGAGCGCACCGAACGTCATCAACCGCTGACCGGTCGTGAGATCGCGGCCGTTGATCTCCTGAGCGATCTCGTCCAGCGTCGGTTGGCGCGGATCCTGGTATGCGAGGGTGAGGGCCATGATCGGATCCGTGAAGGCGCCGCCCTGCTGCTTGTATAGATCGCGAACCCGCGCGAACAGCTCCGCGATGATCCAGTGGTCGTGTCGGGACTGGCCTTCCGGCGGCAGGACCTGTTCCTTCCATTGCGCCCAGCGCCCGCTGTTGGTGAACGAGCCGTCCTTTTCGATCCAGTGCGTGGCCGGCAGCAGGAACACCTCGGTCTGGACCGTGCTGGCATCGATGCCAGGTGCGGTCCAGAACTCGGAGCTCGTGGTCGGAAAGGCGTCCATGACACAGAGCCACTTGAGGTTTGACAGCGCCTGCAGCACCTGGTTGGAGTCGGGCCCGATGCTCGTCGCCGTCATGCCGGAGAGCATGAGCCCTTCCATCTTCCCGCGTAGCGCCTGATCGAAAATGCTGAGCCAGGATGCGTTCTTGGCCGGCTTGGGCAGGTAGGCGAAGGCGAACTCGTTGCCCTTGGTGGCCGCGTCCCCATACCAGGTCTTCAGTAGGCTCACCATGAACTTGCGGTAGTTCGTGCCGAAGTAGTTCAACGAGTTCGGACGAAGCTTCTTGCTCGCGCTCTGGGTCACGTAGTCGTCGACCGTGCGCTGCCCCGGAGCGGGAACCTTCAGGTATCCCGGCAGGATATCCCAGGAGATCGCGTGGTCGGTGTTGCCCTGGATGTTGGCGTGTCCGCGCTCCGCGTTCATCCCGCCACCGGGGCGCCCCATGTTACCGAGCAGCAGTTGGAGCAGGGCACCGGACCGGATGAGCTGTACGCCGGTGGAGTGGTGGGTCAAGCCGACCGCGTAGACGATCGTCATCACCTTGTCCGGCCGGCCCATCTCACCCACGAGTTGGGCCACCTCCTGGAACTCGGCCGCCGGGATTCCGGTGATGCGCTCGACCATCTCGGGGGTGTAGCGGCTGTAGTGTGTGCGCATCAGGTTGAGCACCGAGCGCGGGTGCTCGATGTCGACCTTGGCGAAACCGTCCGGCCCTTTCTCGTATGTCCACTGTGTAGGGTCGTAGGAGCGCTTGGTCTGGTCGTAGGCGTTGAACAGTCCGTCGTTGAACGCGTAGCCTTCCTTCACCACAAGGCCAGCGTTCGTCGCGAACTGGACGTACTCCTTGTGGTACAGGTTGTTCTGCAGCACGTAGTTGATCAGCCCACCGAAGTAGGCGACGTCGGTCCCGGTCCGGATGCGCAGATGCTTGTCGGCAACGGCGGAGGTCCGGGTGAAGCGAGGGTCGGCGTGGATCATCTTCGCGCCCCGCTCGAGCTTCGCCCGCATCATCCATTGGAAGCCGACCGGATGCGCCTCGGCGGGGTTGGCGCCATTGATCAGGATCAAGTCGGCATGCCTGATGTCACGCCAGTGGTTGGTCATGGCTCCGCGGCCAAACGAGGCGGCCAAACTGACCACCGTGGGACCGTGTCAAACGCGGGCCTGTTGCTCCAGATAGACCATTCCAAGGCCACGCATCACCTTCGTGGCGAAGTAGCCCTCCTCGGAGCTGAACGCCGCGCCGCCGGCGAAGGCGATGCCTTCGCACCGGTTGACGACGTTTCCGTCGGCGTCCGTCGTGACAAACGTGCGATCACGCGAGGTCTTGATGTTCTGGGCCAACCGGTCGAGCGCGAAGTCCCACGAGACCTGCTTCCACTCCTTCGCACCGGCTGCACGGTAGAGCGGGCTCTGCACGCGCCGACGGGAGACCGCGAGCTGCAGCGCCGTGGCTCCCTTGGGACACAGCCTTCCCTCGTTGACCGGGCTGTCCGGGTCACCCTCGATCTGGAGTAGTTCGACCTTGCCGTCCGACGTCTTCCGGGTGTAGGCGAGCAGAGCACATCCCACCGCGCAGTATGGACAGACGGAGTGCGCGACCGTTGCCCCCTCGATTCGAAGCTTCAGCTTGACCTGTGTGGCTGGGGCGAGGTCGAAGCCGAGGACCGAGACGCCCAGCCCCCCGGCCGCGCTCAGTTGAAGGAACTCGCGCCGCGTGATCTCCACATCGGTCTCCCTTCGTCGGGACCGCTGGGATCGTTCGATTCCCTGCAGTGGGGACGCTGCCGGTACCAAAAATGCTAGACCTTCGCCGGATGGCGTCAAGTAGATCAAACCGGGGGCGGCGGAGCGGAACCGTGGTCAGCCCTGCGCGAGTTGGAGGTCGCGGCGGTCGCCCTCCTCGTCGGGGTTGCGGAGGAGGTCGAGCAGGCGAGTGTCCGCTCGCACCAGCACGCCGCCGAAGCCCCGGTCCGCGGCATCGGCCAGAGTCGCCCGCCAGGCTGAGCGGCCGTCGGGGATGGGCACGGCCGTCCAACGTCGAAGACCGTCCGTGTCACTGTGCTCATAGCTTGTCTGCTCGCCGGAGATTCGTCGGAACACCCCCGTGCGCCCCCCGGCATCGGGCTCCTCGGCCGCTGGGCCCGCGTCCGCAACGGTCCGCAGGCGCTTGCGGCTCAGCCGTTCAATCGTTGCGAGCGTACGCAACCCGCCTTCGCCTTCCGGTAGGTCAGCGACGAGAACTGCCCTGAACGTCACCGCGGCGAGTGCCGCCGTGAGGACGAGCGGATCGACCTGCGGATGCGAACGGAGATCGAGCCACAGCAGGTCGGCGCCGGCCGCGTCGAAGGCTGCCCCGTCGTTGAGCCACGCGCCGAGATCATCAGGTTCACTGAGGACGACACCTACGTGGATCCGGTCGACAGCTTGGGGATTGGCCACGGCGCGAGCGTACACGGGGCGCGGTGAACCACGG
>JBKPDY010000129.1:0-11752 GCA_046728155.1 Actinomycetota bacterium
GACTGCTGGTGTCATCGACCGGACAACCCGGTGGCGGGGGGGACCACACCCCCCCGCCACCGTAGGCTGTACGCGGTAGAAGGAGACCCGACATGACGCTCACCGACCACACCCCCACCCCGACGCCGAGTGCGGTCACCCACCCGTTGCAGGGACTCTCCGCGGACGAGATCCGTTATGCCCGACAACTCCTCGTCGACCACGGTCTCGTCACCGAGACGACCCGGTTCGCTTATCTCGGACTGGAAGAGCCGCTCAAAGGCGAGGTGCTCGCACATCAGCCAGGCACCGCGGTCGACCGCCAGATCCGCGCGATCCTGCTCAACACCTCCACCGGAGAGAGCACCATCGTGGTCGCGTCGCTGACCAGAGCCGCCGTCGATTCGCGCCGAGCCGTGAACCCGGTGGTCGACGGGCAGCCGCCGATCCTGCTCGAGGAGTTCATCGCCGTCGATGAGATCGTCAAGGCCGATCCGGGCTGGGTGGCGGCCATCAACCGGCGCGGCATCACCGACCTCGACCTCGTCCGTCCGTGTCCGCTCTCCGCCGGTTCGTTCGGCTTCGACGGAGAACCGGGCCGTCGGATGCTGCGGGTGCTGTCGTTCGTCGCCAACCGGCCGGAAGACCACTGTTGGGCCCATCCGGTCGACGGCGTCGTCGCATACGTGGACCTCACCGAACGCCGCGTGATCCGCCTGATCGACCACGCTCTGCTTCCGGTGCCGCGGGAGGAGGGCAACTTTGACGATCCGGCGTATGTCGGCCCGGCACGGACCGACCTGCGCCCGATCGAGATCACCCAGCCGGAGGGCCCCAGTTTCACCGTGGACGGTGAGGCGGTGAGCTGGCAGGGCTGGTCGTTCCGGGTCGGGTTCGACCCGCGCGAAGGCCTGGTGCTGCACCACCTCGCGATCCGCGACGGCGAACGTGACCGCCCGCTGATCTACCGTGCCTCCATCGCCGAGATGGTCGTCCCCTACGCCGACCCGTCGCCCGTACGATTCTGGCAGAACTACTTCGACGCCGGTGAGTACCTGCTCGGGCAGCAGGCGAACTCGCTCACGCTCGGCTGCGACTGTCTGGGTGAGATCTACTACTTCGACGCCGTGCTGGCCGACGGCAACGCAGAGCCGCGCGTCATTCCCAACGCGGTCTGCATGCACGAAGAGGACTTCGGCATCGCCTGGAAGCACACCGATCTGTTCACCGAGAGCAACGAGACGCGCCGCCAGCGCCGGCTCGTCATCTCGTTCTTCGCCACGGTCGGAAACTACGACTACGGCTTCTACTGGTACCTCTACCTCGACGGCACGATCCAGCTCGAGGTGAAGGCGACGGGCGTGGTGTTCACATCGTCCTATCAGGACGGTTCGCCGTACGCGTGGCAGATCGCTCCGGGACTGGGGGCGCCGTACCACCAGCACATGTTCTGCGCGCGGCTGGACATGTTCCTCGACGGTCCCCGTAACGCCGTGGAGGAACTGGACATCGTCCGGTTGCCGGTGAGCCCCGAGAACCCGTACGGCAACGCCTTCACCCGTCGGTCCACCCGTCTGACCCGCGAGTCGATGGCCGCCCGCAGCGCCGATGCCTCGGTCGGCCGGGTCTGGCGGATCACCAACCCCGGCTCGACCAACCGGTTGGGCCAACCCGTCGGGTACACGCTGCGGACGGAGAGCGCGCCCCTGCTGCTCGCCGATCAGACCTCGTCGGTCGCGCGGCGGGCCGCGTTCGCCAGCCGGCACGTCTGGGTCACCCGGTACGACCCGAGCGAGCGGTACGCCGCCGGCGAACTCGTCAACCAGCATCCGGGCGGCGGCGGTCTGCCAGCCTTCGTCGCGCAGGACCGCGACATCGACGGTCAAGACATCGTCGTCTGGCACACCTTCGGCGCGACCCACTTCCCGCGTACCGAGGACTGGCCGGTGATGCCGGTCGAGTACTGCGGCTTCACCCTCAAGCCGACGAACTTCTTCGACCGCAACCCGATCCTGGACCTGCCCGCCACCACCAGCAGTCACTGTCTGCCCGGCCACGACCATCACGAGGCCGGCCACTGACGCTCACGCGGGGGCGGCGAGGTCGGCGCGCAGCTGGTCGGACGTTCAGCCGACGGCGGTGATAACGTCGTCCACTTCGGACCTACGCTCGGCCTCCTCGGTGGCGAAACGCTCGGCATCCATGGTTTCGGCGAGGTCCTCGTCCTGACGCATCAACGCGTCGAGGTCGCCCTTGGCCATGTCCAGCACGCCCATCGAATCGTAGGCGGCCCGGATCTTGTCGCTCCACAGTCCGATATCGCGCACACAGGGCACGATCCGGCTGAAAAGCAGGCTCTGGAAGAGCTTCACGTACGGTGAGTTGTCGAGCATCTCCGTCACCTCGGCGGTCGGGATGCCGATGTTCTCCCAAACCTCCACGCCGCGGATGCGATCACGCATCAGGTAACAGCCCTCGACGACGAACGCTTCCCGTTCGGCGATCTCAGCCGCCGAGAGCTGCTTGTAGTAATCCCGCAGGGCCATCCGACCGAACGCCACATGCCGGGCCTCATCCTGCATCACGTAGGTGAGGATCTGTTTCGGCAGCGGTTTGGTTGTCACGTCACGCAGCAGTCCGAACGCGGCCAACGCAAGTCCTTCGATGAGCACCTGCATACCGAGGTACGGCATGTCCCAGCGCGAATCGGAGAGGGTGTCGCCCAATAACTGCTGCAGCTTGGGGTTGATCGGGTACACCAGGCCGATCTTCTCGTGGAGGAATCTCGCGAAGACCTCGGCATGGCGCGCCTCGTCCATTGTCTGGGTCGCCGAGTAGAACTTCGCGTCCAGGTCCGGCACGGTCTCGACGATCCGGGCACCGGTGATCATCGCGCCCTGTTCGCCATGCATGAACTGGGAGAACTGCCACGAGGCGAGATGCCTACGCAGGTCGCGCAGATTCGCTTCGGTCATGCGGTCGTAGTACGGCGTTCCGTAGATCGCCATCGCCTGATCCGGCAGGCCGAGTGCGTCGTACGGGTCGACCTCGAGCTCCCAGTCGATCCGCTTGACCGAATCCCACTGCTTGTCCTTGCCCTTCTGGTAGAGCGACAGCAGCTTCTCCCGGCCGTCGTCGTACTCCCAGCTGAAACGCGTCTCGCCGGCTAACGGGACGTCCCAGCCCTGCGGCTCGACCGGAGTCGTATAGAGGTCGTGGGTGGGCATGGACGTACCTCCTCGTGGGACGCTCCATCAACGGTTGCACGCCCAGCAGCGCATCGTCAAAGGGATCCGGATTCAGCTCGTGACCGATCGGCCGGGAGTTACGGTATCCCCCCGTCGTGGTACCGCTCAGCCATCCGCCGCTCCAGGTCGGTCAGATCCGAGTCCTTGACCGGAGTGACGAACGTCAGGTGCCGGCCGACCGGGCAGTACTGAAGTCTGACCAGGCCCAAGCGGATGGCCTTGAGCGACACGAAAGGAATCCAGGTCGTCGTGAACAGGTGGCCGTCGCGACAGCGTACGACCACATCGGCGCCGAACCGGTAACCGCTGAAGTCCGTACGCCGAGCGAGCACGACGATCCTGGCGACAATGATGGCGACAATTATCAACCCAGCGACGACAACGATCGTCAACTGCGCCTGGCTCGCGGCGAGGTGAGCAGGGTGGCTGCCTCCCAGGGGCATGGCCGCAGCGTAGCGCGGCCGGCTCGGAAGCGTGGTCAGCTCGTTGTGCGGTCAGGGGGCTCACGTTTGAAGATCGTCCGGACCTCACGGGCGGCGTAGAGGACAAGGACGTAGCCGGCCAGTGGATCGGCCCACCACAAACCTAGCGAGGCGTTGAGCACCAACCCGGCCAGTACGGCGGTCGCCAGCAAGCCATCGACCAGGGTGACCCGGCCCTCGGTGCGCAGCACCGGATTGTCGAGGGCCGCGCCCGTGCGCGCCTTTCCGAAGGCGAGGGAGAACATGATGACTGCCGTGATCGCGGTCCAGGCGATACCAGGCAGGCTGTGGTGCGGGTGGAACCCTATGACCAGCACGATCGTGGACTGGACCACCATGTACAACCCAAGAGCTCCGAAGGCCGTGCCAATGAGGCGGAGGGCCCGCTTCTGCCGAGCTTCGCCGACGCCGGACAGCTCCCAAACGACGACCATCGACGCCGCGATCTCGATCAGCGAGTCCAGGCCGAACCCGACCAGCGCGACCGACCGAGCCGCCAACGCGGCGACACCGAGGACCACCATGCCGACGACGTTCCAGGCCAGCGTCGCGTACTCCAATGCGAGCCCTCGACGGAGGAGCCGGCCCACACCAACGACGTTGCCCTGGCCGCCACTCACCGCACTTGACTGCGGTTCGACGGTACGTACTCGAGAATCCGGCCGAGGTCGCGGAAGCCCACCGCGGCGTACACGTGCTCGGCCATCGGCGTCGACTGGAGGCTTGCGGTCCGACATCCCCGCTCGAGCGCGCCGTACAGCTGGGCGGTGGTCAGCGCAGTACCCAGGCCGCGCCGCCGCTCATATTCGACCGTCCCGACGTTGTAGATCCCGCAGTCGCCGTCGAAGTCGTACGCCAGGGCGGCCGCGACAACGGCGTGGTCGACGCGGGCGACCAACACGTGGAAGGCTGCGTGATCGGCGTCCTTGAGAAAACCCGGAGGGAGGCCCTCGCTTCTCAGATACTCGGACCAGTCCGCCGGTCCGACCTCGATCCCAGGACGGGGAAGGCGGATGTCGTTGAGGGCCATACCCATCTCGCGGGTCGTCGTGTCGAGTGTGTAGCCGCGCCCTTCGAGATCACGGCGCATCGCCTCGTCGCTCTCGTGTGCCCAGGCGGCGAACCGGTCGACGCCGGCCGCCGCGTATGCAGCCTCCATAGCGTCGAGGGCGTCGGAGCGTTCGCTCGCCTCGCGATCATGCTCGAGTAGTGCGTTGTTGTAGACGCTGCGCTCCGGCCCGTGCGGAAAGACGGCGGCGGCGACACCGGGGAAGCGCCGCACGGCCGCACCGCTCGCCCCTCGGGCGTACCCCTCCCAGGAGGCGACGAGTGTTTCGCACCCACGAACGTATAGGTCGGTGTCAGTCCGGCGTGCGCCGATCGCCATGCAGCCAGACTAGGCGGCACGGCTGCGGCCTTCGTGGGCAGCGTGCCGGTGTCCATCGTGGACACAGTCCAGATGGTCGCCGTGCTCAACCGGGTCGTGGCCGCATCCGTCCCCGTGCACGTGGATGTGCTACTCGCGGGTACGTATGCCCGGGAGAAACAATCTTCGTAAAGTCCGGTTCCTTCGCGACAATGCGAGTCGCTGCGCGAACCGCCGCACACTTCCCTGGCCGTCGAACGGCGCGCTTTGTTGATCGAGCCAACTCTATCCTCGGCTGGATCAGCAGGCAGCCGATTGCGGAACTCATCAAAGACCGCTTTGGCCTGTGTCGCAGCGTGCGTCACGTGGTGTCGGGAGCCGAGGCCCACCGAGCTGGTCTCCACTCGGCGCAGGAGACGGTGCCAGCGGCCCGGGAGCCACCATCGATGACGCTCTCGCCGGCCCGGGCTCAGTCCCAGGACAGCAGGGCGCCTCGTGCGTCGAAGGAGGCTCGTGGTGACCAGGTGATCTCCCAGCGGTTGCCCTCGGGGTCGGCCACGAACGCGGAGCGCCCGCCCCAGGATCGGTCGGTGGCGTCGGCCACTGGAGTCGCGCCAGCGGCAACGGCTGCGGCGAAGGCGGTGTGGACCTCCTCTCGGGTACCTACGGCGCAGGCGAGCGTGACGCCCGACCATCCGGTCGGGCCGCCGCTGCCCGGCGCGGCCTCAGCGGTTAGGTCGGGCAGCGGGAACAGCGCCAGCAGGACGCCGCCGAGAAGAAATCCGGCCCAGGTGTCGTCGCTGCTAGGCAGCTCCGACCAGCCCAACGCCCGGTAGAACGAGCGGAGAACGCCCATGTCCCGCGCGCCCAACGTAACGATTGACAATCTGGCGGGAATCTCGGTCATCGTTCGCATCGTGCCAGAACCAGCGGACGTACTTGGCGGCGACGGTCGAAACAAGCGCGACACCGTCGGAGACTCCCGGCAGCGCTTGGTCATGTCGAGAACGGTGTTTCCGCTGGTCGGCGTGGGCTGTACCAATGGTTGTACGGTGAGTCATTTGCTTCCGCCGACCTACCGGACCGACATGATGTCGGCGCGGCGTGGATGGCGTTCTGCGAATTCGCCCAGATGAGCGTCGAGCGGTTGGATTGATGCTGGACGGGGACGTAGCCGGGCTCATCGTGCAGTGGGGAGACAGGCGATTCGATCACTGTGATCAGCCACCAGGGCCTGACCGCGCTACCAGCCGCCGCGCCGCGGCCGTGCGGTCCACGGATAAGGTCGGCGTGTAGCCGAATCGTGTGACCTGCGCTACCCGCGCATTGCACGCGATCTCATCACGTTCGCGGCTGAGGACGATGTCTGGCTCGCCTCGCTGAGCGAAGCGGCGCACGGCCGTGGCACCCAGGCGCGGCGGCTGACCGCTGACCACGCCCCGATGCTGCATCCGCGGCTGAACCCGTCAGCTATGCACGTCGCCTGGACCTCGACTCGCGACGGCAGCCGGTCGTTCCGGCGCGGCCCGCAGGAGGCGTACGCGGTGTCCGTGGACGGCGGCCCGGTCAGGCGGCTCACGTACTGGGGTGACCGGTTCGCGACGGTCCGCGGCTGGGTCAGCGACGACGAGGTGCTCGTGCTCAGCCGGACCGGCCAGCACGCCAGCAGGAAGGGCTCGACTACGGGCCGGCGGGCGACATCGCGGTCCGCGACGGTGCCGTATGTGGGCAGGGCCATGAACGTCGAGCCGGCCGAACCGGCCCAGTGGAATGGCTACCGCGGCGGCGCCGTGGCAAGATCTGGTACTCGCCGGACGGCTCGCACTACGCGCGGATCCTCGCCGACGTGGGTGACAACCTGGTCAACCCCATGTTCGTCGAACTTCGGGTCATATTCTTGTCGGACCACGAGGGGCTCGGCGCGCTCTACCCCGCGCTCCCGGACGGCACGGACCTGCGCCGCCACCGACCTCGGCGAGCACTACGCCCGGCGCGCGACGACCGACGGCCAGCGCGTGGTTTACCAGCGAGCCGGGGAGATCTGGATGCTCGAGTCGCCCGACGCCGAGCCGATGCGCCTGGACATACGACTCGGCGGAGACGGCTCGGGGCGTACCCCCTAGTGTTGCGTGTCTGAAGTGATTTAACGGTGGGATGCGGGACAATGAGGCGTGTCTGTTGCTGCGCCACTCGTGCTTCGTCCGGGTGACGGTGCCAGGCTTCGAGAGTTGACCCGCTCGTCGACCGCTGCGGCCGGGCATGTGCAGCGTGCCCGGATGGTGCTGCTGGCGGCGGAGGGTCTGTCCAATGCGGAGATCGGCCGCCGGGTTGGGATGACCCGGCAGACGGTGATCGCGTGGCGTGCCCGGTACGCCGCTGGCGGTGTCGCCGCGTTGGCGGACCTGCCGCGCTCAGGTCGGCCGCAGGTCATCGATGAGGCGGCCGTCGTGGTCGCCACCCTCAACCCGCCCCCGGCCGAGTTGGCAGTCACGCACTGGTCGTCACGGCTTCTTGCCGACCAGCTGACCAAGGCCGGTACGCCGGTCAGCTTCGCTGAGGTGGCACGGATCTGGCGGGACTGGGATCTGCAGCCCCACCGGGTGGAGACGTTCAAGTTCTCCACCGACCCGTCGCTGGAGGCGAAGGTCCGCGACGTGGTTGGGCTACCTCGACCCTCCCGCCAACGCGGTGGTTGTCCGCGTTGATGAGAAATCCCAGATCCAAGCGTTGGATCGCGCCGCCCCACTGCTACCGATGCGGTTCGGCCAGACGGAGCGGCGTGCCCACGACTACCTGCGGCACGGCACGACCACCCTGTTCGCCGCGCTGGAGGTGGCTACCGGCCGGATCAGCACCGATGCCTGCTACCCGAGGCACCGCAACAGCGAGTTCCTCACCTTCCTCAAGCAGGTCGCCAAGACTCACCCCCGGGTGAAGCTGCACGTCGTGTGCGACAACTACGCCACCCACAACCACCCCAACGTCACAGCCTGGCTGGCCAAGCACCCGCGGATCACGCTGCAGTTCACCCCGACCGGCGCGTCCTGGTTGAACATGGTCTCCGTTAACCGGCCTTCTGGGGGACGACTCGCCCAGGCCATCCGCCGCGGCACCTTCACCAGCGTGCCGGACCTGATCGGCGCGATCCGGGTCTTCGTCGACGCCTACAACGACCGCTGCCAACCGTTCGCCTGGACCAAGACGGCTGACCAGATCCTCGCCAAGGCCAACCGACGCTCGTCGCCTGAGTCCTAGAGGTCCGGCCAAACGTGCGGCTGCTGGTACACATGCCAGCCGTGGAAGAACCAGTCCGCCAGATCATCCAGGCGCTGTAGGCAATCGTCGTGGTACTGCTGCGGCTGCGGCCGTGGAAAGTTGGGGTGCGTGGTCCAGTCCCGCACGAACCCGGGAACGTAGTAGAACCCCTCGGCCATCCACCGCTCCAGCGTCTCGTCGTCCTGCGTGCGCTCGCATACCGCCCGCATCGCACGCTCCAACCGAGTGAAGGCACCTCGGTCCCATACAAGCTCGGGGCGCAACCCAAGCAGGAAACTGCCCTCGCCGGCCCCGAACTCCTGACGCAGAACTACCACAGCATCGTCCACTAGCCAGATCATGCCCGCCAGCGCCGACACTCCACCGCACGACCTCAGCGTCAAATCACTTCAGACACGGGACATTAGGGTGTAATCGGGACGGCGTGCGCGCGGCGTCCCGGCGTCGTTTAGGAAGGCGGGCGATTCTCGGGGTGGCAGGCGAACTCGATGACTTCGTCCAGGGCGAGGGCCGCGCCGCTAGAGACCAACCGCTCGTACGGTTTCTGTCCGAGGCGGGCGCGCAGGCGTGACCCCGTCTCGGCACGGCTCGCCCGGTCGATGCCCCAGACGGCGGAACCCACAGTGCCGCGAACGCCCTCAGCGGCACCGAAGAGCGTGGCCGCGCGGTTGGTGTCGCCGGTCTGCTCGGCTAACGCGGCGAGGCCGTCCAGCCCCCGGGGAATCGTCGCCTTGCTGCCGAATGCGACAGCACGGTGAAGACCTTCATCGAGTTGCTGTCCGGCCACCTCGGTGTCTCCCTGTCGCAGGTGCGCCCATCCGAGTTCGATCAGCGCGTTGCTCTCCAGCACATCGTCTTGGATCTCACGTGCGCGTTGCGCAGATTCCTCAAGCGGTGCGATCGCGCCCTGCTCCCGGTGAGCGGTCACGCGTGCGGAGCCGAGGGCGAGCAGCGCGAACGCTAGCCCCCACCGGTAGTCAAGCTTGCGGAACGTGTCGACGGCTTCGTGGGTCCGGCTCTCACCCTCGCCCGCGGCGCGCGAGGTCGCGATAAAGCCCAGTCCGACCGACGCGCTTGCCGCACCGCGTTCGTCGCCACTCTCGTCGTACCGCTCGAACGCCGGCCGAAGCGCGGCTACCGCCCGGTCGTAGTCTCCGCGATCAAGCGCCATCATGCCGAGCACCAGCCGCGCGTTGGCCCGGTTGTCGTCGCTCAGCCCGCCCGCGGATCCGAGCGCCGCTTCCATGGCGTCCTGGACATCCGTAGCCAGGGCTAGGGTGAACAGCAGCGGCCAAATCGCCGAGCCCATACGCACCGCGGAGTCGCCGTCGCCGGCGGCGAGGAACCATTGCAGGGCCGCGCGGCCGTTGTCCTGGTCGGCGACGTACTGTTCGACGAGCGGCCGAATCTCGCGATTGTCGAGTATCGCCACCCCGGCGTCGAGCATCTGCCGCCGGAAATACTCGGCATGAAGGTGTCGCAGCCGGTCCGCTTCGCCGGCCTCTTCCAACCGCGCGGTAGCGAACTGCTGTACGACGCGCAGCATGTCGAAGCGAGGCGTGCCGCGCGGCGAGTGGACCGGTCGAAGCAAGGCCTTGTCCACAAGGGACGAGATCCCGTCGAACACGGAAGGTACATCCTCGCTGGCGCAGATCGCATCAGCGGCGTCCAGCGTGAAGCTGCCGGCGAACACGCCGAGGCGCCCGAACAGTTTCCGATCAGGTTCGTCGAGCAGGTTGTAGCTCCAGGCGATCGCGGACTCGAGCGTGCGCTGGCGAGCCGGCAGGTCGCGCGCACCGGCCGTCAGGATCGTGAGGCTCCTGTCGAGCCGTCGTAGGAGGTCCTCGAGACCGAGCATCCTCGTACGGGACGCGGCCAACTCGATGGCGAGCGGCAGACCGTCGAGGCGGCGGCAGATGTCCGAGATCGTACGGACCTCGGCGGCATCGAGCCGTAGGTGTGCGCCGGCCGCGGCGGCCCGGTCGGCGAACAGCTGGACCGAATCCGAGCGCTTCGCGACGTCGGTGCTGTCGGACCAGGCCGGCACCCCGAGGGGCGGCACCTCGAACACGCGTTCACCGGTTAGGCGCAACGGCTCACGGCTGGTTACCAGCGTCGCCAGGCGGGAGGTCCGGGCCACGAGCTGGGCGACCATGGGCGCCACGTCCATCACGTGTTCGAAACTGTCGAGTACGAGCAGGATGCGATGGGACCCGACGGAGCCGACGACGGAGTCGAGCAACGACAGGCCGGCCGTCTCGGGCACCCCCAGCGCGGCGGCGATCGCCGAGGACACGAGCGGGGCTGACGAGAGCTTGTCGAGATCCACGGTGGCGACGGCCTCGTAGTCCGGCGCGACCTTTGCCACGGTTTCCAGCGCCAACCGCGTCTTCCCGGTACCGCCCGGCCCAACCAGCGTCACCAGGCGAGTCTGCGGATCGGTCAGTAGTTTCCGCAGCGCCTCTAGTTCCCGATGTCGTCCGATAAACCGGTTACCGGCCCCCAACCGGCTGAGGTCGTCGCGAACCCGCACCGGGGCGTCGCGCCGCGAGGCGTCGGCCGTCGCAGCGGTGCCATCGGTCCCAGCGGTCCCGGCAGCCTCACCTGCTGCACCTGGCGATCGGTCCGGCGCGCTCGTGGCGTTGAACCGCTCGCTCAGCAGCACCGCCAGGTCGGCGCTGATGAGCCCTACGAGCTCCTCGGCGTGCTCGAACGTGTGATACGACAGGCCGCTGCGGCTCACCCGGTCCAGCATCTCGGTCAGCCGGGCCTCGCGAGCAGGGGCCGGCTGTTGCACGTACACCAGCTTGGGCTTGTTGGACGCGGCGAGATACTCGTCCTCGAGGCCGGACACGGTCCGTCCCGGCGCGACCAAGCCGTACTTTTCGCCGTAGATTCCGACGAACACATCGCTCTGCTGAAGATAGGCAAGGTAGAGATCTCTGGGCGGGTACGGGCGAGCCCCCAGCTCAAACATCACCGGCGTCAGATGAAGCTGCTCGATGGCACGCCTCGCGGCGGTACGGGCGTCCGACAGCTCGTTCATCGTGGAGCTGACAAATACCCGAACCCGCTGATCGGGAGTGCGGATCACAGTCATGACGCGTTGCCTGCTGAAGCGGATTCTCCGGTTCCGGCCACCGGCAAGCCTAACGTCGCAGGTCACTGCAGGCCGGTGAACCTTCGGGTCGCTCTGTTCGGCCGTGCCCACGGGCGTCGGCGCTAGCTCCCGCCACCATCAGCGCCGACACCCTTGAACAACTCACCCGACTCGCCCGCCAGGCAGCCCGACCGGGACACGCCTACCAGCGACCAACCACCACTCCCAAATCGGCCCCGCTGCCACCAGCGGGGCCGACAAATGGTCGGACACAGTTCTGAGTGGTGCCCCCGGCAGGATT
>JBKPDY010000130.1:0-32929 GCA_046728155.1 Actinomycetota bacterium
CGGCCGATGAGACAGAGGTCGGCCCGGCCGGCGAGGATGATGGAGTTGACGTCGTCGTACGAGGAGATGATCCCGACGGCCATCGTCGCGATCCCGGTCTCGTTGCGGATCCGGTCGGCGAACGGGGTCTGGTACGACCGGCCGAACACCGGGCGTTCGTCCACTGTGACCTGTCCGGTCGAGACGTCGACGATGTCGGCACCGGCGTCGGCAAAGGCCCTCGCGATCAGGACCGAGTCCTCGACGTCGATCCCACCCTCGCACCAGTCCGTGGCGGAGACGCGGACGCTCATCGGGCGTCCCGGCGGCCACACGGCCCTCATCGCGGCGAAGACCTCCACTGGGAAGCGGAGCCGGTTGGCCAGCGATCCGCCGTACGCGTCGTCGCGACGATTGGTCAACGGTGAGATGAACGACGAGAGCAAGTAGCCGTGCGCGCAGTGCAGTTCAAGCAGATCGAAGCCGGCGTGCGCCGCCCGCACGGCAGCGTCGACGAACTGACTGCGGATCTCAGCCAGGTCCACGGCGGCCAGCTCGCGCGGCACCTGGTTGACGCCGGCGCGGTACGGCAGCGGCGACGGCCCGACGACCGGCCAGTTGCCCTCGGGCAGAGGTAGGTCCATCCCCTCCCACATCAACCGGGTGGAGCCCTTGCGGCCGGAGTGCCCGAGCTGGATCCCGATCTTCGCGGTCGACTCGATGTGCACGAAGTCGACGATCCGGCGCCACGCGTCGGCATGCTCGTCGGTGTAGATGCCGGTGCAGCCCGGGGTGATCCGACCGGTCGAGGAGACACAGACCATCTCGGTCATCACCAGACCGGCGCCGCCCAGCGCCTTGCCGCCGAGGTGGACGAGGTGGAAGTCGTTGGGCATGCCGTCGCGCGCCCGGTACATATCCATCGGGGAGACCACGACCCGGTTGGACAACTCCAGCTCTCGTACCCGAAACGGCTGGAACATCGGGGGCCTGATCTCCCCGGACCCATGACCGACCTTTGCGGTATGGTCGGCGAACCATTTGTCCACAGAGGACACAAACTCGGGGTCGCGCGAGCGCAGGTTCTCGTACGTGACCCGGCGGCTGCGGGTCATGATGTTGAACGCGAACTGCTCCGGGTCCTGGCCCAGGTACTGGCCGAGGTTCTCGAACCATTCCAGGCTCGCCTGCGCCGCCCGTTGGGTGGAGACGACCACCGGCTTGCGCTCGTTCTCGTACGCCGCCAGGGCGCTGGGCAGGTCGGACTGTTCGTGCAGGCATGCCGCGAGCGCCAAGGCGTCCTCCATCGCGAGCTTCGTACCCGAGCCGATCGAGAAATGAGCCGTGTGCGCCGCGTCGCCCAGCATGACCACGTTCCGGTGGCGCCAGGTCTCGTTGCGGACCGTAGTGAAGCTCACCCACTTCGAGTTGTTCGCCATCACCTCGTAGCCGTCGAGGAGGTCGGCGAAGAGCTCACGCACGCGCCCTATCGACTCCCAATCGGACTCGCCGGGGAGCAGCGCGGGGTCGGCGAAGCCGGCCGCCGCCCATACCGACGAGTTCATCTCGACAATGAAGGTGCTCCCGGTCGCGTCGTATGGGTAGGCGTGGATCTGCATCACGCCGTACGGAGTCGAGCGGATGTCGAACGTGAACGCGTCGAAAACCCGGGTGGTGCCGAGCCACATGTACTTGCACCGGCGTACGTCGAGAGTCGGCCGGAAGGTGTCGGCGTAGCGGGCACGCACAGCCGAGTTCAGCCCGTCGGCGGCGACGACGAGATCGTACGACGCGGCGAGATCGTCCACAGTGGGCGCCGGTGTGCTGAAATGCAGCGTTACGCGCGCCTCCCGGCACCGCTCGTGCAGCAGCTCCAGCAGCCGGCGCCGGCTCATCGCGGCGAACCCGTGGCCGCCACTGGTCAGCACTTCGCCACGGTAATGGACGTCGATGTCGTCCCAGCGCGCAAACTCACGCTCCATGTGCGCGTAGAGAACGGGATCCGCATGCTCGATCCCGCCGAGCGTCTCGTCGGAGAAGACGACTCCGAAGCCGAACGTGTCGTCGGCGGCGTTGCGCTCCCACACAGTGATCTGATCGGACGGGCGCAACTGCTTGGCCAGGACTGCGAAGTACAGTCCGCCGGGCCCGCCGCCGATCACCGCGATGCGCACAGGATCAGGCCTTCTCGCGCAGCACGAAGCGCTGCACCTTGCCGGTGCTGGTACGGGGCAGCTCGGCGACGAACTCGATCGCCCGCGGGTGCTTGTACGGCGCTATGCGGTTCTTGACAAACTCCGTCAACCGCTCGGCCTGTACATCGTCCGCGGTGATGCCTTCCCGCAGTACCACGAAGGCCTTCACGATGTGGCCGCGTGCCTCGTCCGCAACCCCGACGACACAGCACTCCAGCACGTCCTCGTGGGCGATGAGCGCCTCCTCGACCTCCGGGCCCGCGATGTTGTAGCCGGACGAGATGATCATGTCGTCGTTACGGGCCTGGTAGAAGAAGTAGCCGTCGGCGTCCTGGACGAACGTGTCACCGGTGAGGTTCCAGCCGTTCTGGACGTACGTGCTCTGCCGCGGATCGTTGAGGTAGCGGCAGCCGGTCGGACCTTTGACGGCGAGCCGGCCGAGGATTCCCGGTGGCACCGGGTTGCCGCGGTCGTCGAGGATCGCCGCCCGGTACCCCGGTACCGGACGCCCGGTCGCGCCGGGACGGATGTCGTCGTCGGCCGCCGCGATGAAAATGTGCAGCATCTCCGTCGAGCCGATGCCGTCGATGAGCTTGATCCCGGTCGCCTTGTGGAACGCGTGCCAGGTCGCCTCGGGCAGGTGTTCTCCAGCGGAGACGGCACGGCGAAGCGTGCGCAGCCCGGGTCCCTTGCCGGCGGCGAGCATGGCCCGGTACGCGGTGGGCGCGGTGAAGCAGATCGTGACGCCGTGCTCCGTGATGACGTCGGCCAACTGGTCGGGAGTCGCCTTCTCGACCAGCAGCGTGGATGCGCCCGCGCGCAACGGGAAGACCACGAGGCCACCCAGTCCGAAGGTGAACGCCAACGGCGGCGTACCGGTGACGATGTCGTCCGGCAACGGCTTGAGCAGGAAGGCAGAGAACGTGTCCGCGATGGCGAGCACGTCGCGGTGGAAGTGCATGGTCGCCTTGGGCCGTCCGGTTGTACCCGACGTGAAGGCGAGCAGGGCGACGTCGTCGGCCGCGGTCCCCACGGCCGTGAAGTCGCCCGGCGCCGACGCCGTACGGGCAACCAGATCATCCGATGTGGAGCCGCCGTACGGGACGACCGGTGCCCCGGGGATCCCGGTGCGAAGGTCGTCAAGGAAGCGATGGTCACACAACGACAGGTCGATGTGGGCGATCTCGTCGACCGTGGCCAGCTCGCCCGGACGCAGCAGCGGCATGGTGGCGACCGCGACGCCGCCGGCCTTGAGCACGGCCAGCCAGCACGCGACGAGCCACGGGTTGTTCGGCCCCCGCAGCAGAACCCGGTTGCCGGGCACGAGGTGGAGGTCGTCGACCAGGACCCGGGCGATCTGGTTGGTTCGGGCGAGCACTTCGCCGTAGCTCCACGGTTCCCCCGTGGGCGTGCGCAGACACGGTCGGTCCGGCCCCAGCCGGTTCGCCACCGCGTCGAGCAGCTCCACCGCGCAGTTGAGGCGGTCGGGGTAGCGCAGCTCGGGCGGATCGAAGAGAAAGTCGGGCCATTCCTCGGCCGGCGGGAGGTTGTCCCGGCAGAACGTGTCGAGGTGGGCCGATGGATTGAGCCTCAGGTCATGCCGCTCCACCGTCATGACTTCAGTATGCTCTTCACATGACGGCAGTCAACAATTCGCGACAGGACTCCGCCAAGCCCCGCGCGCTCATCGTCACCGTGTATGGCCTGTACGCCCGCGAGGTCGGGGGCTGGCTCAGCGTGGCGTGCCTGATCCGGCTGATGACCGAGCTGGGCGTCGACGAGCGGGCCGTGCGGTCGTCGATCTCGCGCCTCAAGCGCCGCGGCATCCTCGTTTCCGAACGGATCGAGGGCGTGGCGGGTTACGGCCTCTCGGCGCAGGCCCGGACCATCCTCGACGAGGGCGACCGGCGCATCTTCTCCCGGCGGCGCGCGACGCTTGCTGACGGCTGGGTTCTCGCTGTGTTCAGCGTGCCGGAACCCGAACGCGACAAACGCCATCAATTGCGCTCCCGGCTCGCCTGGCTCGGTTTCGGTACGGTTACCGCCGGCGTGTGGATCGCGCCGTCACATCTGTACGAGGAGGCCCACGATGTCCTGTGGCGGCAGGGACTGTCGTCCTATGTGGACCTCTTCCATGCCGACCACCTGGCGTTCGGCGACATGTCGGTCCACACGCGACAGTGGTGGGACCTGGATCGGCTGGCCCATCTGTATACCGCTTTCCTCGATCGGCACCGCCCGGTGCTCCGCCGCTACCGGCGCCTGCGGGAGGTGGACGAGCGGCACGCCTTCGCGGACTACGTGACGGCGTTGACCGACTGGCGCCGACTGCCCTACTCCGATCCCGGGCTCGCCGCCGAGGTGCTCCCCCGGGGCTGGATCGGTGTTCGTGCGGCCGATACGTTCTTCGAACTGCGCGAGCGACTGGCGCCCGCGGCGCACCGCTTCGCGGAAACGGCGCGGGGTGGGTCAAGCTGATCGCGGTGGGGCTCGTCAACCTGTCCGCACCGCGAGGCCCTGCACCTCGACCAACGCCTCCCGGTCCCACAATCGCGACACCTCGACCGCGGCCATCGCCGGGTACTCCCGGCCGACCAGTCGACGCCACACTGCGCCGATCTCTGCGACGTGGGCTCGATAATCCTCCATATCGGTGACGTAGACGGTCAGGCTCGCCAACTGTTGCGGTACTCCACCCGCGGCGTTCAGGGCCTCGAGCAGATTGGACAGTGCCCGCTCGAACTGGTCCACGACGTTCGCCCCAACAACGCGGCCGTCCGTGTCCAGGGCGGTCTGGCCGGCCAGGAATACGATCGTGCCGGTACCGACGACAGCGTGTGAGAACCCGCTGGGACGGGCCAGCGTCTTCGGGTTCGCGCGTTCAAGGCTCATCCGAGCTCCACGCCCAGATCATGCCCGATCTGGGATGAGCACGCTCAGGCACGTGACGCAGCCCTCGAGCTTCTCGAACTCCCCGATGTCGACGACGACAGGGTGAAGGCCGCTGCCGGCCAGGAGGTCAGCCGTTCGCGGAGCCGACGCCGCGATCAGGACGTCCGGGCCGCCGAGCGGTACGACGTGCGTCCCCGTCTCTTCCGGTACCGGACGTACGGCCGGAAACGGTGCCGAGTCGATCTGCTCACCCCAGGTCAGGACCGTACCGTCGGGCAGCGCCGTGACCGCGGACTTCAGGTGAAGTACCCGCTGCACCGGTACCACCACGACGTTTCTGCCCACTGTGGATAAGATCGCGGCAAGCTGGCGGATGCCCTCGGAGTTGGTCCGGCTGCCGTGACCCACGTACACGGTCGGACCGATCCGCAGCACGTCTCCCCCGTCGAGGGTTCCCGGCGGCTCGATCCGGGCGAGGGCCAGTCCGAGGTGGGTGGCCGCCTCGGCCGCCCCCGTCGTCTCCGCCCGCCGCGGGGGCGCTCCGGGACGGGTCACCACCGCCAGTCGGTCGCACACCACCAGGGTGTCCTCGACGAATACGGCGTCGGGGCAGTCATCGGCCGGCGCCACCTCGCGAGGCTCCCAGCCGTGCTCGGCCAATGCTTCGACGTATGCCTGGTGCTGCGACCGGGCGCGATCGAGGTCCACCCGGGATCTCTCGATGTGCGTGACGATGCCCTCGGACAGCCGCGGTCCGGGCTGGCGCACCAATGCGATTCCCGCGGTGTCTGATCTCATCGGCCGCCTACACTACGACGAGCCTCGTGGATCACGGCAGGACGTTGGTTCGGGTGTCGAGCCTTCTTCGGAGCGTAGGGAATCAACGATCTCGCCGAGGAGAAACTGGACCTTGGGAGCCAGCTGCCTGCCCCGGTATTCGCTTTCGACAAGATCGAGGCCTTCTTCCAACGTAGTGAATCCTAATTTCCGATAGAGCTCAGCGAGCCAACTCGTCGCTCAGATCATCAAGAAGAGCACGGATCTCGTCCCGCCCCAGACCTACATTCACACTCGCTCCAAGGCTCCGCGTGTAATGAAGACGCCTCGGCGTCGAAATGGCAGCGGAGACTCCACCAGCGGGCGAGGATGTAAACCGGTCAGGTCTGTGACGAACCACGGTATCGCCTCGCGGCGCGTGTCACAGGCCCACGCCGGAACCGTCCATCCATCACGCCGCGCCAGATATTCGGCCATTGCAGCGAAACCTGCGTCCACCCGTGCGTCGCCTGTCGGCGGTGGCACGTCGCGCCACATCGCTGCCGCAACGGCAACGCCATCGTGGCAAACGACGCTTGTGTAATCGTCGAGCATCTGCACGAGGCAAAACCGCCAGACCCTGGGCAGCGGCTCTCCGGCGTTGAGCATGCTTGACGCGGCAGCCGATGCGTCGCCGGCCGATCGGAACGAACTGGCAACGCTCATGTCCAGTATCGTACTCCCGTACATCGACGTAGAGTTCGCTCTCGCGTGCCGCAGCCGCAGAGCCTGTTGCAGTTCGGAAAATGTGGTGTCCCGAGGGTCTTTGCGAGATCGACGGCCTCGAGCATCGTCACCGGGTCGTTATTGTCGCATCTCACATCCCGGGATAGGCGATCGAAGATCGGTGTTCTCGCACCAGAAACGACGCGTGGCGATCTTTCTGATACCGTGACGCCGACCTTGCGGCCGATTCCCAGTATGTGGACGCGACTGACGGCCCGCGCTCCGCTGCCGGGGCTTTCCCGAGGGTGCTTTGGGTGCGCGGAGACGAGAATATGCAAGAGGCCGCCGCACGCTGCAGGTTGTTGCCCACATGAGGGCACAGGAATGACGCGACCGGCCCAGCTACGGAACCGACACGCCGCTTCCTTCTCATGGGCCGCGACGGGAGCCTGTTCTGGCCGCCCGAGGTCCACTACAGTGCCACCATGGCCACGTCGGATGTGGCGGAACAGATCGCGCAGCGGATCGCCGGTGCGACCATACCGTCGCTCCTGCTACGCAACGCCACGGATTTCGGCGACCTGCCGGCGCTCACGATGGACGAGGAGACCCTGACCTGGTCAGACCTCCGCGACCGCATCGCCGACATGGCGAGAGGGTTGGCGGCGATCGGAGTCCAGCCCAGAGACCGAGTGCTGATCATGATGTCGAGCCGGCCGGAGCACTGGCTGGTCGACCTCGCCACGGTCCATCTCGGAGCGATCCCGAGCACGGTGTACGCCACCCTTAGCCCGGACCAGGTGAGCTTCCTAGCCAGACACAGCCGGCCTTCGGTCGTCGTGCTGGAGGGCGCGGCACAGCTCGGCCGTTGGCGTTCCGTCCTGAGTGGACCTCACGGGATCTCGGCGATCATCACGGTCGACGACATGGGTGCCGGTTTCGAGACCCTGGCCCGCGTGGCCGAGAACGGCAAGGCTCTGCATGCGGCCGACCCCGATGTCTTCGAGAAAGGGTGGCGCGAGATCGAGCCACACCAGCCGGTGACGGTCCTGTACACGTCAGGCACGACCGGCGACCCGAAGGGCGTCGCGATCAGCCATCACAACGTGCTGTGTCAGGCGGCCGTGCTCGAGGCGACGATCGAGGTGCCCGACCATGCGCCGTCGGTGGCGTACTTGCCGTTGGCGCACATCGCCGAACGGATGCTGGGAATCTACAACGCGGTCTACCGGGCCGGCCACGTCCACATCTGCCCCGATCCGACGCAGGTGCTGGCGATGCTGCAGCGGGTGCGACCGGTCTCCTTCTTCGGGGTTCCACGCATCTGGGAGAAGGTCGCGGCCGGCGTCCAGGCTCGACTCCCCACGATGGACGAATCCACTCAGGCCGCGTTCGCGGCGGCCATGGAGATCTCCTTGTCGGCCTACCGCCACCGGGAGGCCGGCACACCCGTGCCGGATGAGCTGGCCGAGCGGTTCGCCGTTTCGGACGCGAAGGTGCTGGCGCCGGTACGGGCCATGCTGGGTCTGGATAGGGCCCGGTGGACGGGCAGCGGCGCGGCACCGATCCCGGTGGAGATCCTGACCTTCCTCGCCGGCATCGGCCTCGACGTGCTCGAGGTATGGGGCATGACCGAGACCACGGGCACCGCCACGATCAACACACCCCAGCGGTTCCGCACCGGCACGGTCGGACGTGTCAACCCGGGCATGGAGCTGAGAATCGCCGACGACGGCGAGATCCTCGTCCGCGGCCCGCTCGTCTGCCTGGGATATCTGGAGCCAGACGGCACCGTCGCCCCGGCAACGGATGCCGACGGCTGGCTCGCCACCGGGGACGTCGGCGTCCTCGACGACGACGGCTTCCTCGCGATCACGGATCGGAAGAAGGAGCTCATCATCACCTCGGCGGGCAAGAACATCGCGCCGTCGCGGATCGAGAGCCTGGTGCGGGCCGACCCGCTGGTTGGGTATGTGGTCGCCATCGGAGACCGTCGGCCGTACGTCACCGCGCTGGTGGTCCTGGACGAGGAGATGGCTCCGATCTGGGCCCGCTCGGAAGGCCTCGGCGAGCTCACCTACACCGAACTGACCCAACATCTCGCCGTCCGCGCGCGCGTGCAGGCAGCTGTGGACTCCGCCAACGAGAAGCTGTCCCGGCCGGAGTCGGTCAAGCGGTTCACGATCCTGCCCACGCCATGGACCGCCGAGACAGGTGAGCTGACCCCCAAGCTGAGCCTGCGCCGGGCGGTCATCAGCCAGCGCTACGCCGCGCTCATCGATGAGCTCTACGCCGGCTGACCGGCGGAGTCGCAGGCCCGCGCCGCCAACGCCCGGCGGATCTGGTCGCGGCCTTCGGCGACCGAACGCTGCAGCGTCGGAGGGTGCTTGCCGCTGGACTCCCACGCGGTGAGCGCGGCCACGGTTTCTTCACTGACCTGGGCCCGGGGGAACGCGATACTCGAGAACAGGCGGCCGATCTCCGATCCCTGCTCTGTCCACAATCGGTCGATTGTGGACAGATACTGCTCGACGTGGTCGGGTGTGGCCGCGGTATGGGCGGGATGCCCGTACCAATGGGCAGCGTGGAGCCTCGTCTCCAGCGGCATGGACGTATCTTCGGTGATGGTCCGCCAGGCCGCCTGCTTTGCCTCGATGGTCGGGATCAGCGCGCGGGAGATCGACTCCTGCACGCGGCCGCTGATCGAATTGTCCCGCTCCGCCTCCGCCTCGATCTCTGGGAGACCGGCCGCGCCGCCGGCGACCAGCCCCCTCAGCAGCTGCCACCGCAGATCCGCGTCGAGGACGACTCCCGGGGGGAGATCGGTGCCGGCGTACCAGTCGCGGAGCACGGCCAGGTCGGCGTCGTCGCGCGCGGCGGATGCGAACGCACGCACCCAGGTCAGCTGTAGCGGGCTGCCCGGTTCGGCCGCGTACGCGGCCGAACGGCACATGCCGGCCACGGCGATCCAGCCCTGTGGCGCCCACGTCGGGTCCGCGTACAGGTCGAGTGCCTGGTCGACCGCGACCAACACGGATGAGACGAGATCGGCGGAGTGCTCTGCGGGAAGTCCGTTGAGCACGAGCGTGACGAAGTCGCGGGCACGCATCTCGGCGTCGCTGACCATGTCGACCGCGGCGAGCCAGCAGATCGCCCGGGGCAGGGCGGACGAGAACCCGCCGATGTGACCTAGCACGGTGGACATCGACCGCGGGTCCAGTCGCACCTTGGCATAGGTGAGATCGTCATCGTTGAGCAGCAACACATCGGCGGCCGGGATCCCTTGCAGGGATGGCACCTCGGTCCGCTCCCCCGCGACATCGAGCTCAAGACGCTCGCGCCGCACGAGCCGGCCGTCATCGCGGTCATAAAGGCCGATGGCGATCCGGTGAGTGCGCAGTGTCGGATGCCCTTCCGGTGCTTCCTGCGCGATCACCACGTCGGCGTAGCGGCCCTCATCATCGAGGTGGACCAGCGGCCGCAGTGTGTTCACCTGGCTGGTGTTCAGCCAGACTGTCGCGAACTCGCGCACCGGCCGGCCGGATGCGGCGACGAGGGCGGCGAGTAGGTCGTCGAAGACGGCATTGCCCCACGCCCGCTCGGCGAAGTAGGACCGCAGCGCCGCGGTGAACGTGTCGATCCCCACGTAGGCCGACAACTGCTTGAGCACCGACGCGCCCTTGCGATACGTGATGGCGTCGAAGTTGTTCTCCGTCGCCTCGACATCGGGGATCTCAGCGCAGACGGGATGCGTACTGGAGAGCTGGTCGGCCTCGATGCCGCCTTTCTTCACGTCCAGAGCGAAGACCGCCCACGGCTCGGGCAGTTCGGTAGCCTCCGCCATCGACCAGTATGCGGCCCAGGTGGCGAACGCCTCGTTGAGCCACAGGTCGTCCCACCAGCGCATCGTGACCAGATCGCCGAACCACATGTGCGCCAACTCGTGCAGGATGATCGCGGCCCGCGTGGTGAGCTGCTGGGTGGTCGGGGCCGAGCGGAAGATGAGCAGCCGCTCGCCGAACGTGATACAGCCGAAGTTCTCCATCGCGCCCGGGTATCCGGGAACCGAGACGTGATCGTACTTGGGGAGTGGGTACGGCTGACCGAAGTGCTTCTCGAAGTGGTCCATGCCCCGCCGGGTGATGTCGAATACCTCGTCGGCGTCGAGATGCTCCACCATGGACGGTCGACAGAAGACGCCAAGATCACGCCCGTACGCAGAGCTGCGGACCTCCGCGAACGGGCCGGCGCAGACGACGGCGAGGTAGGTGCTCATCCGCGGCGTCGGTTCGAAGTGGACCGTCATCGACGTGGCATCGGTCGGCTCCCGCGACGCCTCGGGCATGTTGGAGACGGCGCGCCACCTGGTGGGGATCCGGACGTGGAAAGTGAACGTCGCCTTGAGATCGGGCTGGTCGAAGCAGGCGAACACGAGCTGGGCGGCGGCCGGCTCGAACGAGGTGAAGAGATAGACCTCCTTGTCGGCCGGGTCGACCGCGCGGACCATGCCACGCACACCGGCCGTGAAGCCGAAGTCGCCGATGATGGTGAGGACGTTCTCGGCCGCGACGCCACGGATCGTAAGGCCGTGCTCGGAGTCGTAGCCGTCGATCGGTACGGCGACTCCGTTGAGCGTCGCCGTCACCAGGCGTTCGGCGGCAACGTCGACGACGACATCGGCACCGGGACGACGGCACGCGAACGTCACGGTTGAGGTGCACCGGAAGCTGTTCTCCGACTCGCCGGCCAGATCGAGGCTTACGTCGTAGCCCGATACGTCGATCAGCTCGGCACGATCGCGCGCGGCCACCTGGGTCAGGTTTCGAGGCGTGCTCATGCATCTCCTCCGTCTTCGCACTTCGGCGCACCTAGCCTACGGCCGGCCGACCCCCCGCCGATGCCCCGCTGGACATGTGCCCCCTTAGGGGGTATACAAGGGGGTACAAGGAGGCCGAAGTGATGCCGAAGATCAACGTCTATCTGCCCGACGATCTGGCCGATGCCGTCCGCGCTAGCGGCGTACCGGTATCGGCCGTCTGCCAACGGGCTTTGGAGGAGGCGGTCCGCCGCGTCACCGCGATCCGCGCAGCCGCGCTCGGGAATCTCACGGACGAAGGCCTCGCCGCGCGGCTCCGCCACTTCACCGCCCGGGCCCGGGCCGTGATCCGCCTCGCCGCGGAGCGCGCCAGGGCGGACGCCGCCGCGGGCGTCCACACCGGACACCTGTTGCAGGCCATTCTCGACGAAGGCGCCAACATGGCGCTCCTGGTGCTCTCCGCGATGGACATCGACCGGGGCGATCTGGCGGGCGATCTGGCCACCCAGACCGTTGCTGAGCAGGCAAGCGGTTCCGCGGACGGTCTTCACGTTACGCAGGCGGCCGCTAATGCGCTCGAGCTGGCCGTAACCGAGGCGACCGCGCTGGCTCACAGCTTCGTCGGCTGCGAGCACCTGTTGCTCGGACTCGCCATCGAACCGGACGGCCGCGCCGGTATCGTCCTGCGGTCCCACGGAGTCGAGCCCAGGGCGACCCGGCGGGCCATCATCGCCGCAATCGCCGGCTACCAGGCCAACACCGGCCAGTCCGGCACCAGGCCGGGCACCGCCGGCATTGCCGGATCGGTCGATCCCGCCACGTTGGCCGGCCTGGTCCGCCAGGAGCTGCGCCCGTTGGTCGACCGGATCGACCGGCTGGAGGCTCACGTCGGCATCGTCGGCTGACCGGCCCGTTGGCCCGGACGACGTCGCGTCTTCCCTTACGACGCAGGGATTGTGCGATGCTTCCGGTCATGCGGCTCCTGCGAACACCCGATGCGGCATTCGCCGGCATCACCGATTTCCCGTACCCGCCGAGGTACGCCACGCTCGCCGACGGTGTACGCATGTCGTACGTGGAAGCTGGCCCGGCGGATGGCGAGATCGTCGTGCTGCTCCACGGCGAGCCGACCTGGTCGTACCTCTACCGTGCGGTCATCCCCGTACTCGCCGAGGCAGGCCTGCACACGATCGCCCCGGATCTCGTCGGCTTCGGTCGATCGGACAAGCCGGCGGACGTCGGCGACCACTCGTACGGCCGCCACGTGGACTGGGTGCGGGAGCTCCTCTTCGACGCGCTCGCGCTGCCCGACGTGACAATGGTCGGCCACGACTGGGGCGGCCTGATCGGCCTGCGCATCGCGGCCGAGAACTCCGGCCGCGTCGCCCGCGTCGTGGCCACGAATACGGGGCTGCCCACGGGCGATCAGGCGATGCCAGACGTGTGGCTGCGCTTCCGCGAGGCGGTCCGGACGGCGCCGGCGCTCGACATCGCCCGGCTCGTACGTTCCGGTTGTCTGGTTCCGCTGTCGCCGGCCGCCGAAGCCGCCTATGACGCGCCGTTTCCCGACGAGTCCCACAAGGCGGCGCCGCGCGCGATGCCCGACCTCGTCCCGACCGATCCCGACAACCCCGCGTCCGCGGCGAACCGTGCGGCATGGTCCCGACTGTCCAGATGGGACAAGCCGTTCCTGGTCGCGTTCAGCGACAGCGACCCGATCACCGGCGCGATGGCGCCGATCCTCGAGCGGACCGTGCCGGGCGCGCGACGCGTGACAGTCGCCGGTGCCGGCCATTTCGTCCAGGAGGACGCCGGCGTCCACCTCGGCGAGGAGATCGCCCGGTTCATCGCCGCCACACCGAAGTGACGGTCAGACGATCCCCCGCCGCCGTCACGGGTTCTGAAGCAGCCCGATGACGTTGCCGTCCGGGTCCTTCACCGACGCGATGAGCTTGCCGCCGCCCACGTCCCTGACCGCCTGCACGGTTTCTCCGCCGGCTTCGTGCAGCGCCGAAAGGCTCGCCTGGATGTCCTCGACGTGCCAGTAGGCGGTGGGTCCCGCCATGCCCTGGCGGTGGCCATTCGGATCCAGGCCGATGTCCTGCTCGTCTACCTTCCATCCGACGTAGTACGGCGCGTCCGAGTCAGGCTTCGCGCCGATCAGCACGGTGAACATGGCCTTGGCACGGGCGAGGTCACTGACCGGATAGATGACGGTCCTGATGCCAGATGTCATAGCGAATTCCGTTCCCTTGGTGTGTTACACGGATCCGGTGTGATTCGTCAGTCCTATGACGGATGGCCGCGATGAAAGGTAACGCGTGAACGACAACGACTGGCTGGCCGAGCGGTTCGAAGCGCACCGGGCGCACCTGCGGGCGGTCGCATACCGCATGCTGGGCTCTTCTACCGAGGCCGACGACGCCGTACAGGAAGCCTGGCTGCGCCTCAGCCGGGTCGACACCGGCGCGGTCGAGAATCTCGGGGGGTGGCTGACGACCGTGGTCGGCCGGGTCTGCCTGGATATGCTCCGCTCCCGCGCCGCGCGGCGCGAGGTGCCGATGGACGTTCCGGAACTCGAGTCGGTCGGGAGCTCAGACCCGGAGCACGAGGCACAGTTGGCCGATTCGGTAGGTCTGGCGCTGCTCGTGGTGCTCGACGCGCTCAGTCCAGCCGAACGGCTTGCCTTCGTCCTGCACGATATGTTCGCCGTACCGTTCGACGAGATCGCTCCGATCGTCGGGCGCTCCCCTGATGCGGCCAAGATGTTGGCCAGCCGGGCCCGACGCCGGGTGCAGGACTCCGGCGCGCAACCGGAGCGAGACCCTGCTCGTCAGCGGGAGATTGTCGAGGCGTTCCTCGCGGCCTCCCGCAATGGCGAGTTCGACGAGTTGGTGGCGCTCCTCGATCCGGATGTCCTGCTCCGGTCCGACGTGGCCGCTGTGAAGACCGGCTCACCCGCCGAGGTTCGGGGGGCGGCAGCGGTAGCCGGCTTCTTCGCCGGGCGGGCCCGAGCGGCTCAGACGGCGCTCATCGACGGTGCCGCCGGAGCGGTCTGGGCTCCGGGTGGCACGGTCAGGGTCGTGTTCGGCTTCACGATCAGCGACCGGAAGATCGTCGCCATCGACATCCTGGCCGATGCCGTTCGGCTCCGGCACCTCGACATTCAGATCGCCGGCAACTGACGCCTCGGCGACCTGCCGCACGGCTCACCCCAATGTATCGTCGGCCACAGTGGCTGCGTGCGTAGTGAATCCTGGACGCACGACCCCCTGGGCGAGGTCATATCTTCCACGATCGATGGTTCGTCCGGCACCTCGATTCTGTGGCAGACTGCCCTGCAGATGCATCTGCACCTGCAGGCCGGGGGGCACGGAGACGCTGAACACTTATGAGCGAGAACGAGGCGGTCAGCACCACCCAGGGCCGACCGCGAAGGGACAGTCCGGCGCCGGTCTCCGTCTCGTTCGCGCCAACCGACCTTCCGGCGGTCCGCCGCCTCGTCGATGCGCATGCCCACGCGGCGGGAATGTCGCGGTCGCGGCGGCAGGACGCCGTGCTCGCCGTGAACGAAATCGCCTCGAACGCCGTCCGACATGGTGGCGGCTCGGGTCGGCTCGACCTGTGGTTCGCGACAGGATGGTTCTGGTTCCGGATTGCCGACCGTGGCGTCGGCCTGCCAGCTCACACGGCCCTGGCGTTGCCTGAGCCGAGTCGGACCAACGGCCGGGGACTCTGGATCGCGGCCCGGGTGGCCGACCGGTTCACGGTGGACAGCGGCCCGGCCGGAACGACGGTCACCGGCGCGTTCGCCGTACCGGCTGATCGGGCAGAGATGGCCGACGTTCCGTAGACTCGGCGCAATGGCGAAACGGCTCGCGGCCACCGCAGCACGCGATGGCGAGCGGACTCACCTCTGGGTCTCAGGCGAGCTCGACCTCACCACTCGTGACGATCTGATCACCGCAGCACTGGAGGCGCTCGCCGAGACGCCGGTGGTTCTCGACGTGGACTTGTCCGGTGTCACGTTCTGCGACTCATCGGGCATATCCGGCCTGTTAGCGATCCTCCGGATGAGCGAGGGCGAGGGTAAGCGCCTCATCGTCAGTCACCCGCAGCACCAGGTCACCCGAGCACTCGAGATCGCCGGTGTGCTCGACCGGCTCACCGATCCTGCGCCAGGCTGAGCCACGGCGACCGGAACCCGGCACGGTCCTGCGCGCGTCGGAGAGGACGTGACGCCGGGCCTGTGGCGAGGTCCCTCAGACCCGTTATGCCCTTGCGGCTCCCTTTCGGCACCGCTATCACGAGTGTGGCGAACTGCGGGTGTCCGCGGGCCGTTGTGAGATCGATCCCGGAGCGTGGTGAAGAGGTGTGTGCGTCTCAGATTCCGGGATCAGCGGTTGAAGATCAGTGTTCCAGTACCAGAACCGACGCGTGGCAGCGCTGCTGGTGCCATCACGGCGATCTTGCGGTCGATTCCCAGAATGTCGACCTGATGGCGGCTCGGGCGCCGGCTTTTCCTTGAGGGTGCCTTGCCCCTGCGGAAACGATGATGTGCAACAGGCTCCGCATGTCGTTTCTGATGGATGGGGCGCGGTCTCCGCCCGCCCGTCACGTCATGCGGGGCAACCAGGCCCGGCGAGGGTGCCAAGGCCGGGTCAGTCGAAAACCGGCACCCGGGTGCGGGCGCGCCTGAGTTCGAAGAAGGAGTCCGTATCGGCAGCGAGAGCCACGCTGTCCCAGAGCCGTCCGGCCGCCTCGTCGCGTGGACGTGGTGTGACGACCGGACCGAAGAAGGCGGCCACCTCGCCGGAGGCGAGGCCAACGTGGATGATCGGGCAGCCGAGGACGTCACCGAGTGGATCGGTACCTGCCTGGTGGCTGCGTCGCATCGCATCGTCGTAGAAGACCCAGTCAGCGGCATTGGCGAGGCTGTGGGGCAGACGGGCCCGGTTCAGCGCAAGCGCGTACAGGTCCCGGTCGAAGTTCTGGTGGCCTTCGTTATGGATCAGCGTGGCGAGAGCGACGTAGAGCCGGCGAAGCGCCGGTTCGCCCTGCGACAGGGTCGCCGCGGTCAGCAGCCGGACCGGTCCCCAGCCTGCCGCCCACGTCGCGGCATCGTCCCGGCCCTCGTTGAGCACCGACAGACTCATGACGTGGAATGTGACGGTTACGTCGCGTACCCGCTCCACCTCGAGCAACCACTGAGCAGTCAGCCAGGTCCAAGGGCACATCGGGTCGACCCATATGTCGACGGTCGCCATGGCGTCGGCCCTCCTTCGCGTTGCGCACCGTCACGATAGGTGCGCCGAGCGCCCCCGCCCATCGGCCGACCGCACAGACCTTGCCCTCTCGTCAAGCTCCACAATGTACGGACTCACGCTAACCGCGCTCCGCGGACGGCGATGGTCCATAAGAACACGGCGACTTAGGTCGCGACCCGACGCCGCCGACCCGGGGCGTTACCCCTCCTGCCAGGGCGGCACACGCTAGCGCAGCGCGGGCGACGTTCTGCCCGTGGGGACCCAGTAGCGCAGGATCCCCGCCCGCTGATCCTCGACGATCCCGCCGTTGCGCTCGATGACCAGACGCGAGCCGATGTTGTCGACGCTGCACGTGACGAGTGCGGGGTCGATTCCCTTGTCGTACGCGATCGGCAGGCCGGCGCGCAGCATCGCGCTCGCGTGGCCCTGCCGACGGGCGGAGGGCCGGACGTCGTATCCGATGTGTCCACCGATCTCTCGCAGGCTCGGGGTCAGCCGGTGCCGGATTGCGATGCGGCCAAGATACCGCGGGCCGTCGACCCACCACAGGGTCGTCGACGGGACATGATGCGCCGGCCGCGGCGATTCCTCGAACGCCTGATCGCGCAGCCAGTGGACGTATTCCGTGAAGTCCCTCGGGTTTGACCACCGAGCGCCGAACTCGCGGATCTCGGCACCCACCATCGTGTGGTCGGACGGCGTACCGCGGCCTTCGGCGACGAACTCAGCCATCGCCGCCAGGAACGACGCATGGACCGCGACATCCGGCGTGACGAGTGTAGGCATGCCTCCAGTCCTACCTCCCGGGCAACTGCTTCCGCACGCATTTCGGCTCCCGGGCGGAGACCGGGTGAGCGTGACGGAACCGAACCGGTGGCCAAGACCTCGGGGATCTGAGAGGGTGTCCGGCATGGATTGGAAACTCGAGGTCATCGTCGTTCCGGTGTCCGATGTGGACGTGTCCAAGAGGTTCTACGCCGAGCAGATCGGCTTCAACGTCGATGTCGACCGCGCGATCTCGGACGAGCTGCGCGTGGTGCAGATGACTCCGCCAGGGTCGGCCTGCTCGGTCACGATCGGCAAGGGCATGACGGAGGCCGTACCCGGCTCGTACAAGGGCCTGCAGCTCGTCGTCTCGGATGTTGAAGCGGCCCGGGCGGAGCTCGTCTCGCGCGGTGTCGACGTCAGTCCCGTCCGGCACCTGGACGGTGGCGAGTGGAAGGATGGCAAGGGCGAGCCCTGGAACTCCTTCATCTTCTTCGACGACCCCGATGGCAACAGCTGGGCGGTCCAGGAGAAACCGGCGGACGCCTGACGGTGGACGGGCGCGAGATCGCTCGGCGCCGGCTCTACGGCCAGCACCTCGCCAGAACGCCATTGGCCGATCCCGTCGCCGTCGTCCGGCACTTCGGCGCGATGCAGGCACAGGATTACCCGGTCGCGCGGTGGTCGGTGGGCCAACGATGCTCCGCGGCCGGTGACACCGATGTGTGTAGGGCGGTGGACGACGGCTCCATCGTCCGCCTGCATGCCCTGCGGCCGACGTGGCATTTCGTCGCCGGAGTCGACGTCGCGTGGATGCAGGGGCTCATCGCGCCGCGGGTACACGCCGTCAACGCGTTCTACTACCGCCAGCACGGCATGGACGAAGCCACGGGTTCTCGCACCACCCGAGCCATCTCGGATGTTCTCCGTGGAGGTAACCACCTCACCCGGGCCGAGATCGGGGCCGCGCTCGCCGCCAAAGGCATCGACGCCGCAGGTAACCGGCTCGCCTATCTGGTGATGCGATGCGAACTGGAGGGCCTCGTCGTCAACGGGCCGATGCGCGGCCACCAGCACACGTACGCCCTGCTCGACGAGCGGGTCTCCGGTCCACTGGTCCTCGATCCGGACGAGGCACTGGCCGAGCTGACCCGGCGGTACTTCACCAGCCACGGGCCGGCCACGGTCAAGGATTTCGCGTGGTGGTCCAGCCTCACGGTGAGCCAGGTCGGGCGTGGACTCTCCATGGTGGACCTTGAGCACTCCGATGTAGACGGTCGCCGGTACTGGTTCGTCCCTGGCGATCCGTCGCCGCCCTCGCCGTCACCGGATGTGCAGATCCTGCAGGCGTACGACGAGTACGTGGTGGCTTATACGGAGAGCCGAGAGCTGATCAACCTTGCCGGGTTGGATCTCGGGACGGGGAGCCCGAACCTGCTTGTACACGCGATTCTGCTGGACGGTCAGGTGATCGGCGTCTGGCGCCGGGTCGTGGATCGAGGGCGGATCGTGGTGCAGCCCCGGGTCGCGATCCGCCTGACGACCAGGCTCCGCACCGCGATCGACGCCGGCTTCGCGAGGTACGCCGTGTTCGCGGGCGTTCCCGTCGAGATCCAGTGGACGGCGTGACCAGCCCGGGCGGCCACAACGCGACGTAACCGAAGTCCAGTTACCGCAACGCGTGGTCGATCGCGGGGATACGGTCGATCAGGGATATGAGTGAGCGTCGGGAACGGTCGGGCTCGCCCAACGCCATGAGGTTCCGCATGCCCTGGTCGCCAGCGGCGGCCGCGACGGGGATGCCGTCGAGCACCAGGCCGATCCGGGCCGGTACGGCCGGCAGGATCTGGCGGGCGTCCGGTCCACCATAGACGTTCGCCATATGGGTGAGCCGGGCGGCCGCCTGCTCGACTCCGATGTCGCTCCACAGTGGAACGATGTTCCATGCCGTGAAGGCCAGCTCCATCAGCGGCGTCGTCGGGCCGGACATGTCCCAGTCGAACACACCGACCAGATCGTCACCGTGGAAGCAGGCGTTGTAGTGGGCGATGTCGTTGTGTCCGATGAGCGTAGGCTGGGGAATTGGGAAGTACCGCCACGGTCCAGGATGGACGAAGCCTTTGACCGCCTGGTGAAAGGCCCGGGTCCACCGCATCAACGACGTGATCTGACCAAGGGTCAGTGGTTCAGAGAACTCCCCCGGCAAAAAGTCGAGCACCTCACGGCCCTGACCGTCCACTCCGTGCACCCGAGGAATGTGCGGGAGGCGTCCGTCGAGATCACGGAGAAGCGCGTGCACCGCCCGTGTCCAGAAGCCCGTCGGTTTGCGGACCGTGTCGCCGACCCGAACGACACCGCCCATCCCACCATCGAGGAACTCAGTGGATGCCAACGGCGCCGGCCATCTGATCGGGTTCGTCGAAACCCCGCCCCACAACCGTATACGGCGGCTCCAGCCCAGCCGAAACCCGTTTTGCATGGCGATCGTAGAGGACCGTGTACACGGCTGCGGAGAGATTCGTACAGTGCCGGGTCGGGATCACGACGAACCGGTGGCACAGTCCCAGCACAGCGCGATCCAATGAGCCGTCCTCCGGCCCGAAAACGTAGACCGCGGCGTCGGGATGCTCGAACTGGATCAGCGACTCGGCGTTGCGGCGCAGCTCGACCGCGACCGGCACGACGGCCCGGTCGAACGCGTCGAAGGGCTGGTCGGTGTGCCGCAGTTCGACGTCCTGGTAGCCGCGCATGCGCTCCTCGCGGGGCAACCGGTAGCGGCGCTCGCCGACCAGTCGCACCCGGTCGCCCGTGAACCAGACCTGTCCGACGCCATAGCACGACGCCGCCCTTACGGCCGCGCCGACGTTGTGCGGAAACTTGGGATCGATGAGGACGACCGCCGGCGCACGCCCGTCGCCGCGCCGGACCGGACCCGCTGTGATCCCCACCAGACCATTGTGGAGAGCACAGGCCGGCGCGCCAATCAGGTTACGGGCCCCACACGGTCACGGCGGCTGTGAACGTGCTGTCGGTCGTCGCGGTGATCCGCAGATAGACCACGTGGCCCGCCCTGGTACCGACACAGAACTCCATTGCGGTGCTCACCTTGTCGACAACCAGGTTCGACGAGATGTCGCCACCGCCGACGCCGTTCTGCGCGATCTGCTGACGACACATGGCCTTCGTCGGCGGCGAGCCGCCCTCGTACTGCGCGCCGGTCGCGTTGCCGGTTAGCTGGAAGCCGGGACCGGCGACGCCTTGCACATCCATCCCCGGGCCCGAGCCCGGCGGCCGCAGGTCGAGATCGATGCTGCCGAACTCGACGGTGCCCTGGTAGAGAACGGGATCGGTCGGCGATGTCGGGTGGCGAAGGACTACGGCCGCGGTGCCCACCCCGATCAGCACAACGACGACCGCCAGGACGCTGACCAGGACGCCCCAGCCGAACCGCACCCGGCCAACGCGAAACGGCTTGGCGGCTGGAGACGGTGCGACCGGCAACGGCCCGGCCCACGCTCGAGTCACGAAGGCCGCCACCGGCCCCACCAGATGTGGATACTGGTAGAGGTCGGCCGCGAGGACCTGGGTGGCCTGCATGCGCAGGCCGAGGTCGGCGGGTTGGACGGTCAGAGCGTCGAGTAGCGAAGGGTACTTACCCAGACTCCAGTAGGCGATGCGACGCAGCTCGGTGACGGCGAAAGCGTGCGTGCCGTCGTCGGGTACGGTCGCCGCCGGCTCCGTGGGTCTCTGTTCAGACATGTGGTGAGCCGCGACGGCCACCGCCCGACCGGCCAGATCCTGCAAGTCCACTGTGCCGCCAGCCCTCTCGAACGTCCGGGGCCACTGCCGGTTCGGTTCTAGTGGATGCGTGGGGTAGATTGCGGTCCCGAGTGCGTGTGACGTGGACCACACCTCGCGCATTGTACGAGAGGCAGCGGTGCAACGGTGAGACGGCAGGTGGCAGCCGCGGGCAGCACGGTCTTCTTCGCCCTGGCGCCGGGCACGGTCGCGATCCTGCTGCCGTGGGCCCTCACCGGCTGGCGCGTGGGTACGGAGCTGGCCTGGCCGCTGCGGCTACTCGGCGTCGGGCTCATTGCGATCGGTGTGCTCGTCATCGTGCCCGCGTTCGTACGCTTCGTCGTCGAGGGGGCGGGCACACCGGCGCCGGTCGCGCCGCCCGAGCGACTGGTCGTCGGCGGCCTCTACCGGTACATCCGCAATCCGATGTACGTCGCGATCCTGCTCGCCATCGCCGGCCAGGCCCTACTGCTCGGGCGCTGGATTCTGGTCGGCTACGAAGTGCTCGTCGCCGCCGTGGTGGTCGCCTTCGTCAAGGGGTACGAGGAACCGCATCTGGGGCGGCGCTTCGGCAGCCGGTACGACGAGTACCGCCGAGCGGTCCCGGGTTGGTTTCCCCGGCTTGGCATCAGGCGCCGGCAGCGGTGATGACGGCGAGCGCGCGGGCGGCGGCGGCGCTGACCCTGGGTACGGGGTCCGCACGTAGCCGAGCAACCTCGGCGGACAGGTCGGCCAGCACGTGCCGGGCGATGACCTTCGCCGCCATCTCCCGTACCCGCCAGGCCGGATCGGTCAGCGCGCCGCGAATGGAGTCGAGTGCCCGGTCGTCCCAGCACCAGAGCAGGCCCCGGGCACCCCAGACGCGTAGCCAGTACCGGTCGTCGACCCGTTTCGATCCGTCCAGGATGGGTAACGCGGCGACGCCGCCCAACGCGACCGCGAACTCCTCGTCGCCGTAGTCACCGGCCACCAGGCGGATACAGCCGTCGATCACCCCCGTACGGCCCCGGCGGGCGCATTCACCTTCGATGGTCTCCCGAGGAGTGAGCGCTTTGAGGCTACGGCCGCGCATGGGGCCATGGTGCCTCCCGTCGCGGCGGCACGCACGCCGATCACGGTGCGACGCACCTCCCGTCCAGCAGTGGACCCTCGATCCAGCGGCCCGCCGTCGCACCGGCGTACCCGACCAGACATCCGTCGCCGACCCGTAAGCCGTAGAGCACTGAGCCGGCCGGAGCCGGGTCGCCCGGAACCGAAATCCTTGCCACAACCTCGACGAACCCGGCCCCGATGAGCGCGGCCCGGATCTCGGCCGGGTTGGCCGGCCGGCTGCCCGGGAGGCACTCCATGCCACCTTGCACCAGCGAGCCGCCGTGATCGTTCGGCGTGCAACCCGACCGGGTCGAGTCGACGATCGAAACGGCCCGACCGGCCATGGTCGCCGCGACCAGCTGCTGGGCCGGGGTCAGCCGCACCCGTACCGCGAGGTCGGCCACGGGCGGCGTGCAGCGGATCCCGTACGGGCGCGCTCCGCGCGCAATCGGGCAACCGCTGAACGGACGGCTGCGGGCGGGTGCGTTCGGCCCGGTCACCTGGGCCGAACGCGGGTGCCCGGCACCACCGAACGTCCTCTCGCTGGCGACCATTGGGTAGCCGGCGGCTATAACGGTCGCGACGAGGAGGCCGAGCAGGATCCGTTGGCCCATCCGTCGACGGTCGGGCATGACCCCACGGTACCGGCGAGCGTCGTCAGCTCTCGCGGATCACGTCCTGCGAATCCTTGTCGCTGCGGATGCCACGCCAGCTCGGATGGCGCAGCCGACCGTCGCGGGTCCACTCGGTGAAGGCGACCTCGCCGACCAGACGCGGTGTCACCCAGCGCGCGTCCTTCAGCTCGCGCGCCGGCAGGGTTCCCGCGAACGGCGATGTCGACCGCGAGAGTCCGGCCAACTGGTGCTGCAACTCGGCGAGCATTTCGCGCGTGAATCCGGTGCCAACCTGGCCGACGTACGTCAGTCCGCGCTCGCCGGGGATGCCGAGCAGAAGTGAGCCGATCGTGTCGGCCCGCGAACCCTGGCCGGGTCGCCATCCACCGATCACGACCTCCTGGGTACGGATGTTCTTCACCTTGATCCACGACGGTGAGCGCCGGCCCGGCGTGTAGACCGAGTCGAGGCGCTTGGCCACGATGCCTTCGTTCCCCTCGCGTACGGACTGCGCCAACGCCTCCCGACCGCCACCGTGGCGGTACGGCGGAGTCCGCCAGTGCGGACCCTCCATCTCCAGCGACTGCAACAGTTCCCGTCGCTGGGTGTACGGCAGGCCGATGATGTCGTGCCCGTCGAGGTGGAGCAGGTCGAAGATACAGTACGAGACCGGCGACTGCGCCGAGAGACGCTGGATCTGCCGGTTGTCGCGCAGGTGCATCCGTGGCTGGAGGGCCTCGAACGAGATCCGGCCCGTCTCGTCAACGGCGACGATCTCACCATCGAGGACGGCGTTCTCCTCGCCGAGGGCCGGCGCGAGTCCGGCCAGCTCGGGATAGACGGCTGTGACGTCGGCGTCGTTGCGGGTCAGTAACCGCAATGTTCCACTGTGGACGTAAGCTATCGCGCGTACGCCGTCGAACTTCGTCTCGTACCCGTAGGCCTCGTCGTTGTCCGGCAGGTCGCCCAGTGTCGCGAGCATCGGGCGGATCAGCGTGGGCATGGCATCGCGCCGCGTACGCGGCTCGGAGTTCATCCGGTGGATGAGCCAGTTCTTCCCGTCCGTGTGGATCAGCGCGAACCGGCCCACCGCCCGTTCCCCGTGCAGGACAACCTTGACCTCGTCGTCTGTCCAGGTCTCGCACTCGTACGTGCCGCGGTCCCAGATCTCGACCGCCCCACCGCCGTACTCGCCCTTCGGGATATCGCCGGCGAAGGTGGCGTACTCCAACGGATGGTCCTCGGTGTGTACCGCGAGGTGATTGCGCTTGGGGCTCTCCGGTAGACCCTTCGGCAACGCCCACGAAACCAGGACGCCACCCCGTTCCAGGCGGAAGTCCCAGTGCAGGGCGCGGGCGTGGTGCTCCTGGATCACGAAGGTGTCGTCGTTGCCATGCGGCAGCGGACCCTCGTCCGGCACCGGCTCAGGCGTACGGACGGCGGAGCGCTTGCGACGGTACTGCGCCAACCGATCGGGCACAGTTCAGTTCTACCCCGTGGCTGGCGCGGTTGCCCGGGCAGTTCACCAACGCGGCGTGCGATGGGCCGAAATCCATTGTGGACGCACGTGACGCGCTCGCGTGATCTGTCGCCCTTGGCGCGCTGAACGTATCTGGTTGCCAACCAGATACGTTCACCGCCTCGCGTGAGAGCGCTCTCACGCCTAGACTCACCTCGGGAGGAGGGGTGCGGTGGATGCGAGACGAACGACCATCACCGATGTCGCGCGGGTGGCCGGTGTTTCCCGGGGCACCGCGTCCCGGGTGATCAACGACGAGCCGGGTGTCGCGCGAGATGTCCGCGAACGGGTGCGGCAGGTCATCGACGAGCTCGGCTACCGGCCCAACCCGGCCGCCCGGGCACTCGCCTCCGGCCGGACGGACGTGGTCGATCTCGTCGTTTCGGACGCCTGCTCGGCGACATTCGGTGTGAACCCCTACTACGGGCGTGTCGTTGCCGGGATCCTTTCCGGCCTCGCCGGCACCTCCGCCCACATGCGTCTGCACCTTGTCGCCGGACCCGACGTACCGGGGCTGCTGGCGAGTCTGGCCCGTACCGCGGACCTCGGTGCCGTGTTGGTGAACGTGCCCGAGACGATGGTGGCCGAGGCGTACCAGCACACCGACCGGCTGGTCTGCATGCACTCGAGTGCACCCCGGGTTCCCTACGTCGACACACAGAACGAGGCCGGAGCGCGGGCGGCGGTGGCCCACCTGGTCGGGCGCGGGCGCCGCCGGATCGCCGGTATCCATGGTCCGGAGACGCACCCATGCGCGGCGCAGCGCCACAACGGCTACCTCGGGGCGATGCGCGAGGCCGGACTCGGCCCATTGACGGGCAGCGGTGACTTCCGCCGCGACGTGGGTCACCGCGAGGCATCGCGCCTCCTGACCGACCATCCAGATATCGACGCCCTGTTCGTCGCCTGCGACCTGATGGCCGTCGGCGCGTTGCAGGCACTGGCCGAAATGGGGCGGCGGGTACCAGACGATGTCGCCGTGGTCGGGTTCGACGACAGCCTCCTCGCGGCCAGCGCCATCCCGCCCATGAGCTCGGTCCGCCAGCCGGTCGAGGACATGGCGGCCGCGGCCACCCGGGCGCTGTTGGGACGGGTTCTCACCCCGCATTGGCGGCAGGTTTTGCCGGCCGATCTGGTGGTCCGAGCCAGCTCCGGGTGAGGCACACGGCTGCCAGCGGCGCGGTCATCACGTCCGACTGCTACCGGAGTCCATTGTGGATGCTGTGGCGGCCTGGTCACGGGTCTCCCGAACAAGCGTTTCACCAGCTCCCCGACCGTACGCCAGTTCTTGTCAGGCCTGCCGGCTAGAGTGCGCTTCGGCAGAGAGGTGACAGATGACCGACCGGTTACGGCAGCGGGCGGAGTGGCAGTTCTTCGGCGTCCTCCCCCGGGCCGACCGGCGGCTCGCTGGGGCGTGGTGGTTCGTACTGCTGCTGCGGGCGGTTCTACCCGCGGCCTTCGCTGTCGGCATGGGCGTGCTGGTCAGCGCGGTTCAGGCCGGCCGGTCCCTGGCCGTACCGCTGGCCTTGGTCGGCGTCGTGTTCGTCGTGTTGCAGGTGCTGACGCCGGCGCATACGGCGATCAGCGGCAACCTCGGCGACCGTACGTCGGCGTGGCTCTACGACCAGCTCACCGAGGCGTGCGTCCGCCCACCGGGGATGGGACATCTCGAGGATGCCGAGCTGGCCAAGGACATGACTGTGGCGCGCGACTTCGACCTTGGCATGACCGGACCACCACTGTCGCTGTCGATGGACTTCGTCGCCGGCGGTCTCGTGCAGCTTCTGGCCGGGCTCGCCTCGGCCGCTGTCCTGTTCGCGTACGCGTGGTGGGCGCCGCTCTTGCTCGCCGGAGCCTGGCTCTGTACGCATTGGCTGCTGCGGGAGAGCGGAGTGTGGCGGGACCGGATGACCGACGAGGTGCGCTCGGCCCAGCGTGACGCCGAGTACGCGTACCGCCTCGCGGTCGATCCGCCGGCGGCCAAGGAGGTCCGCATGTTCGGGCTGGCCGGCTGGGTCATCGACCGGTTCGTGGCCCGGCGAACCCGGCTGCACCAGCTGCAGTACGCCGCCACCCGGATGCGGGAACGATCGATCGCGAGCAGCCTCGCGGTAGTCGCGGCCGCGAACGCGGTCGTGTTCTGGGCACTCGCGCATGATCTCGTCGCTGGCGGGCTCGGCCTCGGGCGGATGGTGGCGTTCGCGCAGTCGGCGATCGGTGCCTCGCTCATCGCCTTCGGCGGCTTGAACTGGGCGCTCGACGGAGCCGCGGCCCCGGTCGCCGCGGTCCTCCGGCTCCGCGGCCGGACCGACCGGGCCGGCGCCCTCGCGCAGGGTCGACGGCCGGCCGCGGGCTTGCCGACGCGGGAGCTGCGGTTCCGTGACGTGACGTTCGCCTACCCCACCGGCGACGGCCGACCAGTCCTGCGAAACTTCAACCTGACCATCCCGGCCGGCACGTCGCTGGCGATCGTCGGGCGCAACGGAGCCGGCAAGACGACGTTGGCCAAGCTCATCTGCCGCCTCTACGACCCGGATTCCGGTGTGATCGAAGCCGATGGAGTCGACCTCCGCGAATTCGAGATCGCCGGGTGGCGATCGAGGATCACTGCTGTGTTCCAGGACTTCACGCGGTTCGAGTGGTCCCTGCGCGACAACGTGGCACCGCTCGGCGCGCCGGACGATCACATCGAGGCTGCCCTCGGCGCGGCCGGCGCAGACGACCTGGCCGGGCTCGATACGATCCTGGCGAAAGGGTACGTCGGCGGCACCGACCTCTCGGGCGGCCAATGGCAGCGGGTGGCCCTCGCGCGGGCGCTATGCGCCGTACGGGAGGGCGCCGGGGTCGTGCTGCTCGACGAGCCCACGGCCCAACTGGACGTCCGGGGCGAGGCCGAGATCTTCGAACGAGTTCTGGCCGAGACCCGCGAGTGCACCACGATCCTTGTCTCGCATCGGTTCTCGACCGTCCGCCACGCCGACGTCATTTGTGTGGTGGAGGACGGGGCGATCGTCGAGAGCGGCAGCCACGAGGAACTGGTGGCCCTGGACGGTCGCTACCGGATGATGTTCGACCTGCAGGCGGAGCGGTTCGCCGCCGGGCTGCCTGAGGATGCCGACGACGGCGAGGTGACCTATGACATCCTCGCCTGAGACGGTCACCGACCCGGCGACCGGGGCCGGGCCGGGCGGCGACCTGCCCCCGGCGCTGCGCTCGATGTGGCGGCTATGCGTCCTCGGCTACCGGTACGAGCCACGCCTGATGCTCATCGCGTTCGTGTTGTCGCTGATCGCGGCCGTTCCGGATGCTCTGCTCGCTGTCTGGTTGAAGCTGCTCGGCGACGGCGCGCTGGAACACAACAGCCGCCTGATCTACCTCGCCGCCCTGGGACTCGGCGTGTCGGCCTGCGCGACCTGGTTCCTGGGCGTCGTGTCGACGCGGATCCAGCGCCGGTTCCGGGACCGGGTCACCATCGCACTCGAGTCGCACGTCGCGCGGCTGCAGGCCTCGGTTCAGACGATCGCCCACCACGAGCGCCCCGACTATCTCGATCGCCTGTCCGTCCTGCGCGATCAGGTATTCGTGCTGGACCACATGTACATGTCGGTGTTCGCGACCCTGGGATGGATTCTCCGCCTCGTCATCACGATCGGTCTCCTCGTCGGAATCAGTCCGGTGCTCGCCTTGCTCGCGGTCTTCGCCCTCCCGACAGTGGTCACATCGACCTGGCGGCCCGGCGTGGAGCGGACAGCCCAGGAGCGCGGAGCCTCCGCCAGCCGGCTCGCCCGGCATCTGTTCGTGACGGCGACGACCGCACCTCCGGGCAAGGAAGTGAGGGTCATCGGCATCGGCGACCGGCTGGTCAGGCAGCGGCGTGCGGCATGGGAGCGCTGGTACGGTCCGGTATCGGCGACCCGGACCCGGTCGGCGTGGTGGCACTCCGCGGCCTGGGCCGTCTTCGGGCTCGCCTACGTAGGTGCCGTCGTCTTCGTCTCCGCCGGGATCCACGGCTCGCCCGGCGATGTATTGCTCGTGCTGGCGGCCGGTGCGCGACTGTCGACCTACATCGGGGCGACGGTCGGCGAGATCGGGTTCCTCCGAGGCATCTGGATGGACGGGTCACGCCGGCTCGCCTGGCTCGAGGACTACGCCGCCTCGTTCGTGGCCGACGCCACTGCGAGCGTGCCGGAGCGTTTATCCGAGGGCGTCACCCTGGAGCACGTATCGTTCGCCTACCCCGGCACGACGGCGCTGGCCCTCGACGACATCTCGCTCACCCTTCCGGCCGGAACCGTCGTCGCGATCGTGGGCGAGAACGGGGCCGGCAAGACCACACTGGTCAAGTTGCTCGCCGGGTTCTACCGACCGACCGCCGGCCGGATCCTGGTCGACGGGACGGACCTGTCGCGAATGCCGGCGGACGAGTGGCGCTCGCGACTCTCCGGCGCGTACCAGGACTTCTTCCGGTTCGAGTTCGTCGCACGGCAGAACGTGGGCCTCGGTGACCTGCCACGATTGGACGACACCCCAGCCGTGGCGACCGCGGTCGGGCGGGCCGGCGCCGACGACGTCGTCGGCCAGCTGGCCGCAGGCCTGGACACGCAACTCGGTACCAGCTGGCCCGATGGCGTCGATGTCTCCTTTGGACAGTGGCAGAAGCTCGCCCTCGCCCGCGGCTTCATGCGTGACGAGCCGCTTCTGCTCGTGCTGGACGAGCCAACGGCGGCGCTCGACGCGGAGACGGAGCACGCCCTGTTCGAGCGGTACGCCTCCCGGGCTCAAGACCGTGCGGTGGACAACGGCAGGATCACCATCCTGGTGTCGCACCGGTTCAGCACCGTCCGCATGGCCGACGTCATCGTCGTGCTCAACGGGTCCCGGCTGGTCGAGTTCGGCACCCACGACGATCTATTGCTCTACAATGGACAGTATGCCGAACTCTACGGCATCCAGGCCGCTGGCTATCGCTGACACCGCATGACGATAGGGGCACCCTGTTAACGCATTCGTGCAAGCGGAGGCACCCTGTTAACGCATTCGTGCAAGCGGGGCACCCTACTGCCCGGTCGACCGGTGGAGCCGGAAGGCGCCGTCGCGGAGCAGCGGAACGACGCGGCTTGTATCGTCGCTATCGCGACAGGGGGTCCACTTGCGTTTCGCCGACGTACGATTCCAGCCATTCGCTCACCGGCGCGGTCGCGCGTAGCAGGTCTACGACCCGGTTCTTCGCCGTCGGTCGCTCCAACCAGGGGCCGGCCGGCCATTCCTTCCATGCGACCAGCCCTTTGGCCCGCAGAAGCTCGGCCCGCGGATGGTCTTTCGGATACCCGCGCGGAACGGTCTTCAACGCCTCGTGTCCACCGATGTCGATCTTTCGCGATCTCAGGTCATCCACGAGTCCTGCGAGCGTCAGACCGCTGGCGTCCGCGGCCACCGCCTCGCGATAGCGGGCGAGCTGGTCGGGCGCCATCATCCAGGTGCCCCGTCCAACGGTCAGCCCGTGCGAACTGAGGTTTACGTACGACTCGCCGCCGATGGTGGCGGCGATGCTCGTCTTGTACGGAGATTTGTCCGCGCTGAACCGCACGTCCCGGTACGGACGGAAAATCCGGCCAGCCCCGAACTCCTCGGCAAGCTCGTCGAGCAGGGCCACCATCGGCGCGTACACCTTCTCGTCGTACACGGCCTTGTTCCCGGTCCAGTACGTCTTCGAGTTGTCGGCCTCGAGGCCCTCGAAGAAGTCGAGTGCCTCGGTCGGCCAGCCGCGAAATGCCATGCGGTCACGGTAGCCCCATGTGCCCGATGGTCGGCTCGCAAGCTTCGCCTGCGCGCGACAGCCGCGCTCGCCGGCGCCCCGCCGCGCGCGCCACCGTCCCCTAGCATCCGCCGCCCCTCGGCCTCCGTCCCCCGGCCTCCGTCGCCGCGTTGCCGCAGACGGTTCCCGGTGCGTCGCGGGCGCGCCGCACCGGTTCGTCGCCGCGGCGCTGGTAATCTCGCCCGACGTGGCGAAGCCAGCCTTGGCCAGGTTACCCAGACCGTCGAGCGTGACTGCCGAATCCGTCGACGTCCCGCTGCGGGAGTACCTCGCCAAACATCGGCCGCTGCCACACCTGTACGACATCGCTCCCGATGCGACCGCGCTGCAACCCGGCGCGGCCGACTCCCCAGGCTCCGCGGTGTACTCGGCGATCCGGACACACGGCGAGCGGAACACCGACGTGCGCCTGCTCATCGACGACGGCGAACGGTACACCGGCCTGGCCAAGGCCATCGCCCGTAACGTCGGTTGCGACGTGTACCTCACGCCCAAGGACACGTGCATCCGGTACGCCCGCGAATCGAGCTCGCTGGCCGGAGTCTCGTTCGACGCGATCGCGATCGATCGTGCTACCGGTCAGCCCGTGCCCTGGTTGGTGGTGCGACCGGCCGAGGTCCCCGCGGATGCGCCGACGTGGTTCACCACGATCCGCGGGCGGCTGCGGCAGAGCAGTGGCCTGGTCAGTGTGGCCCTCCCCGACGGCATCGCCTTCGGAACGAAGTCCACGTTCCGGGACATGACATACCTGGCCGCGACGATGCGCCCGGCCACCAGCCGCGTGACCACGATCGCCGTCTCCGCCGACCTCGGCCGATTCGAAATCAGCAGGTTCGACGACAACGCGTCTCTGCTGGGCGGAGTCGAGTTCGGCACCCTGGTCTCGGCGAGCCTTGACCTCATCCATCCGGACGTCCAGATCGCGCTCACCTGGCCGACCGATCTGGCCGCCTGTACCGCGCTCGATACCGAACTGATGCGCCTGGCCGACGCACTCAACCGGACGGTCTGGGTACCGCAACCGCACGGAGCCGCGTTCGTCCTGGCGGGCTGCGGCGAGTTCGCCGCCGTGGACGAGGTCGGTGGGCCGTCGGTCTGGCGCCCGTACCCGTCGCGCATGGCCGGCGATTTCGAACCACACTACGGAACCGACCGCGATGGCCGGCTCGTGCCTCACGGAGAGCTCGTGACGACGGCGTTTCCGGGCGTACGGATCGTCTCGGTACCACCGCGCCAGTTGAAACGGCTGCGGACGTGGTATGACTCGGTGCCGCCCTACGATGAACTGTTCACAGTGGACCTTGCCATCCTTCCGGACGGGCGTCTCGGTGTCCTGGTCGGCAGCGGACGGCCGGTCGCGGTCGGGGCCCGCGAGTTCCGCGCTGTGCTGCGGGCGGCCGGGTGGCGGGGTGAGGACCTGCTGCTACTGAGCCAACCGCCCGCGCCATTGTGGGACGAGTCGCTCCGCCACGCGCAAAGCCTCGCCGACGACCTGACCGCCGACATCTGGCTCGCCGAGTCAGGCGCGGATGTCTGGGTACGAGACGACGGTCGACTCGCCGCGGCCGGGTCGGCCGGCGGCCGTGGCTGGTGCGTCGCAGCGTACGCCCGTCCGTCCGACCTCAGCTTCGGTGAGGAGACCGAGCTGCCGCGTTGGCTCACGACGGCGACGATGCCCGGTCCCGCGACAGGCCGGCCGGCGTCGCTGGTCGCGCAGGCCACTCCCACCGACCTGGTGATCGCGCCTCCCATCGAGGTCACCGAGGGCGAGGTCGTCGAGCCGGTCGGGGTGACGCTGGCCCGGGTACTGGGCAAGGGCTCGCCACATGCCGTGGCGTGGCTCCCGCCGACGCCGGTGGTCAACCGCCGGGCGATCGAAGTGTATGTGTGGACGCCGCTGACGGAAGACGAGGTCGAGGCCTGGGGCCTGCCATCGGCCGATCTGTTCGTATTCGCCGGCCAGGATCCGCTGCGGTTGTCCGAACAACGGCGCTCCGGGTATCTGCTCCGGGTCTACGCGCCGCCGGAAACCGCGGTCGAGCTGGCGGAACACGTCCGCCAAGCCCCGGCACCGGTACGCGAGCGGCTGGCCGCCACCGGAGCGACCCACCTCCTTCCGCTGGCGTGGTTCTCCGACCTACGGGTCACCGCACGGTTCGACCTGGATCACCGGGGCGGCATCGCCACCCGTACCGACGTCGATTCGGCGGAGCTCGCCATCCGGTTCGAAGGAGCCGGTCATGGCGTTCCTGGTCTGCCCAACGAGGTGGCCTCCTGGCCGGAGAAGATTTCGCCCGCCTACCTCATGATTCCCGACGCGGACGAGTTCGGCCGGCGAGCCGTGCACCGCGGGTACCTGCCGCTCGCGCGAGGCAAACCCCCGCTGCTCGACAAGCACCGGCTGCTGGAGGTCAAGGTCCGCAAGCGGCGGGCCGTCGATGTACCGGCCACGTTGGACAGTCTGGACGGGATGCCGGTCATCGGGCGGATGCACGACTTCGTCGGGCTCGATCTGCTCCTCCCGGAGGAGGATCTCCCCGCGGCGACTGTGTCGAAGGTCTGGCGGCACGGCCCAACCGGACGAGTCGTGGTCGAAAGACTGACCGGTACCACGCTCGCCGACGTGCTCACCCCGGCGGTGGCCGTCGGGGACACTGAGGGCCTGCGGTAAGGGACCAAAGCGATGACCTACGAC
>JBKPDY010000131.1:0-23810 GCA_046728155.1 Actinomycetota bacterium
GCGAGTTCGAGCCGTGGGCACCGCCACAACCGTTTGACGACAACACCTACGGCTTCCCCAACCGCAGGTTCACTAAGCCCGAGCTTCTCGGGTACGTCGACTGGTGCCGCGGCCGCGTACGCCAGACCCTTGACGGCCTCATCGAGGAGATGGCCGCTCGGCCACTTCCAAGCGCGCATCGATACCACGGAATGCTGTTCGCGGTGATCGTCGGCAGCATGCCGCTGCACATCGTTGAACACGCCTCCCAGATCCGTCAGTTCCTCACCGCCGCAGGCCTCACAGTGCAACCCATGCCCGGTGACCGTGGGTACAGGGGTTGACCGTGATGGGTGATCCAGACGGTCCGAGGCGGACGCCCGCAGAACGCCTGACCGTCTCGGTCGCCGCGTCGCGCCGTCGCCGCTGCGTGGCGAGAGCGCCACCTTGTCGTCGGAGTCGTCATCGTCCGGCGTGGTGATCGAGTGAACGGTGACGGCGGCGCGTCGGCGCCGGGGAGGGATTCGACGGCCACCTGCCCCGATGCCGGCCGCCGGGAAGGAACGCCAGGAACCATGCGGCGGCGCGCGGTGCGACTTCACGGCCGGTCATCAGTGGCGGAAGTGACGAAGAACCGTCATTTGCCATTAGAGCTAGTAGCCAGCATCACTTCTAGCTCTAATAAGGAGTGACGGTCCTTGACCAGTTTTCGTCACTGCCACCCGGCGGCCTCACGCGGCGTCGTGGCCGGGAACGTGGTCGTCCTACAGGACCTCGACGCGTTTGGGGTCGAGCGGGCGACCCATCTCGCCCGCCCGATGGGCGCGCTGGGCCGACCCCAAGGAGTGCGACATGCCGGCGCCGCGTCCAATAGAGTGCAGGGCGCGCCCGAACCCGACAGCGGATGCACTTCACGGAGGCTCCTGTGAACAAACGACTAACAGCGGGTATCGGCATCATCGCCGCCGCAGCATTCGCCTTTTCTGGTTGCGCCGCAACCGGCACACCGACTACGACCATCACGATCACAACGTCCCAGATCTCGCCCGCAGAGGCTCTGACCGCCGCACTAGGCAAGCTCAAGGGTCAGAGCTACGACGTGAACCTGACGAACCGCGGGGGCACCATCAGCGCGCACGCCTCCGTCCACGGTGCAGAAAACAGCGCCTCTTTCTCCGAGCAGGGATCCGTCGAGGGTCAGCACGTCTCCATCTCGGCCACCGAGGTTGGCACCAGGCTATGGGTCAAGGCCGACTTCGGCCCGCTCAACGCTCAACTGAGCATCGACCCGTCAAAATGGATGCTCGTCGATAAATCGAGGATAACTAAAGTTAGTGGCGTGCCGTTCGACCTCGCCGGTCCAGACGCCTTCGGCGTCACCGGCCTGCTGACCAGCGTGAGCGGCGTTACGCGTACCGATGCGACCCACCTGGCCGGCACGGTTGATCTCACCGCCGCAACCGGGATAAACAAGCCGGCCGCCGAGGACCTGACCAAGGCCGGCGCTGTAGCGAAGACGCTGCCAATCGCCGTGACGCTGGACGACCAGGGCCGTCTCGTCGAACTGAAGATCACGGCCAGCGGGACTGCGGCCGATCTTGCTGGACAGCTTGTCATCTCCAACCACGGATCGCCCGGACCTATCACGACCCCTCCCGCCGCCGATGTCATTCCCGCGCCGCCGGCTCTCTACGAGATCCTCAACAGCTGAGCCCGAGGCCCGGGCCTGTTGCCTCTCGAAGAGATGGACCCGGATCGGGTGATGTCTAACCTCGGTGGGAGGAGGCGAAGCTGCTAGGCGGGTGGAGCTCAAGCAACGTTCGCCAGGCAGCCCGCGAACGGCTTCTGGACGCGATGGAGGTTCGTGGCGGCGGTATCCCGTGACGTCTGGCCCTTCGCGGGTAGGGCTGAGCCGGGTGGCCTTCGGACTCCTCTTCGAGCCGGGCAACCGCGACCTTGGTGAGCCTCGAAAGCTGCCAAAAGGGCCCACGCACAAAAGGCGCATGGTCGCGGCGTGGGGACTGCCGGCGGCAATCGATCGCTCGAGCCTTCAGCGACGTACGAGCCGGAGTCCGAGGAGGTTCGTGCGGCACGCCGCTCTGCGGGGTCAGAACGTTGGCCGGCAAGACCGGCCGGATTCCCAAGCTGTCGGCCGCAACGTGGGGTCGGCGCCTTCTGCGCTCTCACTTGATGTCGCCTCTTTGTCACTGGCCATCCGCACCCTTAGCGGGACCGCAGGGAAAGAGGGGCGCCTAACCATGGGTCCGGACAATGGCGTTCCGGGAAGTTCTGACCTCCCCTTCCCGCCAGCCGCCGCTAACGGCGGAATAGCCGACTGAGCAGGCGATTGAATGCGTCTCGTGAGTGCTTCGCCCGATCTTGCGAGCGGCTGTTTGCGCCCGTTCCCTGAGCGCGTTCTGGGCGGGTCTCTTGGGTGGCACGGTCTATGAGGACGACGACTTTCATAGCGTGATCGTCGACGGCAAGTGGCGGTTCGGCGTGCAGTTCGCGCCGAACCGCGTCCCGCCCGGGTGGCCCGACGGGCCGCTGCAGCAACAGGTCCACCTCGATCTGCATGTCGAGGACATCCGGGCCGCGCATGAACACGCGATCTCGCTCGGTGCCGGCTGCTCAAGGCAGCCGACGACCTTGACACCGAGGAGGGCCATCAGGTCTACGCCGATCCCGCCGGGCACCCGTTCTGTCTGGGCTGGCACCGAAACGTGCCTGCCGAACACGACTTCGGCGCGACGAAGGGCGAAGCCGTTTCGGGCTTCGCGGCGACGCAGCAACGCCCAGGTCGGCAGCCCTCACGACCGGGCGTAGACATCATCGCCGGTGGGCTGTTCGTGCTCGCCGGCCCGGCCGGCGCGCGCTGCGTCTGGTCAGGATCACGCCGTCTCGATGTCGAAGTGGATCACGTCGAAGAAGCCGCCTTCTTCAGCTCACCCGTGCGGATCTCTAACAGCTGGTCACTGTTCGGTGCGGTCTGCAGACCCCAAACCGTGGGAGGCTGCCGTCAGGCTCACCCGTATGGCCGCTTCAACGCTTGCCGACGCGGCAGGCAAGCTCAGTGTCTATCCCGGCGAGGAGCTTGAACGTGTACGGCCGAAAGATGGCCTTGCCGCACTGTCCCTTGGCAGCCGGGATTGGGGTGTCCTGGATGATCGCATCGCCCGGCGCGCCACGGCACTGCAGGGGTCGTCGCAGGCGTGTATCAGGACAGCATCGACACGCCTCTTCCTTGGCGAGGCAGCAGCGCGCAGCGCGCCGCGCGGCGGCGGCATACCCGAAGGAGGAGATCAGTATGGGCTGCAGCGACTCGATCAATGAGCTCATTCAACAAGCCGTTGATGATCTATCTAACCCCTTTACTTTCTACCACTTCGCCCTCCAGCGCACCTTTCTGCCGTACCAGCCGGGGCCGGTCTACGCCGTGTCGGATTCGGTGCAAGGCACCATGCAGGCCCTCGTCAACCCGCTCGGAACCAACTTCAAAGGTCTGGTGGCGGGGCACGTGCACTGGGCGCCTCACGCGAACTACTTGAACGAGTTCACGAGCCTGACACTCACCCAAGGCGGGGTTCACTTCGAGTACAGCGCCTCCTCATCTGGAATCCCACGGACCGAGCTGGTTGACGTTGGCTGCTGGGGGAGTGCCGACAGCTTGTTGCTTTGGGGTCACGAGAAGCAGACAACGAGTGGCTATCAGATTGGGCTTCCATCACAAGAGGTGCTTTTGATTACAAAAGTCGTGATTGACCCGTCGAAGATTCATTTTCCGTAGGTAACCGGGGCGACGGCCCAACAAGCGTAGACCGCATTGGGAGGCGCCCAAACCACTTTGATCAGTTGGCCTTAGACAACATCAGCCTCGGTGAGACTTCGTAACAGCGACCACAGTCGCGTCGACGACGACGCGAGGGTTGGCTGACCTGTACGCGATTACCGCCACCACAAACGACGCGGCCGCTACCACAAACGACGCGGTTGCCATGGGGCAAGCCACAAAGGAGCCGAACCAGTACTCGGCCGACGCGTTTTCTTCGCCCAGCGCCCGTTCAGGGGCGTCCTGCGGGGCGTCGGTGTCTGCGTCCGCGTCGTCCTCGTCCGGCTCATCGCGCATGGCGATCAGGAACAGCGCCAGCTTCAACGTTGACGGCCTACCACCGTTGGCTCATCTCTGAGGACCGCGAGATCGCCGCCCTCACCGATGGCCTGGTGCCGGTTGTCCGGCTCCCGGAATGCGCGCCCGACCTGGCCGGGCATGGCTGACATCGTTGCCGACGTCATCGAGCTCGGCCTGTCCCCGGAGGAGATCGGGCGCCGCCTGGAGATGGATGAGGAGGAGGTCGACCGGCTCGCCGACCGCGGCGACATGCGTAAGGGGCACGCCGTCGACGGCTTCAACACAGGGTGGACAGTATGAGTTTGGGGGGCGACTGGAACCGAACCGGCCGGTGCTCCGTCTAATGGGCGAGGTATTGAGGGGAGGCTATGAGACATACCACCCTAATGATCGCCATAGCCGGCCTGACCTTCGCAGTTGCGGCCTGCGGAGACGCGCACGCAGCCCGAGCCGGCGCCGCTCCTGAGGTCGCGACCTCCGCCGTCGCCCCCAGTTCAAGCCCATCGCGTATCCGAGTCGTCACAGAGCAGGATGCAGACCTCTTCTTGTGGGTCAGCAACCAGTCATTCCAAGACGCCTCCGTCGGGCTGAAAGTCAGCATCGACGACACCGCCATAGTCGATCAACGCTTCGAAGTGCAGGGCCAGCACAACTGGGTTCTCTTCCCGGTCACCGTGCCCCCGGGTGATCACGCACTCAACGTCGTATCCGATACAGGGGCCCAGCTGAAGCAGGCGTTCACGCTGCCCACGCAGGGACGACGGTACGCCGTCATCGATTACTGGTATTACCCTCCCTGCAGCGCGGTGACCGCAGCCAGCGGCACAGCGGCGGCCTGCGCGAACCCCGGCGAGGGCCGGCACATCACGTGGCAAACAGCGTCCACCCCGTTCGTCTTCAGCTAGGGCGCCACCGCAAGGTCGCCACCGCCATCGGTCAGAGCATCCGCTCGGCGTCAAAAGGCCCCCTGGTACCGGCCGAGAGTCGGGCCACGATGAAGCTCGGGCCGCTGTTCACCTAATGACGGAAGGGGCGAAACGCCCGTAACGGTCGCATAACGCTCGGCGCGCTTCGCCGTGACCTCACCCCCAGGTACGCCGTAGAGTCCCGTTTCGGCGGTACCTCGGGGGCAGCCGCATCTCGAGATGTGGGGGTTCTGGACCCGCTCGCCCGGTGGACACAACGGACTGTACGAGCCGGACCGCATCATGCGTCTTGATGCTCGCGACTCCCAGCAAGGAAGTCCCCGAGATGCAAGAGCTCGAAGACCCGCGCGATCTGGCCGTGGGCGCCGACGACGCGCACGGTCCTGCCCGCCGCTTCGGCACGGGTCTTCAAGAAGATGATCGCACCAATGCCGGTCGCGTCAATGAACGATGCGTCCGACAGATCAACTACGATCGTCGTCAACGCCTCGTTCCCGAGAAGCGTCGTCGTGTGTACGAATAGCTCCGGGCTAGCAGATAAATCGATCTCGCCGGTTAGCCCGATCCGGGCCGTTTGGGCATCCGAGGTTATGAAGATCGAGAAGCGACGGACCATTTGTCGCCCCCATGCGGGCATAGATCGCGGCCGAGGTCTGGAGCCAACACCCGGATCTTAGACCTCAAGATGATCGAAGTACATCGTCCGCCCGGCACCGGCGATCAGAGCCAGACCGGCGTGGACGTGTACCTCTCGTCTCAGTCACTCGCTGGCCCGTCGCGACGGGGTGTTCTGGCTACTTCAGCCTGCTGTGGCGGTGCGTTGCGGATCGCCCCGGGCCTCCGCGGCTGGTATCTCTCACACCCGCCCTGTTCGTCCACGTGAACAACCTCATGGCGATCGCCCGCGAGGAGATCTTCGGCCCCGTCCTCACCGTCTCTTCCTACGTCGGGGACCACAGCGCCCTCGCCCTCGCCAACGACAACCCGTACGGCCTCGCCGCCGGCGTGTGGACGAAGGACCCCGACCGGGCTACCTGGTTCGCCCGCCGCCTACGCGCCGGCACTGTCCACATCAACGGCACCCAGACTGGCCTGCAGCATCCGCTCGGCGGTTACAAGGCCAGCGGCATCGGCCGCGAGCTGGGGCGGGAGGGTCTGCATCACTACCTGGAGACGAAGGTCGTCGCAGGACACCCGCGGATCGTCCAGAACGGCCCCTAAGCGCTGCCGGCACTCGGTGCGGCGGAGGGTATCGAGATATTGCCACCTACTGGAGGTGGGTGCCCGATGTATCGGGCCCAGGCAGGGGCCCAGGGGCGGCCCGCTCGCCCCCGGACTGCCACGGGAGGATCTATGAACAAGATCGTCAAGATGGGGCTCGTCGTGGCGGCGGCCGGCTCGCTAGGGATGTTCACCGCTTCCGCCGCATACGCGGGCGGCAATGGTGCATTCACCTTCACCCAGCACGACCGCGACGTCGTCGACGTCAGCTCCGACTCCAACCCGTGCACTGGAGACACGGGCACGCTCACCATGACCTATAGCGACATCTTCCACGCGACCATCAACAAGACCGGCTCGTGGTTCACTGGCACCCTCCAAGGCACCATCGAGTTCGTGCCCGACAACCCCGCGGCCGTCGCCTACAGCGGACATTTCGCCGCCTGGTTCGGCGACGAGAACAACCTGCGCAACGACGTCGAACACAGCACATTCAATGCTCACCTGACCGGCACCGACGGAACCACCGTCGGCGTACACGACAACGCCCAGGCAGCGATGAACGCCAACGGCGTCATGACGGTCTCCTTCGACCACGCGCTCTTCTCCTGCGGATAGCGGGAGCCTAAGAGTCACAAGGACGGCCATTCCGCGAATCCCTCGCGCGAATTCATGTGTCTCGGCCGCGAAGCCCCACCGTCAACCCCCGTGCCGGCGGGGCTTCGTCGCGGCGTCGCTACGGCTGGAACACTCCCCGCGCTCCACACGCCGACGTTCGCGGCGACGGCAGGCAAGGTTTAGCGCCGCGTTCGTGATGCCACACGTTGGCGTTCCGTCACGGCCGCGCTCAGCAGGACACGGATCATCTCCGATCGGCTGCGGTTGCTCGCCGCGGCCAGCTCGTCGATAGCGGCCAGGCCGGAGTCGGACAGCCAGACGCCGACGAAGTGGGGGACGTTTCCTCAACGTCATGTGTTTAACACTATCGGCCACAAGATCGAGTGTTAAACATACTCCCGGGGGCCCCGGGCGCCCCTGTTCGGCGCTACGAGGGCACGAGTCCCGCAGGTGGTGGGCTTCGGTGATGGTTTACTGAGGCGTGACCGGGCCCGCTGAGGATTTGCGTCGCATCTATGCGAGCACGGATGTTGAGCCCGCACTCGGTTGGCCTGCTGTCCACGCGTTCGAGGAAGCAAACGGGATCGCACTGCCGGAACCGTACCGGACCTTCACAGCGACCGTGACCGCCGGCGGCAAGCACGTCGGGCCGCCCGTGTATGGCTTGGTGCAGCTTGGCCGGCTGCCGGATGGCTGGCCGCCCGACTGGCAGATCGCTGCCGCTGAGCCGTTCCCGCTAGACGCGGCTTGGATCTGGGAGGGCAACGAGGGCGAGCGCCCTGACGTCCCTTCGATCCACGACATATTCACCCACGGCATCGTGCCGCTTGGCACCGACGGCTGCGGAATGCACTGGGTACTCGTGGTCACCGGCTCCCAGCGCGGACACGTATGGTTGCTCTCCGACGTCGGCGCTCAGCCGTTCGGGCGGGAGTTCGGGCACACCACGGGAGACAGCGGCTTCCTCGGCTGGATCGAACATTGGCACTCTGGGGCGGAGTGGTGGAACGCCGCTCCGAACCAGTAACCCCATCATCAAGATCGTCTAGCCCGAGGTGTCACCGCTGCTTGATGACGGCCCGGTGCCGGCGGCGATTGACCGGCTGCTGAAGATCAGCGAGGGGCGTTGATGCGCCGGCGAAGGCCACGGTGCTGACGATGGACGCGATCGAGGCGGAGATCGCCAAGCTCGAGCAGGAGTTGGCGGCAGCCGATGAGCACGCTGGATCTGCACAAGCTTGACCGGCTGCCCGAGCTAAGGCGGTTGCAGGAGGAGAAGCAGCGCCGCGCCAAGGCCGCGCTATCGAAGATCGACGTGTTCGCGAAGCTGGAGTACGTCCCGACACCGCGGCAGCAGCTCTTCCACGACGCTGACGAGTTCGACGTGCTGTTTGGTGGTTCGGCCGGCGGCGGCAAGACGCGGGCCCTGCTGATGGATGACATCCGGGACGCGATCCGCCACCCGGGCATCCGGATCGGCGCCTTCCGCCGCACGTACGGGGAGCTGAAGGAGTCACTGCTAGCGGAGCTGGCGCTGTAGGAGTACGCCCGCGCTGTCGGCGCCGTCTGGAATGGCGGGCAGTACGAGCTGCGCTTCCCGAACGGGTCGCTCATCATGTACCGCTACGCCTCCTCGGTCGGGACGCTACCCGCCGGCAGGGTGGCCAGTATCAGAAGCTGACCTTCGACGAGCGGAACCTGACCCCGCCGGATGTGATCGCGTTCCTGGAGTCCCGGATCCGCTCCGGCCGCGCCGACATCCCGGTCATCGGGATCCGCTCCGGCACGAACCCGGGCGGCCCCGGCCACGGCGCCAGCAAGATGCTCTATATCACCCCAACCAACTACGGCGAGACCACCTATGTGGACGCTCGCGGCCGGACCCGTTCGCTTCATCCCCTCAAAGCTGTCCGGACAACCCGCACGTCAATCCCGAGTACTCGCAGGACCTGCAGGCGCTGCCGGACAAGCTGCGTCGGGCCTTCGTGGACGGGGACTGGGACGTGTTCGCAGGCCAGATGTTCAGCGAGTGGAGCCACGAGCGGCACACCATCGCCCCCTTCACGGTGCCGACCAAATGGCGCCGCTACAACGGGGTCGACTGGGGCTACGCCGCCCCGTGGGTGGTGCTGTGGGACGCCGTCGATGAGGACGGCCGGGTATACATCTACCGGGAGATCTACAAGACGCAGGTCGGGGAAACCGATCAGGCGAAGCAGATCCTCGCCGCCGAGGCCCCCGGATGAGCAGGTGCTGCAGCGCTACGCGGACGACGCAATGTGGATCGGGCGTGGTGAGGCCAAGCCGATCTCCGACGTGTACAGGGCGAACGGGGTGCACCTCACGCCGGCCGGAAAAAGCGTGTCCAGGGTCAACGGCTGGCAGCGCATCCACGCCTACCTCGCGGACGGTCCCGCCTGCCCCCATCACGGGCGCTCGGCTGGGACACCCGCCCGATGATGCACATCTTCACCACATGCCCCGACCTGATCCGCACCCTCCCCGATCTGCCGCACGCCACCTCCGGTGATCCGGAGGACGCGGGCACCGACAGTGAAGATCACGCCCCCGACGCGCTGCGGTACATGCTCGTCAATCTCGGCTCCGGCCCGGAGTTCGTCATCCTCCCCGAGCGGCAACCCGAAACCCAGCGCCCTCTCACCGTGGCACCAGGCGGCACCTATGCGATCCGCCGCGACGCCAACCAGGCCCCCAGCTTCGCCAGCGTCTACGGCGAAGACTGAGCCGGTGCCGCGCGTGAGCCAGCCCGCCGACCTCGCCGCGTGCTCGCAAAGATAGAGGACCCTTCGCTTCGTCAGTAGCTTGGTTAAACATGGATCGCGGGATGGTACTCATACCCGGGGCGATGCTTGGCCCACATCAGCCGTTGCTCAGCTACAGCTGGCTAGCCGGCCGAGCGCGCGGCGCTGCCGCCCATCACGTGGAGTGGCCCGCCGAGCCTCCGTCGGTCAGGGACCCCGCGGCCGCCGCCCGTTGGGTGATCGATCAGATCGCCGGGGTGCTCGCAGCGTTTCCAGTCAAGCAACCGGTGCTCGTGGGAAAGTCGCTGGGAACCTACGCTGCCGCGCTGGCCGCTGAGCGAGGTCTGGTTGGCATTTGGCACACGCCGCTGCTCCCTGATCCGCTGTGCGTCGCCGCACTGCGCCAAACGCCCGCGCCGTTCATGCTCATTGGCGGCACAGTGGACTCGATGTGGGATGGCGTGTTGGCCCGCGAGCTAACACCACATGTAGTCGAGATAGCTGGTGCGGATCACGGCATGATCGTGACTGGTGAGCCGTTGGCGCGCTCCGCTGAGGCGCTCGGCAACGTCGTCACGGCCATCGAGGAGTTCTTGGATCGGTGGGTCTGGCGGACCTGAGCCGCGGGTACATGCTCATCAATCTCGGCTCGGGCCCGGAGCTGGTCATCCTGCCGAGCCTCGAAACCCGGGAGCCGATCGCCGTCGCACCGACCGGCACCTACGCCGTCCGGCTTCCTGACGCCGCGCCGAGCTTCGCCGGCGTATGGGCCGACGACGACCAGCCTATGCGCGGCGGAGTACGCGCCTACAACTTCTGACTGCCTTGTCGTTGAGCACCCATCGAAGCGTCGCTCATGCCGATGAGCGGGCGCCGCGATGCAAGGTTCCCCAATGCGGTCATAGGTCGCTAAACGACGGCGTCAATTGACTCAACATGGAGGTAGGCGACGACCCTGGGGCCCTCTGTCACCACAAGTACGTCGCCGGCGCCGGTAAGGTTGGGTGGAGCGTTGTCTACGGCAAGCCATCGAGCATCGGCGGGCGATCTCCAGGCCATCCGGTCCTTGACGCGAATGACAATCGAGGCCAGTTGTCCGCGTTAGCAGGTGGGACGTACGCGGTAGCGGCGTAATCCTGCTCCGCAGGCGTCTGCGGAGGTCCCGATAAACGCCCGCCCTGGTCAGCGGTTAGCCAGACAACATAACCATGGAAGGGGAACGGGCCGTCGATGCGCACGAGCCGAGCATGTCACGAAACGTCCGTGTAACGGCAGCACCCTCATCTGCCGCTCACCGCGCGTTGCAGGAATGGCAGACCAGATTGCCGTCAAAGCCGTTGTCGGCCATGATCGCACTCCATGGTGCAGACGTACCGCCGCCCAGTGAGCAGAGTGGCTTTGACCGTTGAGCCCGAGTTGGCCAGCTGGGACGCAGCCGGTCAGCCGAGTCAGCTTCGTCTGACCGGCTTCCTCGCCCACGTCGAAACAATTGCCGCCTCCCTCATGGTTGACGTCGACGGTCGGTTCGCCGTGGAGCTCATCGTCGGGCTGCCCGACGGCACGTCGCTGACCGCGGGCGGCCGGGACCTCGACAACTACCTGTACCCGGTAGCTCAGCGTCTCGGTCCGGCCCGGCTGGCTGCGGTGTTTGGCCGCAAAACGCACGGACCGTCATCGCTTGCGATCGAACTTGCGCAACCCGACACCGCCGCGGTAGCACCGCATTTCACGACCCGGATGACCGGCTCATACGAACGCGAAGAATGGAAGCAGAGGCTCCGTGATCGACTGCGCCACCACGGAACCGGCCCTAAGACGGTTGGTCCACTCTCGGTGAGCCTGGGGTTGACGACCGGTGCGCAGCGCAACTGGGCTAATCTTTGGAAGCCGCTGATCGACTCACTTGGTCCCATCCTGGGTGAGGACCCGAACCGACCATTTCATCCCCACGATGACCGCGTCGTCGATCTTAGTCTTCACCACCATGTCGACATCGAGATCGGCCACGATGTGATCATCGACGTATGGTGGGCTGGCTCATAATGGCGTGCACTCTCTCGCCGCTGTTCGTACCAAGCCGAGCGGTCAGCGGATTCTGGGCCGGTTGAAGCCTCCGTAGCCGCCGCATCAGTCTTCACCCGCTCATCGACATCCTCGACTCTCGACCGGCAAGGAGGTGACCTGCCGTGGGCATCGCCGACCGTGTACGCACCCGGGTCGCAGGCTGGCTCGCGCCCGCGCTTGCCGCCGACGTGATCGTCGAGACGGCTCCCGCGCGCGAGCCGGTCGCGGTGGCGCGCCAGGGCTTCGAGTACGGGGTGCCGCGGCCGGTCATCAATGAGGTGTACAGCGGGCTCGGCGCCTCCACCCAGTCCGACCGGCGGACATGCAGCCGCTCCACGAGGCATGCCTCGCCTGCCCTGGTCATGGACCGGGGCCAACGCGATCGCCCGCACCATCACCGCCGGGGGGTCTTACGATGGACTGGGATGCGGACACCGGCGAGGGCAGCGACGGTCTCGGTCAGCGCCGAACGGTCCTAATCTACGGCGCAACTGGCCGTGGTCTTGGTTCCTCGATCTTGGCAGCTTGAATCCGGCTACCCGACGGGGTCGAGACGGACGATGGGAAACCTGCGGACCGTCCGGGTTTCATACTGGGCGGCGTCGGGCCAGTATGCCTTCCAGATGCCGTAGAGCCGTCCCCACTCCGGCGAGGTCGAGCGGACGACGGTGGTCTTCACCCGCAGGGTGCGGTCGCCGACCTCGATGGTCGTCTCGCCAGACCCCGCTTCGATGTTGGCGACCCACAACGGATCCTCGTCCGCGCCACCCATCGTGCCGCAGACCAGATAGCTGTCGCCGTCGCTCGCGGCCACCAAGGGAGTCACCCTTTCCTGGCCGCTGCGCCGCCCGACATAGTGCAGCAGTGCCAGCCGTTTGCCTTCGAAGTGCCCGCCGACAACCCCGGCGTTGGCCCGGAAGGTCTCGATGATCGGGTCATTCATGCTGGCCATGCGATACTTCACCCGTCAAATTCTTATCAGATATTGGATAATCAGCTGAATAATAGCCCGCGTTGCTACCCCATGCGACATGACCGGGCCAACGGGCAGTGCCCCACCCCGCAGGAGCTTGCGCTTCTGTAGACGTGGAACCCATCGCCCGCCCGGCCGACCATTGTCCGAAGAACCCGACAAAGCCACCAGAACCCGCGAGCCGAAGCCACAATGGTCGACATGAAGCGCAGCAGGTGGCGGGGCCTCGTCGCGGCGCTGCTGGCGGGCGTTGTCCTGGGCGCGGTCTTCGTCGTGGTGTGGCAGCACGTGCGCCCTCGACTGCCTACCATCGCGGCGGCAACGTCCACGCTCGACCAGGCGATTGCAGCTGTGATCGCGGCGGCCGGTAACGACGCCGCAGTCGCAGTCACCGGGCTGGTCCCGTCCGCCTCGTGTCAGAAGAGGTTCCTCGCTAAAGGCAGCCTCTACACCCGTACCGCGGATCTCTACACCGAGGCCGGTCGAGAAGGCGACGTCATCGACCGGATCGCCGCCGCCCTGCCCGCCACCGAGCATCCGGTACGGACCACACACCCACCCGCTGGCCCGTCCTCGTTGACGGCCGACCTGCGCGACGGCATCCGCCTGCAGGTCCTGCCTGTAAGCGCGGGCTGGCTGGCCGCCACCGCGCGGACCGACTGCCGGACCGGCACCCAGTCCCAACCCACCGCTCCGCCCGACGCGGCCACCGGCATCGGCCGGATCACCCAACTCCTCGTCGCACTCGGCACAACCCCGGCCGGCTTTCACACCGACACGGTGGCCTGCTCGGCTGGGCGGATCATCACCCTCGACGCGATCAGCCAACCCACCACAACAGACAAGGTCCCCCGCCGGCTTGCCAAGGTTGTGCCGGCAACCGCACGCCAGTTCACCTCCACCTCCAACCGGCTCGCCTGGCGCGACCAAAACACCAGCATGATCGTCGCAGCGTCCGACGACGGGACGCACATCACCGTCCAGCGCACGACAAGCTGCTAACTTCCTCGGAGCATTGGGCGAACTCGTCCAACGCATGGACGACCCGAACGCACGGCACGCCCTCGCCCTCCCAGACAACCGCCGCTACCGCGGGCTGATCGCACTCCCGCCCGAACTTGCCCGAATGCGGCTCAACCTGACGATCCTGTTCGTCAGCGGCGACGGCCAGGTCACCGAGGTCCTACAGTCGACACCGTCCCACGTCTGGCAACGATGATCGCACTCGTCGCGGCAGAAGAGCGCATCCCCAAAGATCACCTGAGGCGAGCGAGGCGAGACGCCCGCAGGGCCGCAGAAGAAGTGAGCGGCTTCTGCGGTACGGCCACCGCCTACCGCCGCCGTTTCCGGCGGGGTCGGTGGCGGATGACTGCCAGACCGGCCGACGCCACGGTGCCGACGAGCGCCGCGACCGCCGGCAACGACTGATGATGCTCGTTCGACACCACGCCCAACACCATCAGCGTCAACGCCAGCCCAAAGAACAGGTAGTACAGCCCAGAGTCACTCGCGCGCTGAAACGCGCGTCGATCGCCACGTGTGGCGCAGCCGGTCAACAGGACGACGGCCCCGTAGATCGCCACGGTGGCTCCGCCCACACCCGCAAGCAGACCCAGCCACGACCCGAGATCCATCGCGTTGTAAAACCCGCTCGCCGATCCTAGAACCGAGACCCACTGACGGCTGACGCATTCTTCTCGGCATGACCGTGCGGTTGACCTTGGTGCCGGGGCGCGCGATCAGCGGCAGTTGAGCGCGTTCAGCTCGTCGGGTAGTGACGTTCGTCGTCCACGACGGCACGGTGCAGAGGCCGGCAGACTGTAGCAGTTCGCTGGTGTTGTCCCGTCGGCTCGGGCCTGGAGGACCGCCGTGACCGGCGCCCCCGTGAGGTTGTTGCCGGATGTCGACACGGGTCTCCAGCTGGGTCTATGTTCACAACAGTTAATTGGCAGTTAGCAATCGCCGCGAGTCTGGTGGTCTGTCGTGACGTCTCGGCGGGCCACACCTGTCCCTTTGCGCAACGTGCTGGTCCCGGCCGAGGAGGACAACGATGAGACCAACAAGATGCCTGCGGCTCCTACTCCCACTGACGATGACGGCCGCCTTGATCGCGACGGTGCCGACCGCCGCCGCGGCGGCGACCCTGCCGTACGAAGACGCGAGCCTGCCCGTACCCGTCCGCGTGACCGACCTCCTCGAGCGGATGACGCTGGAGGAGAAGGTCGGCCAGATGACGCAGACCGAGCGGTACCAGGTCTTCGACAACCCCTCCCTGATCACGACGTGGAAACTGGGCAGCATCCTGTCCGGCGGGGGCTCGACGCCCACCCAGAACAACCCGGCGGCGTGGGCCGACATGATCGACAGGTTCCAGGCGGCGGCGCTGGCCACCCGGCTGCACATCCCGATCCTGTACGGCATCGACTCGGTGCACGGCGACGGCAACATGTACGGCGCCACCGTCTTCCCGCACAATATCGGCCTCGGCGCCTCCCGGAACCCCGCCTTGGTCGAGCAGATTGCGCACGTCGTCGCCGAGGAGACCCGGGCCACTGGTCCGCAGTGGACGTTCGCGCCGTGCATCTGTGCGGCCCGCGACGACCGTTGGGGACGTACGTACGAGAGCTTCAGCGAGAACCCGGACCTGGTCATCCAGATGGAGAGCGCGATCGACGGCTTCCAAGGGCCGGACATGTCGGCCAACGACCGGGTGATGGCGACCGCCAAGCACTATGCCGGTGACGGCGACACGCATTACAACGACGCGGCGGCCGGCACCGGTGCGTACCCGATCGACCAGGGTGTGTCGATCACGAACCGCGAGGACTTCTGGAACCTGGCGCTGCGCCAGTACCTCCCGGCGGTCCAGCAGCATAACGTCGGCAGCGTCATGCCGTCGTTCTCCAGCTTGGACTGGACCGAGGACGGCGTGGGCAATCCGATCAAGATGCACGCCAACCAGGAGCTGATCACCGGCACGCTCAAGGGCACGATGGGCTTCGGTGGCCCGGTCATCAGCGACTGGGAGGGCATCCACCAGATCCCGGGTGACTGGCCGACCCAGGTCAAGACCGGTGTGATGGCCGGCATAGACATGTTCATGGAGCCCAACGCGTACCAGAGCTTCGAGACCACGCTGCTCGGCCTGGTCAACTCCGGTGAGGTGCCGATGGCGCGGATCGACGACGCGGTCTCCCGCATCCTCACTAAGAAGTTCGAGCTGGGGCTGTTCGAGCATCCGTTCACCGACCGCACTCACCTGGCCGAGGTCGGGTCGGCCGCGCACCACGCGCTCGCTCGGGAGGCCGCCGCCGCCTCGCAGGTGCTACTGAAGAACAACCGCAACACCTTGCCGATAGCGGGCCAGCGGATCTACGTGGCCGGCAGCAACGCCGACAGCATCGGCAACCAGGCCGGTGGCTGGACGTTGACCTGGCAGGGTGGCTCGACCAACAAGATCCCCGGCACCACGATCCTCGACGGCATCCGCGAGCTGGCCGGCGCCAACCGGGTCACGTACAGCCAGGACGCCTCCGACCCGATCGGCCGCGGCGACATCGGCATTGTGGTGGTCGGCGAGACCCCGTACTCGGAGGGCTTCGGCGACGTGGGCGGTCCGCAGTGGGGTTACGACCCCGCTGACCATGGCGTGTTGCGTCCGCCGCAGACGATGAAACTGAATGCGGCCGACTCGGCTGCGGTGGACAAGGTGTGCGCCCAGGCCGCGAAGTGTGTCGTGGTGGTCGTTTCCGGGCGGCCGATGATCCTCGACCCGCAGCAGCTCTCGAACATCGACGCCCTGGTCGCCGCCTGGCTGCCGGGCAGCGAGGGCGTGGGTGTGGCGGACACCCTGTTCGGCAAGCGTCCGTTCACCGGCAAACTCCCCGTCACCTGGCCCCGGTCGCTCGACCAGGAACCGATCAACATCGGCGACGCCAACTACAGCCCGCTTTACCCGTACGGGTACGGGCTCACGACGCGCTGACCCGTTATGCCGCACACCCCGCCGCACCGGTCGACCGATCGGTGCGGCGGTGCGTCACGAGGTCTGCGCGGCACCGGCGGTGACACGCCCGATGGCCAGGATCGCAGCCAGCACGCCCCGCAGCCGGATACGTTGGCTAGCGGCCACCGCCTCCACGGACTTTGGCTAGGCGACGGTCGTCCGATCGTCGTAGGCGCCCGAGCGCAGGTGTAGGCGTTCCCGGCCTCGGTCAGTCACGCCAACATGTTCGCTCCAGCCGATGGGCCGTTGTCAATCAGCGGTGGGCGGCATGCCCTCTCCCACTGGCTCACCGGAACACCACCAATGGCGCATGAGAGTGCCGTGCCGACTACCATTCTGTCGCTTGTGGACAGAGAATGACAGGAACATCTTCTGCAAGGCCCACACCACTCGGTGGAAGCAGCTAGGCAGTCCTGCCACCGACGATTACATCGACCACTGCCTGCTGCGAGGCAAGGCCCGCATCGACTTTCGTGGCCTGTCGCCGCAACTGAAGCTGGAACTGCAGTACGCGGTCCAATGCCGCCACGACGAGCGGACAATCACCACAGCCCCGCCGGTCGTGACGTGGGCTATCCGTCAAGCCAAGCACGCCGCCGTCGGCTCGCTGCTGGACTACGGCGAATCACAATGGCGGCAGGCGATGGGCCCCAGGCGATCAAGCTTCGAGGCCTTCCTTCTCTACGCCCGCGACGCGGTCGAGACCCTGCGCGACGGGACCAGCTGGGAGGCGGAGTACGACCGGGACCTATGGCGGCTACACAAGCTGCCCGGTCTCAAGACCCACCCAGGCAAGCCATCGCGGCAGACGGTCGACTTCACGCGTATCGCCCAGCCCTGGCTCAGACCGCTGGCGAAACGGTGGGCGCGCCTACGGCTGGCCAGCGGGCTCAGCAGCGCCACCGTCACCAACGACGTGCGAATACTGGTCCGCTTCAGCCAGTTCCTCGCCACCGTCACACCCGATGTCGACCGCCTGCGCAGCATCGACCGTGCCCTACTGGAGCGCTACCTCGCCTGGCTGGGCACCCAACCGGGCGGACAGACGGTCAGGGAAGACTGTGTGTGGGGACTCAACCAGTTCTTCGGAACCATCCGCCAACACGGCTGGGACGACACCCTGCCCACCACGGCGGTTTTCTTCACCGGCGACACCCCGCCGCGACCTCCGCGAGTCACCCGCCACCTCGCCGAGTACGTCATGGCCCAGGTCGAGAAGCCGGACAACCTTGACCGCTGGCTGAACCCTGATGGACGACTGGTCACACTGATTCTGATCCGGTGCGGCCTGCGAGCCTCCGACGCCTGCACCCTGCCGTTTGACTGCCTGCTTCACGACGGTCAGGGCGCCACCTATCTTCGTTACCTCAACCACAAGATGAACCGGCAGGCGGCCGTCCCAATCGATGATGAACTCGAAGCGGAGATCCGGGCCCAGCAACGCCGTGTTCTGCAACGCTGGCCCAACGGCAATCCGAATCTGTTCCTGCGTCAGACCGCCAACGCCGGCGGGCGTCGCTGCCTCACCTACCACGGCTACCGCACGATGCTCAACCGGTGGCTGGCCAGTTGCGACATCCGCGACGAGCACGGCCAGCCCGTCCACCTCACCGCCCACCAATGGCGACATACGTTCGCGACTCGTCTAATCAACCGTGACGTCCCGCAAGAGGTCGTCCGTGTGCTGCTCGACCACGAATCCACCCAGATGACCGCCCACTACGCCCGCATCACCGACCAGACCGTGCGACGACGGTGGGAGCAAGCCACCCGGGTCAACATCAAGGGCGAACGAGTGGACCTCGATCCCGATGGCCCGCTTGCCCAGGCCCAATGGGCCAAGACCCGATACGGAATCGCCACCCAGACGCTGCCGCACGGCTACTGCGGCCTACCAGTGCAGAAGAACTGCCCGCACGCCAACGCTTGCCTCACCTGCCCGGTGTTCCTCACCGGGCCAGAGTTCCTGCCCGAGTTGCGCGAACACCATGGCCGCACTCTGACTCTCATCGACAACGCGCGGGCCAACGGCCACACACGGGTGGCCGAGATGAACCAGCAGGTCCTCGCCAACCTCGACAACATGATCCGCGGAGTCGAGACGGAAGCCGGAGCAGCCAATGCGGGCTGACAACTCACATCACGTCATCGCCGCCGCCCGACGACGCGCCGAACAGACCCGCGCACGCGCCGTGGCAGCACTACGACGCATGGACGGTGCAGGACGGCGGATCAACTACGACACCGTCGCCCGCGAGGCCGGTGTCTCCCGGTCCTGGCTTTACGCCCAACACGACCTTCGCATCCAGATCGACCGGCTGCGTGCTCGCAACTCAATACAGCCCACGGTCCCCACCGTGCCCGACCGTCAGAAAGCCTCCGACGCCTCGCTGCTACGTCGGCTACAGGCCGCCACAGAGCGCATCCACCGGCTCGAGAAAGAGAACCAACGACTGCGCGAGGCTCTCGCCAACACGCTCGGACAACGCCGTGCCGAGGACATAATCGGCCATAGCAGCCACCGCGACACGCCGAGCAGAAAGAATTCTAAGATCATCGGACCGTCCAAGTAGGACCACTGATAAAGCTTCATCGAGTACATGTCCACGTCGCATCCGCGCAGCTCAAAGCCATGATCGACTGATGGGCTAAAGATAAGGGACGGCAGGTGCGCCAAGGGTCCGTCGATGAGTTCGGCGAAGACCTGTTCGATGATGGCGTGGCGGCGGTGGTGGGTCTCGGCTTGGACGAGCACGAACGGGCTATCGGTGAATGCGGCGTGGTAGCGCCAGACGACGAACAGTTCGCCTTGGGTGTTGACGCTGGTGGTGTTCAGGTCGGGGATGCGGCGCACGATCAGCCGGGCGGTGACCGCCCACCGGGTGCCCTCGAACGCGGTGTACGTGGTCTCGGCGATCTGGGCCCGGGAGACGAAGCGTTGCTGGTCGTCGTCCCAGACCGGTTGCGGGTACTCAATCTCCACCCACGCGTCGTCAGGGATTGCCGCGATCGCGGCCCGCGCCTTCGTGTCGACGCGGATGGTGACGGAGAACCGCACCCCCGCCCGGCGGCACGCGGCGATGACTTTCCTGGCGTAGAACGCCGAATCGGCCCGTACCACAATCTCAGCGGCCACCGGCGTGGCCTGGGCGGCCAGGACCGCCCTGGTGGTGGCGACGGCCTCGGCGACCAGCGACGCCGCGCCACGCGCCGAGCCCGCGTTACCCGCCCGCAACTGCGTCGCTGCGATCACCGGTGCCGCGGCGGGCGTGCTGATCGTGGCGATGAGGGGGTTGAGGCCGCGCAGCAGAACCTGGTAGCCGCCGACCTTGGCGTGACCGAACCCGGCGCCCTGCTTCTTCTTGCCGTATACCCGACGCAGTAGCGAGTCCACATCGATGAACGTGACCGCACCCGCGCCGGGCAGTAACCGGGTTCGACCGGCCAACTGCACCAGGAACTCCCGGGACGCGGCCTGCAGTTGACGGACATGGCCATGGGTGAACGCCCGCAGGAACTCGCCCAACGTCGACGGCGCGTACACCCCGCTGAACAGGGCCGGCATGCCGCCGTGGCGCAGTACGTCCAGATCGTCGATCGAGTCCGCGCCGGTGAGCATCCCGGCCACGATGGCGGCGACCTTGCCCGACCCGTTGGCACCCTTGTCGTCCGGGATACGTACGCGCTCGCCGAGGATGCCGTGCAGGTCGCACGACTCGGCCAGTTCCATCACCGGAATCAGGCCCGCGGACGACACCAGATTCGGATCGTCAAACGTTGCATGCGCGCCGCTGGCGCCCTGTAGTAGCCTCACCGCGACGGTGCCCTCTCGAACGGTTCGATCAAAGCCTGAAGAACTTCGATCTTTCCAGTTCGGAGGGCATCATCACGTCAACGACCCGGAACTCAGATCAACTTCGTCCGTGGATCAAGGCTTAGTGCCGGGCACGCGATCAGCGGCAGATGAGGGAAAATGTCGACTACTGGCGTGTACCGGTATCTGCTGCGACGATGGCCACGTGATCATCCCGGGTTACCTGGACGGCCACGGACCACCGGTCTCGCAGTCGCCGCTGGTTGGCGGCGCGGAGGTCATGTCCAGCCCCCCGTTCTGGCCCGCGTTCCTGTACACCGTTGGGGGATCTTCGACAGTGCCAGCCGCCTTCGACGTTGATCCAGGTGACCTTGCTGTGCTCGTCGACGAGTTTCTCCGCCAAGACCGGTGGCCGGTATTCTCGCTGCCACTTGCCCGTGGCAACCGCCTTCACATCATCCTGCGCAACTTCGAGGACGACTCGGGCGTCGACTACGTCCTCGAACCCAGTGCCGGCGACCAGTCAATCGCGCTGGCGGCCCTGGAAGGACACTTTCGCGGACCCGCACTTGCGTGGCCCGAACTGATGGTCGCCGCCCAGCAACCAGATACGGACCACACTCCGGCCGAACGATTGCTGTTGATGCTGCCTGCCTATGGCGATAGCGATACCCCGGACGCGGCCGTGGATCTTGTGGCGGCGGCCCTGACCTCCGTCGGCGCCCGATTCGACCAGCGCCAGGTAGGTGCCGAACTACTGGAGAACAATCGGTACTGGGCGCCGTGCGAGTGGGCTGCCATCGACGGAGTCCTTGTCTGCCTCGGGCCGTATAGCTACCGCCACTCGGGAGGTCACCTTTCGTCGGTCGACCTTCGCCTTGTCGCGGAAGCGTTCGCGCACCACGGATCTACCGGGCGCCAGTAGCCAACTTCGGCAACGCACTCTTCTCGGCAGAGTCGGATGCCCGGACGCGCGCGAGTCGCGGCATGACAGGGCGCCTGGCGTTGTGAGCTCTGCTTGCATGGTCTGGCTGCATGGCGTCGGCCTTGCCTCCGTTAGGTCCCGAGGGGTGTCGGTTCAGAGCACTGAGCCGAGCTGAGCCGACCTGAGGCAGCGGTCGGTCCAGTGCAGGTCTGAGTCCAAACTGATCGAGGCCGCTCAAACCAGATGGCGCGCCGTCAACGCACCTCTCGTCGCTCAGGTACGCGCCGGAGCCCGATTCGAGAACGGCAAACTCGTCGAACGACCCGACGAATCAGCAGGTGATCAACGCAGTCGCTGCCCGGGCATCGGTGAGCTCGCCCAAGAGACTCTTTCTGAGCGGATGATCTCGCATGGAGATCGCCACACGACGGCTACCGGCGACCGCGGTGTACTCGCAGTGCATCCGCCACTTGGACCCCTGGACCCAACGCCGGGCACGAGGGATGAGAGACAAGTCTGAGGTGAGAAGGGTGCCTTCCCACAAGGCTCCCGATCTGCCGCTGTGCCATAAGCGTAGCGATGGCGACGAGTTACCCGCGCTGCTCGAGGCCAAATGACTGCGCCGAGTACCTCCAACGGAGTCGACTCGGGCGGTGGTGAACTAATGAACCTGACTCCGTTTGGAAGGCAGCCTGATGGGCGCCAGTGTCGGGATGCTGTTTGGCTTTAGCGCCGGCATACTCGTACCCACAGTGGCCGCTGGGGTAGCCGATGTAGCCGGCGGCCGGCTCGGCAGATTCAAGCGGCCGAGGAATATTCCGGCGAGATACCCAGAGGAATCATCTACCGGACTTCCGAAGTGAGGCGGTTAGGCGAGTGCGGTAGATCTTGCAAAGTGGCGGCAACCTGGTGCAATAGGCATTGGTCCCGACACGCCGCCGGCTCGGTTCCTAGCCACAGCTCGTAGATCGAACAGTCGCAGACCTCGCTCGGCCAATATTCACTCTTGCATCGCTCGCAGTACAAGCCGTACTCCCAGACATTCCAAATCCACTCGTCGGGAACGAACGAGTACTCGAGGCGTTCCATGCGCCTCCGGTAGATCGGGCACATGCACTGCGACTCGTTGTCGTATTCGACATGGCAATCCCGGCAGATCTTCATATCCATCCTTTGCACCTATAAATAGCAATTCATGGCCGACTATGTACAGACCCGCAGCCCGTGTGTGGCGGCCCAACCTTTGTGACACCGGCCCGGCCTCAGATACGGGTGCCGGGCCGGTGCCGTTCAGCCGATGCATGGACTCTTCAGGCCGGCGCTATCGTCGACCACGCCGGACGCTGCCGGCCTCGCGCTTGATCTCATATACGTACGACCGATCGACGCTCACCCCACGCTCGCCGAGCAGCTTGAGAGCGGCCTTGACATCGCCGCGAGTCTGGACCAAGGCCTCGAGCACCAAGTCCCGCTTGGACGGGGTCTGCGGCTCAGGCGGCAGTAGCGGCGCAGGCGTCACCTCACGGATTCGTGCCCGCAGCTGGCGCATCAGCAGGCGCAGCTCAGTCAGGCCCAGCTCGGTACCCAACATGTACAGCGCCGGCGCAATGCCCGGCAGCGCCCAGGCGGGGACGACCTCACGGCCGGTCGAGTCTTGAATATTGAGGCAGATGCTCAACGTCGCTGTAGCGGCGACGAGCGCGCCGGCGTACCAAGTCCGCCCACCGACTTTGTCGGTGATGGCATGGCGCATCACGACAGCTGAGCCCATCACCATGAACCCGTCCACGATGGTCGGGAAGACGAACAGCAGGGTGGGTGGCGCGATGTGGCCGTTGGTGGCGGCCACGTGGGTCAGGTGCGACCACGACAGCATGCCCGCGCCCACGGTCAAGAGGATGACGCCGCCGAACACCATCGCCTGGATGGCGACGAGGAATCGCCGTTCAACGGCCTGGAGTCGAGCGCCCTCGGCGTGGCCGATGTCGGCCGTTGCAGCGGCAGCTCGACGGGGCGAGATTGACGGCAGCGGCGGGGTCTGAGTCGCATCCACGCCGGTTCGGCGGCCATTGCCGGCCTGGCGGGGCGTCGGGGGTGCTAACGGAGTGCTCACGGACCCGCCGGTGAGGGTCGGCACAGCCTGGTCCAGTCCGGTGGCACCAGACGTGACCTGAGCTGCGGAAACGGCAGACGCTGACATCAGTCATCACCGTCCGGCACGTCATCGGTCGCGCTCTTAATCCGCGGGTTCGGGGTTCGAGTCCCTGGCGGCGCACCAGTCGTGAGCAGGCCGTATAGCTATCAAGCTATGCAGCCTTGATCTTTGTGGGCCCCGTGTGGGTCCTATGTGCGCGACACCTCCGAACCTGCCTGCCGCGCTTACTTCGCTTGGG
>JBKPDY010000132.1:0-17830 GCA_046728155.1 Actinomycetota bacterium
GCTGATGACGTCCTCGAGCAGGCGAACCCGTGTTTCCCGACGGGGTGCGCCATACCAGCGGTCGAAGACTGCCACCAGCCAGTCGCCGTACGGTGTCGGACCGGCGCCGGATGGCCGGCACGGCGGACGCGACCAATTGGCGTGCGGCAACAGGAAGTCGACCACCGGCGGCTCGAACTCGAGGAGTGCCTCGTAGCACGCCGCTGGTTCGGATTCGGGATCGATCGTGCAGAGCAGGCCGGCGAATGCCGGACGATAAACCGGGCGGCCTAGCAGACGGAGGCCTCGGGCAACGGCCGCATGGCTCCCCTCGCCGCGCGTACCGTGTCGACGCCGGTCGTTCGCGGCGGCGACGCCATCGAGGCTGACCCCGATCCGTACGTCGTGCCGGACGAGGATATCGAGCATTCTCTCGTCGAGCAGAATGCCGTTGGTCTGAAGGCCGATGCGTACGTTGCAGCTCGGCGGGAGCGCGGCGCGGACATCCACGATCAGCTCAACCAGGCGATCACGGCCGACCAGCAGCGGCTCGCCGCCGTGCAGGGTGATGGCAACGTCGGTCAAGGCGTGCGCCTCTACGTGCTCCACGATCCGGACCAATGCGGCCCGCCAGACCTGGGCATCCATTCTCGCGGGCAATGTCCGCCAGGTCTGGTCGGACATCGTGTACACATAGCAGTAGTCGCAGGCCAGATTGCACCGCTGATGGATCTTGAATATGAACTCTCGAAACGGACGGGGCCGGAAACCGCGCTGGCAGAGTCCATCGACATCAAGAAGGTCGTGCGGCCACTCGTGCGAACGCGTCATTCGACGTAGTTCTGGAAGGCGGGCAAGATCTCCTCCCGCGAGTCGAGTTCGGATAGCAGTCGAGCCAACACCGTGTCCAGTACGTTCGATGCCGGCGAGATCAAGTCGGATAACGGAACACCCGTAACGTCGATCAGGTCAGACTGCACGTCCTCAGGCACCGAAGGAGACACGAGCGGATCCATCCATCAGCCTCCTGTCTCGCGCTGCGGGCAAGACGCAGGATCACACATCCCGCCGCAGTGGCGCCGGGATCACCCGAACAACCATACGTTGACACAGATGAATTTTCCAGACCTTTTGGTCCCCGTCACACCGTCCCGGCACGGTCACAGGGGCGATCATGAAATCACACGCACGCGTCGAAGAACTGGAGTTCGAGCTGCATCGCGCGACGGTACGCGAACCTGTTTCGCGCGGTGTCCACACCGTAGGTATTGAGGAGATCTTCGAGGGTCGCCGCCAGCGCTTCGAATTCGGCACCCGCGTAGAGGTCGATCCACTCGAGGTACGCGTCGCTCGTATGACTGCGGCTCAACGACTGTCCAAGATGGGCGTACAGGCGCATGCATGGTGTCATCGCGGCACAGATCTGCCCGGTGTCGCCGACCGCCGCTGTGGCGAGCAGGAAGTCAGCATAGGCGAGCGTTGATGGGATCGCCTCGATGCTCGCCATGTCGATGGACCAACGCGCGGCATAGGATCCGTGCAGGCGTAGCTCATCACGAACCCCGGCCAGCAGGTCGGCAAACACGATCACACCGCGTCGGTCTGGGCTGTGCGCCAGAGCCAACGCATACGCCCGGGCGAACGCGTCGAGAAAATAGGCGTCCTGGGCGATGAAGAGACCGAACTGTTGCGCGGGCAACGTGCCGTCGCCGAGGCCGCGCACGAAGGGATGAGCCAAGGCGGCCTCGGTCAGGTCGGTGTTGGCCACCCACAAGTCGTGCGCCAGCGTCATGCAACCCCCTCCGTCGATGTCTCAGCAGGCGATCTCCCGTCGATGCTAGCCTGCGCAGAGGCCGGCGATCGCCGCAAGTCAGGATCCGTCCACAGAGGACAATGTTGCTCGGGCACGGCCGTCACCTAGCCTCGGCCGTGACTGTACACCAGCTTTCCCGCCTCGATGCGCGCCGCATCGCGCTCCACCTGGACCTCAAGCTGCCGTGATCCTCCGCGATTCGAGCACCGCGAGGTCGCGCACGGCGTAGCGGTGGTGCTCGCACTCCTCCTCCATCACCACACCGATGCACTCCGCGACCGAACGCGACTCGTCCGGGTACCCGGGGGCCGGCGCACGCGTGCATGGCCGTTCAAGCTCGGTATCCGTGAGTCCGTCAACGATGCGGCGCACCAACGCCATGCGGTCGGCGCGCACCCTCATGACCTCCGCGAACGACGGCCTGGCGTCGAGGTCCATGCCGATAGCTGCCGCGTCCGCGGGCGCATAGGCGGTTTGGGGCAGGCCCAGCCGGTGGTAGGGCATCGGCTCGTCGAGGACTGTGCGGCTCGCCCACGAATCCGTGATGTACACAAGATGACGTAGCGTCTCCACGAAGGACCATTCATCGTCGACCCGTTCGTACAGAGCAGGTTCGGGCAGCCGCTCCGCGCGGGCGACCGTCTCCGACCAGAGCCGTTCGATCGTGTCCCACATAGCGCGGTAGTCGTCGGCGGTGTGCATGCCTCTCAGCTGTACACGTTCCGGGTGTCGCCGATCGAGCTCTGAGTCCACGTACGCGGTGATGTCGACGCCGTTGACAACGAAGTTGCCGACGTACCCGGACACGTTGACATCGACGAGGTACGAGTCGACGATCTTGACGTTGCTCAGGTCGCAGTCGACGAACTTCGCGCCACCGAGGTCGGCGACCATGAAGCTCGCCCCGTGGAACCTGTCGTTGTTGCCGTCGTCGTGATAACCCGCCGACCACCGATGTGGACCGTACTGTGCAGCCATCGCGCAAGTGTCTCCGACTGAGCCGGCGCCGACAACCGCGAGATCGAGGGCTGGGGAGTCCCAGGTCCGCCATAGCGGACTCCCGATGACCCAGCCGATCCGTCAACCGAGCCGACGCCGTCACCCGTTGTAGCCCCGGACCTGGTAACGCGGCTGGCTGGGCCGCCGGAACGGCCAGGCAATGATGTACCCCGCCACGAAGCCGAACACATGCGCCAGGTAGGCGACCGATCCGGCTTCGGAGACCGCGAATCCCACGGCGTACGCCCATTGGAGGGCGAACCACAGTCCGAGCACGAGCCAGACCGGCAGTCGTAGCGGTATGAAGAAGAGGAACGGGACGAGGCTCCACACTCGAACCCGGGGATATAGGGCAAGATACGCGCCCAGCACACCCGCGATGGCGCCCGACGCACCCACGAGCGGCTCCGATGAGCCGGAGTTCACGACGGCGAAGCCGTAGGCCGCGATGTATCCGCACACAAGGTAGAACAGCGCATAGCCGAGGTGGCCGAATCGGTCCTCGACATTATTGCCGAAGATCCACAGAAAGAGCATATTGCCCAGCAGGTGTATCCATCCCCCATGCAGGAACATCGAGTACAGCACCGATAGGAAGGGAAGCTTCTCGTACGGCGGCCGGGACACCACGCACCCCGGTCCTGACGCGCCAACGCCCACCTCTCCGGTCGGCACCAACGGAAGCTGCTTGTTGGTGACGAGCTCATGGGGGATGGCGGCGTAGTGGTCGTAGAACGCCTCATCCTGGCAGAGCTGTGTCGCTGTAACCGCCTCCATGCCGGTGGTCCGGGCAGCCGGAGTCAGCAGAAAGATGATGACGTTGGCGGCGACGAGCGCATATGTGACCCACGGCGTTCGTCGCAGTGGGTTCTCGTCGTGGACCGGGATCACCACGGTGACCACTCTGCCGTATCGGCTGGGATTCCACACGTCCGTCAGCCGGGTGGACTTCGATCATTGTACCGACGTACGTTGGACCGGCCATGGCTGACAGTCACACGCCCCCCAGGAGCGACCACGGTCCAGGACAGTGGTGGTCGATCGAGGTCCTCAACGGCGCCTTCTCCGCGGAGCGATGGCGCGACGCGCACGGCCGGGCACTCTTCGAGGCCGCGGTGACCCATGGCGCACTCGACTGGTCGTGGCAGACGACCGAATGGGGCTTGGTGCTCGAGGTCGAGTTCCGGGATGCCGATGCATGGTCGGCATTTCGTCAGCTGCCCGGGGTGCAGGCCGCGCTCGACGCGGTTCCTGACCCCGTGCACGGGCTATTTGTCTTCCCCGGTCGGGGCGGTTCGTCCGGTGCCCTCAGGCCGTTGCGCCCGCGCCCGAACGTGGGTGCCGGCGGGGCGCCTCTACCGGTGGACCCGGAGCCGGCGATCGTGGCACACGCCGCCGAGGCGATCCTGACGGCCGGCTCGGCCGCATCGCCGTCGCGGACTGAGCCGGCTGAGGTCGCCTGACGCTGGCGTCGCGCCGGCCGACCCAGCTGTGGCTTCACGCCTCTTCCAGGGCTTCCCCGAACGCCCGTACCACCTTGTTGCGCCGACCCGCTGCCAACGTGTGGCCGACGCCCAACAACACGGCCACCGGCCATTCGAGCAGTCCCACAACCGCCATGACGACCACGCCACCGACGTACGCGATCTCCTCCGGGGCGGGCAACTGCAACTGGCCGACGATCGGAAGCTGCACATGTAAGCCGTTTCGCCGCATGGCCCGCTCGGCGGCGAGCACCGCGTGACCAACCGGCCTCCCGCGCCCGCCCGGCTTCGGGACATCAGCGCCGGTCCGCTGCGGACCCGATGCAGGTAATGCCGCGGATTTCTTCGGCGCCGGCGCGCGAGCACTCGCCCGCTGGCTCGACCTGCGTGGGGGTGCGGTCCTCTTCGGCGCGGAGGCCCGCTTCTGGGCGGGCCGCCCGGCAGTCGCGGTGGTCACAGCTAGGTCTCCCTACATGGATTGGTTCACGGAATGCAACAAACGCTCGCCCGCCGTGGATAGATGTTCAACGAGGCGCGAGAAACCGTGCAGACGCTCGACGGGCACGCCCGCCATGGCGGCTGCCGCCGCCGCTGAAGCGACGACGATGCCCCATCCGAGCGGGCCAAGGGGCCGAGAACCAAAGAACTGGCTGACGACGGGGGTTTGCACGGTGCCCGCAAGCGCAACCATGGACAGTCCGGCGGCGGCGAGCACGGCGCGGTCACCGCGCGACGCCACCGCGGTCTGCGCCAGTTGGGACGCGACCAGGGACGCTCCGGCCACACTGCTGGCGCGACCTCGCGTGCCGGTGGCCCGAGCCGCCAGCCAGGCGCCGGTCGTGGCCAGCGAGGTGGCCGCGGCCCGCCGAGCCACCTCCTGCGTCAAGGCCGTGCCGAGCGACGACTCCGGGCCCTCGCGAGTGAGCTCCTCGGGAGTGACCCTCCGCGGCGCCTTTGCTGCCACCGCAAGGGCTGGCAGCAAGTCAGTCATCAGGTTGACGAACAGGATCTGGCGGGCGTTCAGCGGCGACCGAGAGGAGAGTGCGGAGCTGACCACGGTGAAGAGGACCTCGCCGAGGTTGCCGCCGAGCAACAAGGCGACCGCGTCGCGAACCGAGGCCCACATCGCCCGACCTTCGATGACTCCGTCGGCGATCGTCTCGATCCGGCCGTCCAGAACGATCATGTCCGCCGCCTGGCGGGCGGCGGTGGTGCCCTGGTCGCCAAGAGCGATGCCCACATCGGACAGTCGGATGGCGGGCGCGTCGTTGGCCCCGTCACCGGTGACCGCCACGGTGTGGCCGGTACGCCGCAACGATCGCACGACCGCGACCTTGTGCGCCGGGCTGACCCTGGCGAAGACCGCTGCCTTTGATACCAGGGAATCGAGGATCGCTTCCTCCGGCTCGGCGTCGGCGATGTCGGAGCCGGTGACGAGACTGCCGCCGTCGAGGAGATCGAGCTCAGCTCCGATGGCCTCGGCCGTGCTCGGGTGATCGCCCGTGAGCATGACCACCCTGACACCCGCGGAGCGCAGCCTGCGAACCGCCTCAGCCGCGGTTGGACGGACGGCGTCGGCCAGGCCCAGCAAGCCTCGCAGCTCCAGCCGGTCCACGCGTTCGGCGTCGAGATGGCGTCGGCGCGAGGCTGTCCGTTCGGCAACCGCCAGTACTCGCATGCCCTGTTGAGCCAAGCGATCGACTTCCGCCTCGATCTCCCGGCGGTCGGTCTGGCGCAGAGCTTGGGCACGTCCGTCACGGCGCCATGTGTCACATCTGGGTACGACGATCTCCGGCGCGCCCTTGACACTGATCAACTGGCCGGTTGGGACCTCGCCCAACACGGCGTGAAAGCCCCGGCCGGGCTCGAACGGCAACTCCCGGACCATCCGCCAACGAGCAAAGCCGTCGGCCGCATCGACGCCGGCGTGTTCGGCGCCCGCCACGACCGCCCGGTCGGTCGCGTGCGGCAGCATCTCGCCGCCATTGGGCAAGGGACTTGCCCGCAACGCCGCGGCGACAATGCCGCGGCGCTGAGGCCCGGCGGCCTCCACCGATCCATGGCTTCGTCCGTCGGAAACGGAGCGCAGTTGGATGCGGCCCTCGGTCAAGGTGCCCGTCTTGTCGAAGCAGATGACGTCGGCCCGGCCCAGGGCCTCCATCGCTCGCGGGTTCCGGACGAGAATTCTGTGTCGTGCCAGCCGTTTGCTCGCACTGAGTTCGGCCGCGGTGGCGACGAACGGCAGCCCTTCCGGAATGGCGGCGACCGCGAGGGCAACGGTCGCGTTGACCGACTCGGCGAGGCGGCCACGAGCCATCCCGGCGAGCAGCAGACCCCCTGCGGCAGCCGCGGAGGCGGGAATCGAGGCCGCAGCCATCGTGCGGAGGCGGGCCTGGACGCCGCCGCTCGGGGCATCCTCGATGATCATGTCTTCACTACGACTGGCTTCGGTAGACCGACCGATCGCCACGACGACTGCGGTTGCGCTCCCCGCCGCAACCGTCGTTCCCGCGTAGACCATGCTGGTCCGGTCGGCGATCGCCATCGCGAGGGTCGGCGCCTCGCTCTTCGGTACCGGCGTTGACTCGCCGGTCAGGTTTGACTCGTCCATCTCCAGCCCAGCGGCGGATACGACGCGACAGTCGGCCGGCACGGCGTCGCCGGTCTCAAATGAGACGAGGTCACCCGGCACCAGTTCGTCCGCCGAGATCAGTCGTGATTCACCGGCCCGGCGCACACGAACCCGCATTGAACTGGCGGCCGCGAGTCGGCGCAACGTCCGGCGAGCTGTCGTCTCCTGCGTAGCAGAGAGGAACGCGTTGGCGAGGATGGCTGAAAGCACGAGTGCGGCGTCGATGGTCGAACCGGTGGCGGCCGAGATTCCCGCACCTGCAGCCAGCGGTGCCGTGAGGGGCGTGTTGAGCTCGGCCACGGCCGCCGAGAGCAGTCCACGCTCGGCGTCCTTGTGGCTCCCGTTCTCCGACGCTCGGCGTTGCTGCGCCTGGTCGTCGGTGAGACCGTCCGGCGAGGCGTTCAACAAGCGCAAAGCTTCGCCAACCGGCAGCGCGTGCCACGGCAGCAGATTCTCGGGTACGGGCACGGGGCGGCGACTCAGATCGGTCGCGGACCACGCGCCGCCGACGAGATTGACGAGCGCCGCAAACGCGACCGCCGTGAGGGACCGCCGACCGGCCCGGGGGTGACTGTCCACAATGGCTAGTAACGCGCCGGCTACTGACCCCAGCAGCGAGACTCGACTGCTCCGTCCGCTCACCTGGCGAGCGAGGTTGGCCGATTCGAGGGCCAGCCAGGCGGTGTCCAAGCCGGGGCCACCGAGCAGGTGTGCGCCCCATGGCGGTCGACGTTCGGCGGATGTGACGATACCGATGCCGCAATCGGCGGCCGCCAAGGCAGCGTCGTTCCGGCTCGAGACCAGCGCGACACCACGACCCGTACGTTGCAACGTCCGTACCGAGCTGGCGAGCCGGGAACCCCCGGCGACGGTGCCGTCCGCATGCGTTCGCCGGAGGACACCCGGCGGCGCGCCGGCGATGAAGACGCGCCCGACTTTGCGGGCGGCCACGGTCACGGCGGAGCACAGTGGATCGAGTTCGGCCTCGACACGCACCACCGCGACCAGGGTGCCCCGCCGGGTCAGGGCGAGCGTCTCGCCTCGCCGGAAGCCGTTCTGGCCGATGGCCGCGGCCAGCTCTTCCGACGTTGCCGCATCCAGTCGCGAAACCTCGGTCAGTGCCCAGCCGCCACGCTGTACGGGTTGCCGCACACGGCCGTCATCCAGTCGGACATCAGCCAGCAACGACGTCGCGCGACTGCGCACCTCCTCGGCCGAATCCCGCACCGCGACGAGGTCGGTGACGACAGGTCGCCCAGTGATCAACACCGATGCGTCGATGACCACTGTGTCGATCCGGTCCAGGCGTCGAAGCACCGACGGATCGCGCACGATGACGCCACGGCGGGCGAACACCCGTCCGAGCCGGCTCGCGTATGCCTCACGGCCAACCCGGGCAGCACGTGGCGACCCGACCGCCAGAGCACGAGCCGCCCGCCGGCGCCCACCGGGTAGCGTCAACAAGGCCGCGGCGGCGAGCAGGGTCACGGTGCTGATCCGTTGCGCGTAGTGCTCGACCGGCCCGTCAGGAAGCCTCACCGGTCGAACGAAGGAGGGTGCGGTGCCGCTTCGGCTTGCATCGGCATCGCGAAACAGATCGTTCGCCCGGCGCGCCTGGGCGTCCCGGTGTGCCGATGCCTCCGACAGTTGCAGCAGGCGTAGGCCCGCGTCCGCTGCGCTTGTGAGCGTCGTCTGCGTCACAGCACCCACGGCCGACGATGTCAGCGCCATGTCCAACTCGGTCCCCACGGCGCCCAACTTCGCCTGCAGCCCTCGTCGCAGTCGTGGCAGGTGTTCGATGGCCGCCGTCAGCGCGGCCAGTTCGGCCGGCAGCGGGGGGAGGCGCAATACCCGACCGGCCAACCCGGCGCCGATTCCGACGAGATCGCCGCCGAACGCGAGCATGTTCGCCACCGACGGGCTGATGTCCCGCAGGCGGCTGATCGGTTCGCGTCGCGGGGTCGGCCGCTGCACTCGTCGAACCTCGTCGACGAGAACCGACAGCTTGACCCGGGCGGGATCGAAGCGAACAACCGCCTGCCCCAGCTTATCGTTGTACGCCGCCCATGAAACGCCATCCTTGGCCTCGAGGGCTTTCTCCACGCGGTCGCCAAGCGTCGCCGCGGGTTCGCCCTGAAGCGGACCACGTACGGCTATGTGTGCCAAGCCGTCGCGGGCCCAGGCATCGCGGAGGCTCACGGCTTGACGACTCGAGGTCGGCGCCCCGCGCCCGTGCGTCCGGCGACCCAGACTCCGACGGCCACCGCGCCGGCGACTGGCCACTCCAACACCCCGGCCGCGGCCAACAAGCCCAGGGCCGAGTAGTACAGGAAGCGTTCCTTGGATGGCAGGTTCGCCCATGCCGCCTGGGCCACCCATCTCGTCTGGGCCTTGACGGCGTCCATGTCGGGAACGCGGGCGCGCAGCTCGGGCACCCGTACGTTCACCAACGGCACCGTCCCCCGCCCGCGACGGACCCGCTCCGTCGATCCCGGCCGGGCTGGAGCTGGCGCCCGTCGCGGCGATCGTCGCTGCGCGGTCGTCGTCGCAGATCTCTGAGCGGAAGCACGCGGCTGCCGTGATCGTGCTGTTCCCACGGGTTTGCGTGTGGTGGTCGCGGATTTGCGGGACGACTGTGCCCGGCGTGTCTCCGGAGGCTGCTGAGCTCTGGCCATGTGCGATCACATCCCCACGTGGCTGAGGCCTACCGGCGCTGCCGGCCGGCTGATGCCTAAGGTCCCTGACGTACCCCACCAATTGTCCGCTCGGCCGATCGCGGGCAGGCGCGAACGGACACAATCACGCGCGCCACCGAAGTCCGGGCGGGAGGCGATCGCGACGAGGTAGCCACGGCAGGAGGGCCTCCGGTAGGCGACGATGGACGGGTAGTAGGCAAATCAATGAAGGAGCAGACCATGACGTTGTCCCATCCGAACTGGAACGAACTCGGCGAACGGCTCGAGGCGCTGGCGCTGAAACTGAAGATGCACATGGAGCAGTCGGGTCCCGGTGAGCTTCCGACCACATTGAACGGTCTCCGCACCGCCGTTTCGGACGCCTTCGAGGCTGCTGGCAACGCCGTCCGGGACGAGGCCGTGCGCGCCGATATCAAGGAGGCCGGGCGTCTCCTCGCGGACGCGGTATCGACCACACTCGCCAGAGCGTCCGGTCAGGTCAAAGAGATCATCGATCGCCGACCGTAGCCACCGTCAACTTTAAGGACCTGTGGCGGGCGGTCTCCGGGACCTTAGCCCCCTGATGATTGCCGTCGGCCCGCCTGACCATATCGGTGGGCAGGCACTGGCCCAGCCGGGCGGGGAACAGTGCGAGAGGAGGAACTCCCATGCGCCGCAGGACATTCGACATCGTTCTGTCGTCGGTTGGTGCCGTGCTCACACTTGTGCTGTTGGTCGCCGGCGGCCTGCTGATGTGGGGCTACAGCTTCACCAACTCAAGCGTGCGAGACCAACTGGCCGCACAGCAGATCTACTTCCCCCAGACCGGTAGCGACGCGGTCAAGTCGCCGGAGATCGGTCCGTACTTTAACCAGTACGCCGGCCAGCAACTCACCACCGGCGCCCAGGCGGAGGCCTACGCCGACCACTTCATCGCGGTACACCTCAAGTCCGTCGCCGGCGGCAAGACCTACGCTCAGGTCAGCGCCGCGGCGATTGCGGACCCGACCAACGCCCAGCTGCAGGCCCAGGCGAACACGCTGTTCAAGGGTGAGACCCTGCGAGGGCTGCTCCTCAACGCGTACGCGTTCTGGAAGGTCGGCCAGATCGCCCTCTACGCCGGAATCGTAGCCTTCGCCGGCGCCGCCGCGATGCTACTGCTGACTATCCTCGGCCTCTTCCACCTGCGCCGGGTACCTCCGGAGGCCGAGGTGTTCGCAGGTACGAGGTCACGGGAGGCGGTGCCGTCGACGACCTGACCCACTGCAAGCAGGGGCACCCTATTGGCGTTTTGACGCAAGTAGGGTGCCCCTATTGTTCGTCAGAGGATCGGTACGTCGCGGCGCCGGAAGCCAACGAGGCCCGCGCCGATGAGGCCAGCGGCGAGGAGGGTCAGCCAGACCACCGGGGCGGCGCTCACCTCGCCGCCCGGCAGCCTCGGCACATGCGCGTACGGTGAAATGTTCATGATCCATTGAGGCAGCTTGAAGAGCGGGCCGAACTCGCCGAGGAACAAGAACGCGATCAGCGCGACCCAGCCGACCACGCCCGCCCGCGGCGCGAGCCCGAACGCGGCGGCCGCGATGCCGGTGAGTACCCAGACCGCGGGCAACCGAACCGCCGCCGCGGCGAAGACCCGGCCGAAGTCGCCGGGGTCGCCCGTCTGAGCGGCGTAGCTCAGACCAGCGGCGAGACCAGCGGCAACCATGATCGTGGCCGTGCCGAGAAGCGCGATCGCGATATGGCTCCACGCCCAGGAAACCCGGCTCACGCCGGTGGCGAGCACCGGCTCGGCCCGCAGTTCGCTCTCCTCCGACCGCAACCGCAGCACCACCTGGATGCCGTACGCCGAGAGGATCACCCCCATCAGCCCGAGTTCGGTGGACATGAACGCGTCAGTCAGGCCTTCGACCCCTCCGAGCCGCTGGACCAGATCCCTCGCTCCAGGACTCTCCATGAAGCTGCCGATGTTCGTCGCGATATTGCCGAACACCAGACCGAGGAGAACGAACGCGATCGTCCAGCCGACGAGCAGGCCCCGCTGCAGCCGCCAGGCGAGCCCCAGCGCGCTGCCGAGGCTACGGCCGGCGTCCGCCGGGCCGGGACGATCGCGCAACAGGCCGGCGCCATGGTCGCGCCGCGCGACGAGGGCGAACGCCACCGTGGTGAGAATGACGAGGAGCGCGACCGGCATGGCCAGAACCAACCACCGGTCGCCCTGGTACGGGCGTACCTGCTGACCCCATCCGATCGGGGAGAGCCAGCGCAGCCACGTGGCTCCACCGGCTCCCGCGGTGTCTCCGATGGCACGGAGCACGTACGCGACACCGAGGAACGCCATCGCGATACCGATCGCCGCACGGGCACTCGAGGTCAGTTGAGCGGCGACGGCGGCGACGCCGGCGAAGGCGATCCCGATGCTCGCCCACGCCAGGCCGAAGGCGATCGAGCCGGACGCGGGGAGTCCAGCCCTGATCAGGCCGAGGGCGGTGAGCACAGCGAGCAGCAGGTTGGCGGCGACCGTGACGATCAGCGCGGCCGCGAGCGGGGCTTGCCGGCCGACGACAGTCGAGCCTACGAGCTCGAGCCGCCCGGCCTCCTCCTCGGCCCGCGTGTGGCGGACCACGAGCAGGGTCGCCAGTACCGCCACCAGGGCTCCGCCGAAGGCACCCAACTTGATCATGGCCAGGGCACCGAGCGATGACTCGTCGTAGATCAGCCCGTACAGCGCCACCAGCGACGGCGTCTTGTTGATGCTGGCCGCTGCCTGGATCCTTTCCGCGACCGTGCCGTACAGCCCGACGGTCGCGGACGCCGAACCGGCGGCCACCACCACGAAGATCAGAATCCATACCGAGAGCATGACCCGGTCGCGACGAAGCGCTAGCCGCACCAGCGAGCCGGTACCGATCAGCGAGCTCATGACCGCACCCCCGCGGTGGGACGCCTTGCGCCACTGGCCAGGTCGTCCTGGTAATGGCGAAGGAACAGTTCCTCCAGCGTGGGCGGCTGGCTGACCAGACTGCGTATCCCGACCGACATGAGCTGTCGCAGCACCGCGTCGAGCCGGCCGGTGTCGGCCTCGAATCGAACCCGGGTGCCCTCGACCTGCAGGTTGTGTACGCCGCTCAGGGTGCTCAGTCCGTTGGGCTCGCCGGCGAGGTCGGCCGCGATGGACGTACGGGTGAGATGACGCATGTCGGCGAGCGTGCCGGTCTCCACGGCCCGTCCGAGCCGAATGATGGTTACCCGGTCGCAGAGCGCTTCGACCTCGGCGAGGATGTGGCTGGAGAGCAGGACTGTACGCCCGCGCGAGCGCTCCTCGTTGACGCACTGCTGGAAGACCTCCTCCATCAGCGGGTCGAGACCGGTGGTCGGCTCGTCCAGAATCAACAGCTCCACGTCGGACGCGAGGGCCGCCACCAGGCCGACCTTCTGCTTGTTGCCCTTGGAGTAGGCGCGCCCCTTCTTCGTGGGGTCGAGATCGAACCGCTCCAGGAGCTCATGGCGACGCTGACGGTTCAGCCCGCCCCTCATCCGACCGAGCATGTCGATGACCTCGCCGCCGGTCAGATTCGGCCACAGTGTCACGTCGCCGGGCACGTACGCCAGCCGCTTGTGCAACGCGGCCGCGTCGCGCCAGGGATCGCCGCCGAGTAGGCGAGCCTCGCCCGAGTCGGCGCGCAGCAGGCCGAGCAGCACGCGGATCGTCGTTGTCTTGCCCGATCCGTTCGGGCCAAGGAAACCGTGCACCTCACCGGTGTCCACGCTCAGGTCCAGCCCGTCCAGTGCCCGGGTGCGGCCGAAGGTCTTCACCAGGTTGGCTACCGAGATCGCGGTGTCGGTCCGCGCATTCATCGAGACTCCTCGTTGTGTGTAGCTGTCAATCGGTTCGAGATGCCGCGCGTTCGTCGCGGGCCTTCTTGCGGTACTCGTCCCACCGCCGGGCCAGCACCTCGCCGTATTCCGTCTCGACGAAGGCGAAGAAGTCCCGCATCTCCTGCAGCCGCTCGCGCTGGGTGGGCCGATCGGGTCCGAAATGTGCCAAGCCATAGTCAGCCGCGGCCGCGCCGGACGCGAGCCGGGCGACCCGCGCCCGCAGGACCTGCGCCCAACCGCCGGATCTGAGTTGGTAGTGATGCTGGCGGGAACCCGGCACCGGCACGCGCTCGACCATCTGGGCCTGCTCGAGCTGCCGCACGACGGTACTGATCGACGCCTTGCTCACGCCCAGCGCGATGGCCATCTCAGTGATCGACTGGTGTCCGGGATCGGATACGGTGAGCCAGCCGTAGATCAAGCCCATGATCCGCGTTCCGCCGAGCCCTTCGAAGAACAAGGCCATGCGTTCGGCGAACTCACGTTCAATCGCCACTGCCCGCGACACTTCATCCCCGGTTGCGTACGAGTTGTTCAAAACGTACTGAACATAGTGTACGCCGACCTGGGCCGGCGCGGAAGGGGCGGATGTCCACAACGGATGGAGCCGATATGCCCTGCTCGCCCGACTTGTCAGGCCGCCGGCGTTGCCGTCGCACCAGTCACCACCGAATGCCACCAGAGTCCTGAACACCCGGATTCAACGATAAGTCCGTTCGGTGTTAGGGATTTGCGTGTGTCGCGGCCATGTCGGGCGGCGTTAGCATCTGTCGATCAGCCTATCGATCCAGAACTCGGCAGAGGATGGGGAGTCGAGGATGACCATTGGGAACAGGCGCCTCGCAGTGGCGGCGTCGTTGGTACTCACGGCCGCCGCCGTGGCTTTGCTACCGACCGGAAGCGCCACGGGAGCGCAGATCACCGCGACCGGCGGATGCCAGTTGAACTCCGCCAACGGCGACATCAAGCACGTCATCTATCTCCAGTTCGACAACACGCACTTCCTGCGGGACAACCCGAACGTGCCGTCCGACCTCGAACAGATGCCGCACCTGCTGAACTTCCTGCGTGGCAACGGCACGCTCTTCACGAACGACCACACGATGCTCATCTCGCACACGGGCGGCGGGATCCTGTCCACGCTGACGGGTCTCTACCCCGACCGGCATGGCCAGGCTGTCTCTAACTCCTACCGCTATTTCAAGGCCGACGGGACGACCGCGTCGTCGTCGTCGTTCAAGTACTGGACCGACCTGGTCGACGACGTAGGAACTCCGCCCGCGGATCCGACGCCGAACATGGTCAACGGAGACAGCGGATCACCGAAGACGACCCCCGCGCCGTGGGTTCCGTACACGCGCGCCGGATGCGACTTCGGCGCTGCCGCGGTGGCCAACGTCGTGCTGGAGAACACCGGCACCGGTCCGAACGGCGACATGACGAAGGTGTTCGGCCAGGGCTCGCCGGAGTGGCAGGAAGCCTTGGCCTCCAACGCCGCGCCGCCGGGAACCGCGGCCCGGGCGCTGGCCCAGACCGACTTCGTCGGGATTGCCGTCCACTGTGGATCCAACGGAGGCATCTGCGCCGACAACCCGAACGCCAGGCCGGATCTGCTGCCCGACGAGCCCGGCGCCTACAACGGTTTCAACGGCCTCTTCGGAGCGAAGTACGTCAACCCCGCCATCACCGGTGGCAGCGCCACGCTGAACGACCTCGATGGGCAACCGATCACGGATCCGTTCAACCAACCCGGCTTCCCGGGTTTTGACGGCTTGTTCGCCAGTACGACGCTCTCGTATATCGCGAGCATGCAGGAGGCCGGAATCCCGATCACGTACGGCTACATCTCCGACGCGCACGACGGTCACGGCCAACACGGCGAGCAGCACATCGCCTACGGCCCCGGCCAGCCCGGCTACGTCGCCCAGCTGCAGGCGTACGACCAGGCGTTCGCGAAGTTCTTCGACCGGCTCACCGCCGACGGGATCACCAAGGCCAACACGCTGTTCGTCGTCACCGTCGAGGAAGGCGACCACTTCGCCGGCGCGACGCCGACACCGGCTGGGTGCGACGGGGTCACTACGCCATGCGACTACAGCCTGCTGGGCGAGATCAACGGTAATCTCGCCGGGCTGCTCGCCACACAACAGGGGATCACGACTCCGTTCACCGTCCACTCGGACATGGCGCCCACGGTGTACATCACCGGTAATCCCGCCCGGGACGCTCTCGTCACCCGCAACTTCGAGCGGGGCGTCGGCCAGTTGACGGCCGTCAACCCCTACACGGGACAGACCGACAACCTGACGGCGGCGCTCGCCGATCCCGTGGCGATGAAGACCTTGCACATGATCACCGCCGATCCGCAACGAACACCGACATTCACGATGTTCGCCCAGCCCGACTACTTCCTGTTCGCGGCGGCACCCAACTGCAATCTGCCCTGCATCTCGGTTCCGAGGACACCGCCGACGTTCGCGTGGAACCACGGCGGTATCCAGCCCGAAATCGCACAGACCTGGCTCGGTATTGTCGGGCCCGGCGTTCGGAACCTGGGCCAGGACAACAGCACCTGGACCGATCACACCGACTGGAGACCGACCATCCTGAGCCTGCTCGGGCTGGGTGACAGCTATGTCCACGATGGACGCGTGGTCGTCGAGCCACTGTACGCATGGGCCGTACCTCCGGCGTTGCTTGCCCACTATCAGAAGGCGCTGGAGCTTGGGGCCGTGTACAAACAGCTGAATGCGCCGTTCGGAGAGTTCTCGAAGGATGTGCTTGTCGCCTCAACCCGGGCGCTGGAGAGCGGAAGCGCGGTCGATGACTCGACGTATGGCTCCATCGAGAGCCGGATCGCATCGCTCACATCGGCACGCGATGCCCTGGCCGGGCAGATCCGTGCCGCGCTCGACGCCGCGGCCTTCGGCGGCCAACTTCTCGACAACCAACAGGCGAAGAGCTTCATCGCTCAGGCCAACGCTCTGATCGACCAGGCGGACGCGTTGGCCACCGGTCCGTAGCGCGGAGGACGCTGACTAACTGGCACCAACGACGGCCCCGCTCATGTGACGCGCAGTCTCGTGACACGAGCGGGGCATCGTCGTTCATACGGGCCGGACGAGTTGCATCCGGCGGCCGCCAGGACTAACCTACAACCACATGGTTGTAGGTGAGCTGGGCGAGCTCGGCACCGACCTGCTCTTCCATGCCCTGGCCGACGGCACGCGTCGCGACATCCTGGCCCGGGTTATCAGCAATGAGCAGTCGGTGTCCGCTATCGCGCAGCACTACCCCATGAGCTTCGCTGCCGTGCAGAAACATGTGGCGGTTCTGGAACGCGCTGCGCTCGTCACCAAACAGAGACGCGGAAGGGAGCAGGTCGTCTACGGTAGCGTGACGGCGCTTCGCCGGGCCGCCCGACTCCTCGAGGCCTACGAGCAGATCTGGCGGGACCGTACCAGAGGCATTGAACGGATCCTTGCCGAAGACTGAGAAGGGTGCGAAGCCCATGACCGTGGTCAGTTCACGCAAGGACGACCAGGCTCTGACGCTCACGTTCATCGCCCAGTTCGAGGCCGGCGTCGAGCGCGTGTGGCAGGTCTGGCAAGACCCACGGCAATTGGAGCGATGGTGGGGGCCGCCCAAGTGGCCGGCGACCTTCGAGCAGCACGACTTCGTGGTCGGTGGGCGGTCCCGCTACTACATGACCGGCCCCGACGGTCAGATGTCGCGCGGCTGGTGGACGATAACCGCGATCGAAGCGCCGTACCGGCTTGAGTTCGACGACGGCTTCGCCGACGACAACGGCGAACCGATGGCATCCATGGAGCCGGCCCATACCGTCGTCACGATCGAGGCCGCCGGCGCCGGGGCCCGGATGACGACGGTGACCACCTTCGCCAGCACTGAGCAGCTCGAGCAGATGGTGGCCATGGGTACCGAGGAAGGCATGCGGCTGGCCATGGGCCAGATTGACGGCGTGCTGGCCGACAGCTCGAACTGACCGTGGCTGAAACTGCCGCTTCATACCGGGAGCAGTCAGGGACACGACCGAAAGGACACCGGAGATGAGAAAGCTGATCGTGAGCACCTTCCTGACCCTGGACGGAGTCATGCAGGCCCCGGGCGGACCCGGCGAGGACGACAGTGGCGGCTTCGCGCACGGTGGCTGGTCGGTGAACTACTGGGACGAGCAGATGGGCCAGGTCATGGGCAAGGCGATGAGCAGGCCATTCGGCCTCGTTCTCGGACGAAAGACCTACGACATCTTCGCCGCGCATTGGCCGCACGCAACGGACGATCCCGGCGCCAAGCCATTGAACGACGCCACCAAGTACGTCGCATCGCGGAGTCGCCCCACGCTCGA
>JBKPDY010000133.1:0-20947 GCA_046728155.1 Actinomycetota bacterium
CGACTTCGTGGGGTGACTTGTCGGGGTCCTCGCGGCGTCGTGAGCGCAGCGTGCGACTTCGTGGGGTGACTAGTCGGGGTCCTCGCGGAGTCGTGAGCGCAGCGAGCGACTTCGTGGGGTGACTAGTCGTCGTTGCGTTCCGGAGCCGGCGGGCCGGTCGGTGCGGTCGGCTCGACGACTCCACCCCGCTCGGCGGCTCGGTGTTCCGCGATGAGGTGGCGGATACCGGTGTTGAGAACGGCCACCGTCGGTACGGCGATCAGGCCTCCTACGATGCCGGCGAGCACGACGCCGGTAGCGATCGCGATGATGACCGCGAGGGGATGGATGGCCACCGCCCGGCCCATGATGAGGGGCTGAAGGACGTGGCCTTCCAACTGCTGCACGCCGATCACGGCGGCGATCAGGATCAAGGCGACGGCGGGACCGTTGAAGACCAACGCCACCAGCACCGCGACCGCTCCCGACACCGTGGCGCCCACGATGGGGATGAAGGCGCCGAGGAAGACCAGCGCGGAGAGCGGGAGCCACAACGGCACCCGGAGGATGGCCATCGTTATACCGATGCCGACCGCGTCGATGAACGCGACGAGCACGGTCGCCCGGACATAGGCCACGAGAGTCCACCAGGAGAGGTCGGCCGCACCGGAGACCTTGTCCCGGGTCGGCTCCGGGAGCATGCCGATCAGGAACCTACTGATGCGCCGGCCGTCACGGAGGAAGAAGAACGTGGTGAAGAGTACCAGGAACAGCCCGGTGAGGATCTCGGCGAGGGTGCCGGCCGTGCTGAGTGCCCCGGACGTGAGTGTCCCCTTGTGCGTCGAGAACCAGCTCTGAATCTCCTGGCCGATGCTGTTGAGCTGATCCTTCGTCAGGTGCAGCGGCCCCCTCTGCGTCCAATCCTGGATCTTGTCGATGCCCTTGGCCACGCCCGTGCCCAACTCGGGTGCGCCTTTCACGAACTGGCTGATCACCAGGTAAAAGGTTCCGCCGACCGTGGCCAGTCCGGCGAACAGGGCCAGGGCGGCGGCCAGGGAGCGGGGTACCCTGGCCCGCCGGAGTTGGGCGACCAACGGGGAGAGCAGCGCTGAGAGCAGGATCGCGATGAGCACCGGCACGACCACAAGCGCCAGCTGCGCCGCCGCCCAGAGGACCGCCGCGATCGCGAGCACGAGCAGCAGGATCCGCCAGGCCCACGCGGCAGCGGTACGTAGCCCTCGCGGTACGTCGAGATCGTCATGCTGGACGACCGGCGTGGAGGTCACCACGATCGGCTCCACCGCCTGCTCCTCCATTTCCTCGTCGCGCTCTGCCGCGCGCGCCTCGGCGTGGGCGGCCCGGACCGAGTCCAGCCCGCTCTCATAGGCGCGGCGCAAGCTCTCCCGAACCTGCTCGAACTGCCCCACGGTGGCACCTCGCTCTGATAACGCCGCGTACGCCTCCGCTGCACGCGCCGATGCGGCCCTCTGTTATGCACTCCTCCATGCCCACAGACGCCCCACCAGCGCCGTCGCGCCCTCCACGGTATCCGCCACCACCGCCGAGGTGGTCACCGCCCGAGCTCGTGCGAGGAGCCGAGCGGGCGAGCCCCCGCAGTTTGCGGGCGATACCTGGCGGACTGCTCGGTGAACTGTAGGTTGACACCGTGACACGCACCGCCGACGAGACCGAGCAGGGTTTACCCATCCGGCTGCTGCACGATCGGATCCTGGTGCGCCAGGACGGTGGCGAGGGGGAGCGCCGGTCGGCCGCGGGGATCGTCATCCCGGCCACCGCCTCGGTCGGGCGTCGACTGTCCTGGGCGACGGCGGTCGGGGTCGGCCCGAACGTGCGCTCGATCGTGGCCGGTGATCGTGTGCTCTTCGACCCTGACGACCGGTCCGAGGTTGAGCTGCACGGACGCGAGTACGTTCTCCTGCGCGAGCGCGATGTGCACGCAGTGGCCGCCAGCCGGGTCGAACCCGATACGACCGGCCTCTACCTGTAGTCGTGATCCGGCGTTGCGCCTGATCGCTGTCGACGTACGAAACGCACCGCATATCGAGCCGGATCGTACGAGCACAGCGATCTTGCGGCGCGGGTCAGCTGGGCGATGCCAACAATCCCGACGAAGCGCCCGCCTTTGACTAGCCCGCGGGCGGCGGGGGAAGCGCAGGGCGGACCGGCGCGCCGGGTGCTGCTCCGATCGGGAACGGCAGCGGCATGACCGGCGTCGGGGGAGCCGGCACCGCCCGTACCGCACCGTCGGGAAACTGGACCAGGTAGCCCCGGCCGCTCCACCACGCCCATGGGGTCAACGGATCTCGGCCTACGAAGATCTGCCGCTGGGCGTCGATCGTTCGCAGCAGCTCCCTCTCCTCGGCGAGGGCCCGCTCGAGATCCGCCGGCCTGCCGTACAGGCCGCGGTTGAGGCCGTCGCGCAGCAGGGCGAGGCGGGTCGCCGCGAACTGGTAAGCCTTCATCGCCGTCTGACCGGCCTGGCCGCCCACCCGCGACGCCCAGCGACGCGCGGACAAACGCCGGCCGAGGGTGCCCAACGCGACCACCTCCGGCGGTGAAAACCAGCCGGCCATGGCGTACGCCGGCAGTATCCGCTCGGCCAGGCGACCCTCCCACGACCGTACCCAGAGAATCAGCCCCACCATCGCGAAGAAGAGGGGCACGAAGACCGCGAAGTATCCGTACAGGATGAAGTACGGCTGGTTCTGCGACAGCCGGACCATCAGGTTCCACGAGCCGTGCAGGGTCATGGCGAGCAGGAGTCCGGCGATCGGCGCGGCCACCCGGAGCGCCCGGTTCGGCGTCCGGGCCGCGATCCCGATGCCGATCCCCGTCATCGCGGTGAAGAGGGGATGGGCGAACCCGCTCAGCGGTACCCGTACCACGAACGTCCCGTACGCCGCGAACACCCCGGCGGCGTAACCCTTGTCGGCCGAGGCGGCGAAGCCGCTGCCGCCGAAGTAGAGGATGTTCTCCACCATCGCGAATCCAGTTGCCGACAGTCCACAGTAGACAACCCCGTCGATGATGCCGGTGAACGCTTTACGGTAGAACGCGAACAATAGCAGCGGCAGGAGGGCCTTGCTCGTCTCCTCGACGGCCGGAGCGATCAGGGTGGCCACCACGTCGAGCGGCAACCGCTTGACGGTCTGGGTGTTCACGAACAAGGCGATGCTCGTGGCGACCCCGGCGCCCCAGAGAAAGCAGACGATGACCAGCCACGCCGGCGCCGGTTGGTACCGGTCCAGCCAGAGGAAGCATCCGACCAAGATCGGGACCGGAAGCACGGCCCCGACGAGGCCGACCGCGAGGGCGAGCGGTCCGAACCGGCTGCCGAAGTAGAGCACGATCGCGATGGTGGCGAGGGCACAGAACGCGATGAGGAGGCCCAGCCCGATCAGGCTCGCCGCGCTTCGCCGCGGCGCCATCGTCGGTGCCGCTCCGGCGTCAGCGCGCGGCGCTGAGGAGACCATGCAGGCAAGCCTAGTGGGGGGTCGCGTCGGGCCGGCGAAGGTCGGCACGCTGTTGACAATGGTTGTCATTTGCGCGCAGAGTGGCGATGTGCACATGCGAAGACTGGTGTTACGACAATGACGATGACGCCTGACACCACCAACGCCATGAAGACGGCGGCCTACGAGGCCGCCGGCGAGCTCTTAAAGGCGTTGGCCTCTACCGTCCGGATCGCGATCATCACCGAGCTTGCGAGCGGGCCTCGGTGCGTACACGAGATCGTCGACACCGTGGGCGCCCCGCAGCCTCTCGTGTCCCAGCATCTGCGTGTTCTGCGGGGCGCCGGCATCGTTCGGGGCGAACGACGTGGCCGGGAGATCGCGTACTCGCTCACCGATGAGCACATAGGACACATCGTCGCCGACGCCATCTCGCACGCCCGTGAGCCCCTTTGATCGTCGTCGGGCAAACGAAGCATTTTGGGCGCTTCTCGTTTGCCGTTCCGCGAGCACGGGAACCCTGATGTTATGCGGATCTATGCCGACCGTCCGGCAGCCGGGTTCCGGCAGCTCGTCACCGATCTGATCGTCGTGGCGTGGCTCGCGTTCTGGATCCGAGCCGCGTTCTGGGTCTACGACAAGGTCTCGTCGCTGGCGGTACCCGGTCAGAAGATCGAGAGCGCCGGAGAGGGGATGGCCAGCGGGCTCTCCGACGCCAGCGACAAGGTGGGCAATGTTCCCGCGGTCGGCGGCTCGCTCTCGCAGCCGTTCGACCGGGCGGCCGGTGCCGCCAACGCGCTCGCCGACGCCGGCAGGACCCAACAGTCCGCCGTACACGGCCTTGCCATCGTATTGGTCGTGCTCGTCCTCGCCGTTCCGGTCATGCTGGTCCTGTTCGGCTGGCTGCCGTTGCGGCTGCGCTGGATCCGTCGCGCCGGCGTCGCCGCGGGCCTTCGCGATCGCGCCAGCGGACGGGATCTGCTCGCGCTTCGGGCATTGACTCACCAACCCCTGCGCCGGCTGCTCGCGGTCCATCCGGATCCCGCCACGGCGTGGCGAGATCACGACGTGAGTACGCTGAACTCCCTGGCCTCATTGGAGTTGAAGACCCTTGGGCTGCGCTCGCCGCCCCAGAGCCTGGCGCCAGCCCAGCGCGCGAATGCCAGGCCATGATCCGAGCACCAGCTACTGCGTAGTAGGGGCACCCTTATATGACGAAAGAGTCAACAGGGTCCCCCTGCTTGCAAGATCAGCGAGGAATGCGACGGCGAACGTCCTTTTCCGTGGACGGTCCGGCGTGCCAATGGGCCACCCATTCGCCGGGCGGCAACGCCATCACGCCCGCCTCGATCGACGTGTACCGGCCGGAGAGCACGCTCTTGGCCGCCTTCACATCGCGGGCATCGGTGTTGTCCCACAACCCGTTGAACAGAACCTTGATACGCCCGCGCGCCTGCCGGCAGAAAAGGTCGGCCAGTTCGACGTTCTCCGGGTGCTCCGCGCTTTCGGTGCGGGCTCGCACACACGTTGCCGACATCGCGAACAGCTCGGCGCCGATGTCGACGATCCGGCTGAGAAAGCCCTGCTTTCGCTCGAGCCGGCCCTGCCAACGAGCCATGCCGTAGAACGTCGACCGGGCAAGCTTGCGCGAAGCGCGCTCGACGAAACGCATATGCGGAGCGAGCAGTCCGAACGAGCCGTACCCGCCCGGCACCTGTCCCCTGCCGACGGAGAGGGTCGGTAGCCACCTGGCGTAGAAGGCGGCGGCACGCGTCCCTGCCTTTGCCTTGCGGCCGAAGTCGGCTTCCGGGTCGATGATGTCGCCGGCAACCGCGAGGTGCTGGTCGACCGCCTCTCGGGCGATGAGCAGATGCATGATCTCGGTGGATCCCTCGAAGATCCGGTCGATCCGCAGGTCCCGGAGGATCTGCTCCACCGGAATTGGACGCTCACCGCGAGCGGCCAACGAGGCGGCCGTCTCGTACCCCCGACCGCCCCGGATCTGGATGACCTCATCACCGATGCGCCAGGCCATCTCGCTGGCGTACAACTTGATGAGAGCGGCCTCGATCCGGATGTCGTTGCGGTCATCGTCGGCGAGCAGGCAGCACAGGTCCAACATGGACTCGAGCGCGAACGTCGTCGCCGCGATGAACGCAATCTTGCGCGCGACGGCCTCGTGCTCGCCTACCGGCCGACCCCATTGCACCCGGTTCGCACCCCACTCCCGGGCGATGGCGAGACACGCCTTGCCGGCGCCGACACAGCTCGCGGGCAGCGCGAGTCGACCGGTGTTCAGCGTGGTCAGGGCGATCTTCAAGCCCTGCCCCTCGGCGCCGATCACGTTCTCTTTCGGCACCCGTACGTTGTGGAAACGGGTGACGCTGTTCTCCAGCCCGCGCAGGCCCAGGAACTCGTTGCGGCGCTCGACCGTGATGCCGTCGGTATCGGACTCCACGACGAACGCCGTGATCCCGCCCTTGTGTCCGTCCGAGCGGGGTACCCGGGCCATGACAACGAGAATGTCGGCGACGGTCCCGTTGGTGGCCCACAGCTTGACCCCGTCGATCAGGTAATCCCCGTCCGCGGTCGGGGTCGCCGTCGTCCGTAGGCGGGCCGGGTCGGATCCTTCGTCGGGTTCGGTCAACAGGAAAGCCGAGATCTCCCCCCGGGCCAGCCGAGGCAGGAACCGGGCCTTCTGCGCCTCGGTACCGAAGAGCTTCAACGGCTGGGGTACCCCGATCGACTGATGCGCGGAGAGCAGCGCCGAGACGGCGGGGCTGGCCGATCCGATGAGCATCAACGCACGGCAGTAATCCAGATTGGACAGTCCTTTGCCGCCGTACTCCTCGTCGATCTTCATGCCGAAGGCGCCGAGGTCGGCCAGACCGGTGAGCACCTCGTCGGGGATGCGGGCGTCGCGGTCTATCTGCTCCCCGTCGATCCGGTCGCGGGCGAACGCCTCCACCGCTTCGAGGAAGGGCTTGCCACGAGCCACCCGCTCCGGATCCGGTACCGGCCACGGGTCGATGAGGTTCACCCGGAACCGGCCGAGGAAGAGCTCCTTACCGAAGCTCGGCTTACGCCACTCGGTCTCGCGGGCGGACTCGGCGACCTGCCGTGCCTGCCGTTCGGTCACCGTCGCCGTCGTACTAGCGGTGCCTTTGGTGTCATCGGGGCCGGCAGGAGTCGTCGGTCGGCTGTCGGTGGTCGTCATAAGGGACCCCCTGGACGGGTACACACTCCTCACTTCTAGGCTACCCGGGCAGGTTACCCTCCGGTAGTGTTACCGCGATCAATCGGCCGGGCAAGCTCGAGGCTGTTCCACATCCTTGACATTCGTCACGAAGATAGGGTTTCGGGTACAACGCGTCGCGCGTGGCGTCGTTTCCGGTAGGGGACGGCGATCATGAAGTCGCGGGGCCGCCTACCACCACGAGTGAAGGTGGTGGACGGGCCCGTGGCCGCTGCCGACGGAGAGCCGGTCCGCCGCCGCCAACGCCCCGGTGAGGTAGGACTTGGCCGCCCGGATCGTGGAGATCCAGTCGTCGTACTTCGGCCGGAGGACGGCGATCGCGGACGAGAGCGTACACCCGGTGCCGTGGTCGCTCTTCGTCTCAACCCGCAGCCCACTCAGGCGTACGGGTGTCCGCGCGCCACGGTCGAGGAAGAAGTCCGGCGACTCGGGTCCACTCAGGTGGCCGCCTTTGAGCAGGACCGCGGGGCCAAGCGCGGCGAGCCTACCGAGCTGTGCTGCCATCTCGGGCTCGTCGGCCGCCGCCTCGACCCCCAGCAGATCGGCGGCTTCGGGGAGGTTCGGCGTGATGAGGTCCGCCACCGGGACCAGGACATCGCGCAGGTGCCGGACCGCGTCGGCGGGCAGGAGCCGGTCACCACTCTTGGCGACCATCACGGGGTCCAGTACGACATAGGGTGGTCGCCTGGCCGTCAGTGTCCCGGCGACGACGTCGATGACGTCGGCCGTCGCGAGCATCCCGATCTTCACCGCGTCCACGCGAATGTCATCGAAGACCGCGGCGAGTTGCTCCTCGACAAACGCGGCCGGCACGGCGTGGACCGCCCGCACGCCGAGAGTGTTCTGAGCGGTGAGCCCGGTCAGGACCGACATGCCGTAGCCGCCAAGCGCCGAGAACGTCTTGAGATCGGCCTGTATGCCGGCGCCTCCGCTGGGATCGGAGCCGGCGATCGTCAGTACGTTGGGGATCACGACGCGACCCTCCGGGGGGTGAAGGCCAGGCTCACCAGGAACGCGACCAGGAACGAGAAGAGCGATGCCGACAGCCACGACGGCGGGGCGAAACGCAGCCACCCGTCGACGTTGTGCCACAGCCGCGCCCACGACCCGATCGCCCCCGGGTTGACGAGCTGGTAGGCGACGAAGCCGAGCCCCCACGGCAGCAGCAGTCCGAAGCGCGACGGCGCCCGCTCGGACGAATCCCAGTCGCGCCAGCCGTGGTAGACGAAGTACTGCGCGGCGAACACGGCGAACAGCGGTACGAAGATGGAGCCGATCAGGTACAGGAAGTTGACGTACGCGGCGATGTCGACCACCAGCGCGAGCAGCGTCGCCGCGGCGCCGATGGCGATCGCGAGCAGGCGACGATCGGCTCGCGGTCGCAGATTCTGCACCGACACGGCGGTCGAGTAGACGTTCGCGAACGACTCGTCCAGCTCCCGCAGGACCAGAATGCCGAAGGCGAGCCAGCCGACCGGTACTGCGATGAGCGCGGCGAACATCCCGTGCTCCGACGGATCGGCGCTCGCCACCGTACTGAAGGCGAGCAGGCCCAGGCCGTAACAGGCGATCTGCGACACCGAGTAGCCGACGTACGACCCGGCGAAGGCCGACCCGGTCGACCGAGAGTGGCGCGAGTAGTCGGCGGCGAGCGGGATCCAGGAGACGGAGACGGCGATGACCAGGTCGACGCCGGCCCAGAACCCGGTGAACGTGCCGTGACTGAAGGACGGCAGCGGTTGGCGGAACAGTTGGACAAAAAGGTACGCCATCGCGGCGAAGACGGCTATCAACGCGTACCGGCGGAGCATGCGCACCGAGCCGAGCGGCCACACCGCCATCACCGTGGTCACGACGCCGGCGATCAGCACGTACGGCCAGGTCGCGTGCCACGGCAGCAGTAGGCTCGCCGCGGTGGAGATCACCACGAGCTCGAACACGGCCCAGCCGAGAACCTGGATCAGGTTCAGAATCGTTGGCAGGTAAGACAGTCGCGCCCCGAACAGCCCTCGCAGCAGGACCATGGCCGGCACCCCGCTACGGGCGCCGGCCACGTTGGCGAGCCCCAGTCCGATGGTGCCGACGAGAGTGCCGAATACGATCGCCGTGAACGCCGCCATGAACGACATGCCGTTGGCCACCACGAAGACGGCGGTCACCGGACCCAGCAGGCTCACGCCGAGGTTGCCCCAGAGCGCCGTCTGGTCCAGGAACCTCAGTGTGCGGGGCTGGGCGTCAACGAGCCGGCGCCCCGGCTCTGCGTGCTTGTCCACTGTGGATGTAATGACTACGGTGTCCGTACTCAACGTTTCTCCCTTCGGTAGACGACTGTCCTCATAGGACCGGCATGCCGGTGGTCGGGGAGGAGGCCTGGGCGTGATGCCGCTTAGGGATCCGACCGGCCCGGTAGGCGAGCCGCCCCGCACGTACGGCGGCGGCCATCGCCTCGGCCATGAGCGCCGGCTCCTGAGCGCGCGTCACCGGCGAGGCCAGCAGCACCGCGTCGCAGCCCAGCTCCATCGCCAGCGCCGCGTCGGATGCGGTGCCGATTCCCGCGTCGAGCACGACGGGGACCGAGGCCTCAGCGACGATCATCTCGATGTTGTGCTGGTTGAGGATCCCAAGGCCACTGCCGATCGGCGCGCCGCCTGGCATCACGGCGACACACCCGGCGCGCTGTAGACGGCGCGCCAGGATCGGGTCGTCGTTGGTGTAGGCGAACACCTGGAACCCATCAGCGACAAGCCTCTCCGCCGCGTCGACGAGCTCGACGGCGTCGGGCAGCACGGTGTGCTCGTCCGCCACGACTTCGAGTTTGATCCAGTCGGTGTTGAGCGCCTCGCGTGCCAGCTGGGCGGTGAGCACCGCCTCGCGGGCCGTCCGGCAGCCCGCGGTGTTGGGCAGCAGCCTGACCCCGAACCGCGCGACAACGTCCACAAGGGAGCCCGTGAGATTCGGGTCGGCCCGGCGCATCGACACCGTACACATCGACGCTCTGGACGCCTGCAGGATCTCCTCGACCACCCGGATGCTCGGCGCGCCACCGGTGCCGATGATCAGCCGCGACTCCAGCTTCTCGCCGGCGAGCACCAACGGATCGATCATTCCCGCTCGCCTCCGCGCTCGTTGTGCACCTGCCACCCCACGAAGACGCTCCGCTTGTGCTCCTCGGGCCTGGCGGCCCTGCGATGCTCACTCGCTGTCGGCTCGCTCATTCCGGCTCACCCTCCCTGTACTGCGGTGAGCAGCTCGACGGCCTGCCCGTCGTGCAACACGAGATCGGCCCAGGTCGACCGCGGCGCGACCGCGCCGTCGACGGCCGCCGCCACTCCCTGGTCCGAGCGCATCCGGGCGGCAATCAGTTTCGCCAGGGATATGCGGTCGGGCCACTCTTCGGTCTCGCCGTTGACCGTCAGTGTCATCTGCTCGCCTCCGCGCTCGTTCCGCAGCTGCCACCCCACGAAGACGCTCCGCATCGCTCCACGTCTCCGCTGGGGCCCCGGGAGAGGCCAAGCGGCCCCGCCATGCTCAATCGCTGTTGGCTCGTTCTCATGTGGACACCTCTTGCCGTACTCCCCCGGCGACCGCGGCACGGCCCGGATCGAACGGCGCGATGACCTCGCTGGCGTAGCCGTCGGCCACCAGCCGCGCGATCTCATCGGCGGTGACCGGAGCGAGCAGGACCCCGTTGCGGTAGTGGCCGGTCGCGATCACGAGCCCTTCAACGCCGGACCGGCCGAGCAGCGGCGCGTTGTCCGGAGAACCGGGCCGCGCGCTCGTACTGACCTCGACGAACTCGACCTCACTGAGTTCCGGCACGAGGGCCTGGGCGTCGCGCAGGAGGTCGTACACCGCGCCCGCGCGGGCCCGCAGATCGAACCCGGCCTCCTCGCTCGACGCTCCGACGATCAGCTCGCCGTTTTCGCGCGGTACCAGGTAGACCGGGTTGCTCCGTACCGATCCCCGGACCACACGCCTGATGACCGGACGATCGACGCGCAGGCGTAGCGTCTGGCCCTTCACCGGCCGGACCGGGACCGCGACGTTGGCTGGCGCCACCTCCCGCGACCACGCTCCGGCCGCCAACACCGTTATGCCCGCCCGCAGCGCTCGACCGCTGGCGCAGGTGACCCCGACCGCGCTCCCGGCGTTCACATCGATGCTCGTCACGCGTTCGCCGACCAGCTGGACATTCCGCCCGCGGACGACCGCCAGCAGCGCGGCGACCAGAGCCCGGTTGTCGACCTGGTGATCGTCCTCAGCGAAGACCCCGCCCGGAAGGGCGGTCGCGAGCGCCGGCTCCAACTCGCGGAGCTCACGTCCGGTCAACAGCTGCGACCGAACCCCGAGCGAGTGTTGAAACGCTTGCAGGGCACGGATATCAGCAAGGTCGGTGGCGTCCCAGGCGGCGTGCAGAGTACCTGAGGGCCGGTATCCAATGGCCCGCCCCGATTCCGCCTCCAACTCCGCGGTGAACGCCGGATAACGCCGCGCCGACTCGACGTTGAGCCCGAGCAGATCCCGTCCCTCGTAATGCAGCTCGGTCACCGGCGCGAGCATGCCGGCGGCGGTATGTGAGGCGCCGGTACCGGGTGCCGGGTCAACCACGCTGACCAGCAGGCCACGCTGAGCGCAGCGCCATGCGATGGACAGGCCGATGACGCCACCACCCACGACGATCACGTCCGGGTTCGCCATCTCGCCTCCTCGGCACGGGCGTACCGATGAGGTGGCTGGAGAAAGTTGATCGGCTTCCTGCGCCGGCATTACCCGGATCAGGTTCTACGGTCGGCGGCTCCCCAGCTGCCCTCTCAGCCCGGTCCACCGGGCTCCCGCGCGCCGTCAACCATACCCCGCGTGCCGGCTTGCGGGGTAGCGTCAGGGATCATGACGTCCTCCGCCCGGGCCGCCCTGGGCCGTTCCCGGCTCTACCTGTGTACCGACGCCCGCCGGGACCGCCGCGATTTGGCCGACTTCCTCGACTCCGCGCTCGGCGGCGGCGTGGACATCGTCCAACTGCGGGAGAAGGGCCTCGAGGCCCGCGATGAGCTGCGCCTTCTCGAGGTGTTCGCGGCGGCGGCAGAGCGCCACGGCCGGCTCTGGGCGGTCAACGATCGGGCCGATATCGCGCGGGCAGCCGCGGCCCCGGTGCTGCATCTCGGCCAGGACGACCTCGCCGTACCTGTCGCGCGCGACATTCTCGGCGACGACGTCATCATCGGTCGGTCGACCCATTCGCCGGCCCAGTTCGACGCCGCGCTCATCGAGGCCGGAGTCGACTACGTCTGTGCCGGGCCGACCTGGACCACACCGACCAAGCCGGGCCGGCCGGCGGCCGGCCCGGCGCTGCTTCGGCACGCGTCCACCACCGCCCACGACTCACGTCCCTGGTTCGCCATCGGCGGTATCGAGGACCTCGACCGGCTCGATGAGGTGATCGCCCTGGGCGCCCGACGCGTGGTGGTCGTGCGAGCGATCACCAACGCCGACGACCCGGAGGCCGCGGCCCGCGCCTTCGCCGACCGGCTCGCCCGCACCCCGTAAACCGCGGGGCCGGGTCAAATCGGGATCCCCTACGGCGGACCGCGGGCTCCCCACCTCAGCGCCTGACCGTCGCGGTGGCCCACAACGCCTTGTGGTCGGATAGGCCGTCGGCGATGCCCTCCGCGTGCGCAACGGTCGACGACCAGCCCCCATCCAACAGGAAGATGTAGTCGTACTTGTGTACGCCGTACGTGGCCTCGTTGACGGCCGGCCGGCCCGGGCAGCCTGCCGCCTCGCGGAAGATTCCGGTGTCCGGCCGGTAGCACCCGCTGTACATGGGATTCAGCCGTGGATCAGCCGGATCAGTGTTGAAGTCACCAGCGAGAAGCACAGCGTCACCAACGGTGAGTCGACGGAGGATGCCGGCGACCGCTGCCACCTGCGCCGCGATGTTTCCCACGTAGTTCGAGATGTGGGTGACACATACGATCAGGCGCGGCTGTTGGGTTCTCAGGCACACGAGGCGACGGGTCTCGTCGCCAGCCGGGTTCGGCAGGTTCCAACCGCCGACGAGGGTGGCATTCGCCGCCCGGACGAGGATCGCATTCCCGTATCTGGAACCGTTGTGGCATGTTGGGCCGGTCGGGTCGAACCGGCCGTGGTAGAGCACAAGGTCGGTGCGAAGCCGGGCGAACTGGTTCTCGCAAACCTCATTGAGCGTGACCGCGAACGGCCTTCTCGCATCGATCGCGTCCTCGAGTCTGGTGACGACCTGGAGACCGCCCCGGTTGCACGCGTTCCCGCAGAGGTTGAACTGAAGGAAGGTCTGGAGGTCGCCTGTCGCGTCAGCGGGACCGGACAGCGCCAGCGCCGCGACCACCGTGGCAGCGATGGCCAGCAGTCGCACCCACGTGGCCCGTCGGGGCTCGGGTGATCGGCGAACCCAGCGGCGAAGATCGCCGTCACCGTACAGAACACGACGGCTGGTGTCGCCTTCCGTACCACGATGGTGATCTTGGAGGGGCGCGCCGCCGCTCATCTGGGCGTCCATTGTGGACTACCGCATCGCTAGCGCGGGGCGACGGGGTTGGGGACGGCACCGCCGTAGCGGCGGTCGCGCTGGGCGTAGAGCTCGCAGGCGTACCAGAAGTGGCGGCGGTCGAAGTCCGGCCAGAGCGTATCGAGGAAGATCATCTCGGCGTAGGCCGACTGCCAGAGCATGAAGTTGGATATCCGTTGCTCTCCCGACGGGCGCAGGAACAGATCGACCTCGGGCACTTCCGGGTGGTAGAGGTAATGCGGGAACAGCTTCTCGGTGACCTTCTCCGGATCGAGGACGCCGGCCGCCACGTCCCGGGCGATCGCCGCCGCCGCGTCGGCGATCTCCGCCTGACCGCCGTAGTTGACGCAGAACTGCAAGGTCATCGTCGAGTTTCCGGCCGACATCCGCTCGGCGGTCTCCAGTTCGTGGATCACGCTCTTCCACAGGCGCCCCGGTCGACCGGACCAGACCACTCTCACCCCGAGGTCGATTAGCTGATCACGGCGCCGCCGGATCACGTCGCGGTTGAAGCCCATCAGGAAGCGGACCTCCTCCGGCGAGCGCTTCCAGTTCTCGGTGGAGAAGGCGTACGCCGACAGGTACGGGACGCCCAGCTCGATCGCGCCCTCGATGGTGTCGAAGAGCGAGTACTCGCCTTGCTCGTGTCCCTTCGTTCGGGGCAGGCCCCGCTCCTTCGCCCACCGACCGTTGCCGTCCATCACGATGGCGACGTGTCTAGGCAGGACTGCGGCCGGCAACTGGGGTGGCCGCGCGCCCGACGGATGCGGTGTCGGAGCCGCCACCGGTCCGCGGCGCCTGAACGACGGCATCACGACTCCACAGTGGATGACCGATCGACCAGAGGCAGCGACCGTAGTCCCCGCTCCAGATGCCATTGCAGGTGGGCCGCGACCAGGCCACTGCACTCACGCCGCTGTGGTGCGGCGCTCGCATCGGCCACCCGCCAGTCACCGTCCACAAGGGAGATCATGAGGTCGATCGTGGCCGGGGCAGGACGCGTGGCGCCCGGCGGGCGGCAGTCGGGGCAGACCACGCCGCCGGCGGGTACGGCGAAGGCGGCGTGGCGACCCGGCGTGCCGCAGACGGCGCACTCGGCGAGTGCGGGGGCCCAGCCGGCAGTGGCCATCGCCCGCAAGAGGAACGCGTCGAGCACCAGAGTGCTGGCGTGTTCGGCGCTGGCGAGGGCCCGGAGTGCGCCGAGGGTCAGCTGGAACAACCGCAGCGAGGGCTCGTGCTCCACCGGGGTGAGCCGCTCGGCCGTCTCCGCGACCGCACTCGCGGCGGTGTATCTCGGGTAGTCGCGGCCGAGCTGCTTGCCGTACAACTCGATGCTCTCGGCCTGCCGGATCGTGTGCAGCGATCGGGCCGCGTTGGCTAAGTCGCCGTAGAGCTGTACGTCGATGTGGCCGAACGGCTCGAGCCGCGCCCCGAACCGGGACATGGTCCGGCGCACACCCTTCGCCGCCGCACGCACCCGGCCGTGCCGACGGGTCAACATGGTGATGATGCGGTCCGACTCGCCGAGCTTCTGTGCCCGCAGGACGAGGGCGTCATCGCGGTACAGAGGCTGTCGTACGGGCACCTGACCATCCTCGCAAAGGTGGCGCCGCCCGCGAACGCCAGGTCAGCGGACCCAACCTCAGAATCCCAGGCGGCGCAGTTGCTTCGGGTCGCGCTGCCATTCCTTGGCGACCCGTACGTGCAGGTCGAGGTAGACCTGGGTGCCGAGCAACCCCTCGATCTCGGCTCGCGCTCTGGTACCGACATCACGCAGCCGCGTCCCGCCGGCTCCGATGACGATCGCCTTCTGGCTGGCCCGCTCGACGTAGATGTCGGCGTAGATGCGGGTCAGCGGCCGATCCTCGTCGGGGATCATCTCCTCGACGAGTACCGCGATCGAATGGGGCAGCTCCTCGCGTACACCTTCCAGCGCGGCTTCGCGGATCAGCTCCGCGACCATGACCTGCTCCGGCTCGTCGGTGATCATGTCGTCCGGGTAGAGGCGGGGCGACTCGGGTAGGTGCGCCGACATCACGTCGACCAGCACGTCGAGCTGATCGCCGGTCACCGCCGAAACGGGCACCACATCGGCGAAGTCGGCGAGGCCACCGACGGCCGCGAGCTGACCGGCGAGGCGGCCACTCGGCACGAGGTCCGTCTTGGTCACGACCGCGACGACGGTCGCCTTCAGGCCGGCGATCTCGCCCGTGATGAACCGGTCGCCGGGCCCGACCGCCTCGTCGGCCGGTAGGCAGACCCCGATCACGTCGACCTCGCTCCAGGTCGCCCGGACGAGGTCGTTGAGGCGCTCACCGAGCAGTGTCTTCGGCTTGTGCAGGCCGGGCGTGTCGATGAGGACGAGCTGGGTGTCGGGCCGGTGGACGACTCCACGCACGACGTGCCGGGTCGTCTGCGGCCGGGTGCTCGTGATCGCGACCTTCTGCCCGACGATCGCATTGACCAATGTGGACTTTCCCGTGTTGGGCCGGCCGATGAAGCAGGCGAACCCGGCCTTCACCGCACCGTCCCCACCAGGGCGCCGTCCGGTCGGGCGAGATGAACCGGCACGGTCGGGCCAAGGTCCCGCACGCTCGACAAGTCCACTGTGGAGGCTTCGGTGACCACGGCCGCTGCCTCGAGGGTGGTCGCTCCGGCGGCGGCGGCCGTGGCGACGGCGAGCTGCAGGGCGGACAGGCGCAGCGATGGCAGGTTCACGGTCGCGCCGGTGTAGGTCCGCCCGTCCCCGTCTCGTACGGCCGCTCCCTCTCGCGCGTCGACCCGCGCTCTCGCCGCGCGGGCCAGCGTCACCAGCTTCCCGTCCTCGGATGACAAGGCGTCAGGCATCGGCGGTCTGCCTCTCCGGCGTTTGCCCGGCGCGCGGTGCATCGTCGCCGGCGTCGTGCCGGGTGACGAGGACGGTGTCTATCCGGTTGCGCCGGCCGGTCGTCCCCTCGGCCTCCAGACGCAGGTCGTCCACGGTCGCCGCGGCGCCGGGGATGGGGACGCGGCCGAGCGCCTGAGCGAGCAGTCCGGCGACCGTCTCGACGTCGTCGGTCTCCAGCTCTACCCCGAAGAGCTCGCCGAGGTCTTCGACCGGAAGGCGGGCCGACACCCGTACGGTGTCGGCGTCGATGCGCTGGACGGGCGGGCGCTCGATGTCGTACTCGTCGGTGATCTCGCCGACGATCTCCTCGAGGATGTCCTCGATCGTGACCAGTCCGGCCGTGCCGCCGTACTCGTCCACGACGATCGCCATGTGCGTACGGGCGGCCTGCATCTCCTTGAGCAGCTCGTCGACGTGCTTGGACTCGGGTACATACGTGGCGGGACGCATCACCTCGCCTACGGTCAACTCGCTGGACCCCGACTGAGCCTCCCGCGCCGGGCCGCGCTCGGCTGAGGCGGCTTGTGCCCGCTGTACGAGGTCCTTGAGGTAGACGACGCCCAGTACATCGTCGATCGACTCGCCGATCACGGGCAGCCGGGAGAAGCCCGAGCGGAGGGCGAGGTTGAGGGCCTGCGCGGCCGACTTCCCCTTCTCGATGACCACCATCTCGGTACGGGGAACCATGACCTCGCGGGCGATCGTGTCGCCGAGCGCGAAGACCGAGTGGATCATGTCGCGTTCGTCGTGCTCAACGACCCCCCGCTGCTCGGCGAGGTCGACGAGCTCGCGCAGCTCGACCTGGGTGGCGAACGGCCCGTACCGGAATCCCTTCCCAGGTGTGAAGGCGTTTCCGATCCGGATGAGCAACGAGGCCAGCGGGCCGAGCGCCCGGCCGAGCCAGAGCACCGGCGGCGCGGCGACTCGCCCGACGGCGTACGCGTGTTGCCGGCCGACCGTACGCGGGCCGACACCCACGACCACGAAGCTGACCACGGTCATGGTGCCCGCGGCAGCCAGCACCGCCAGCCAACCGGATTCGATTCCCGTGATGAAGACGAGCGCGACCAGTGTCGTCGCGGTCAGCTCGCACAACAGCCGCAGCAGCAACAGGAGGTTGGTGTAACGCGGCGCGTCCGAAGCGATCTGCTGCAACGCCCGGGCACCACGCACGCGCTCCCGGGCGAGCTCACCGGCCCGGGCGGGCGAGACCGTGGAGATGGCGGAGTCCGACGCGGCGAAGAAGCCGGCCAGCACGACCAGACCGAGCGCGATCAGGAGCAGGGTTGTGTCATTCACCGCGGTCAGTGTCCCCGGGCGGCTCGCCACCCGTCGAGGAGTTTCGCCTGCAGCGAGAACATCTCCCTCTCCTCGTCGGGTTCGCCGTGGTCGTACCCGAGCAGGTGCAGCACGCCGTGCACGGTGAGCATGTGCAACTCATCGGCGGTGGAGTGGCCGGCGACCAGCGCCTGCTGCGTCGCCACCTCCGGACACAGCACCACGTCGCCGAGTAGAGTGGGCTCCCCGCCGACCACCTCGTTGGGACCCGGATCGATTGTGCCCTCCTCCATCGGAAACGCGAGCACGTCGGTCGGGCCGTCCCCACCCATCCAGCGGTGGTTCAGCTCCGCCATGTACGCGATGTCGACGAGCAGGATGGAGAGCTCGGCGAGCGGGTTGACCCCCATCTCGTCGAGGGCGTAGCGGGCGCACTCCAGCACGGCGTCGGTGTCGACGTCGACGCCCGACTCGTTGGCTAGCTCGATGGACACGACGGAATCCTCCGCTAACGGCGGCGGGCCGGTCGCCCCTGGTGCGGGCGGCCCGGCACGGATCGTACGGCGGCGGGGGCCCCCCGGGTCGGCTCGACCACCTGGGTCGCGTCCCACCGCTCGTAAGCATCGACGATGTCGGTCACCAGCTGGTGGCGGACCACGTCCGCGCTGGTGAGCTGGGCGAAATGGACATCGTCCAGGCCATGGAGGATCTCCCGGACGACCCGCAGGCCGCTGCGGGTTCCCCCGGGCAGGTCGACCTGGGTAATGTCGCCGGTGACGACGATCTTGGAGCCGAAGCCGAGCCGGGTGAGGAACATCTTCATCTGTTCGGGAGTGGTGTTCTGCGCCTCGTCGAGGATGATGAACGCGTCGTTGAGGGTCCGGCCGCGCATGTAAGCCAGTGGCGCGACCTCGATCGTCCCGTTGGTCATCAGGCGCGGTATCGAGTCGGGGTCGATCATGTCGTGGAGCGCGTCGTAGAGCGGGCGCAGGTACGGGTCGATCTTCTCGAAGAGGGTCCCGGGCAGGAAGCCCAGCCGCTCGCCGGCCTCCACGGCCGGACGGGTGAGGATGATCCGGTTGACCTGCTTCGCCTGCAGTGCCTGAACCGCCTTGGCCATCGCCAGGTACGTCTTGCCCGTACCGGCCGGGCCGATCCCGAACACGACAGTGTTCGCGTCGATGGCGTCGACGTAACGCTTCTGGCCCAGCGTCTTGGGACGGATGGTGCGGCCACGACGGGACAGGATGTTGAGCGTGAGTACCTCGGCGGGCCGTTCGGCGGTGCCCTGTTCAAGCATGCCGACGGTGCGTCGGACGGCGTCTGCGGTCAGTGTTTCGCCCTTCTCGACCAGTTCCAGGAGCTCGGCGAAGATTCGTTCGGCCAGCGCGTTGTCGGCTGGTCCGCCGGAGATGGTGATCTCGTTGCCGCGTACGTGCACATCGCTCGCGACGGCTCGCTCGACCAACTTGAGAATTTCGTCGTTGGAGCCGAGCAGGCTCACCATCTTCTGCGGATCGGACACGACGATCTTGGTTTGCACTGACGTGGCAGTCGGACTCGGCGCCGCTGTCTGCGCGATGCGGGCACTATCGGTCATAAGTCGGCCGCGCGGCCTGGGCCACCTGCTCTCCGCTCTCGTGGATCATGAATCTTCGCCCCTCCCATGCTAGCTGAGTTCCTGGCCGGCGCCTCGGCTCGTTCGGGCAGTGACTCCCGGGCACGGTGCCGGCAGCGGCGTGACTATCCATCACCCAGCCGCTGAGGCGGTGACGAACCCGCGCACAGTTCGGCAACAGTGACAGCCAGGCCGTTGTGCTCCACGTCTCATGGGTTGCTGGCGGGGATGCGGTCGAATGTCTCCTGTGTCCGGGTGACCCGATAGGTCGCCCAGTGCATCTCGACCACGGCACCCGTCTGCGGATCGCGGGTGAGTCGCAGCAGCTCACCCGCCTCTCGACCGGACACCACCCGGAGCAGGTCGGCGGAGATCACCTCGAAGACGGCCGGTGGCCGTCCGGGCGGATCATTCGCCCCGCGGGCCTGAAGCGCCCCAGCCCGCCACGAGAAGACATACGGCATACCCTCGCTGAACCAGGGGCCGAGGACCGACCGGTACGCTGCCGGTGCCGGCTCCCCCGGGGTCCAGACCTCCACGTCGGCCGGGTCCTCCGTGGCCGCCGTCTCGAGCAGCCGGTGCACCAGTTCGACGGTCGCGACCGCGGTGCCGGACGAGCCCAGTACCGCGGCTCCGAGCGCCTTGGGAGACCCCTCGCCACGCCGTCCGTACACCCCGGCGAGGAAGCCCGGCATCGCTCCATCGTGTCCTACGTGGACGATGCGATCCGGCTTGGCGATGAGTATGAGGCCGAGTCCGAAGCCGGCCTCCCATGCCTGTTCGTCGGTCAGGGTCACCGGCCACCGCATCTCGTCCAATGTGGATGGCTTGAGGACACTGGCGGCTGGGTCCACTGTGGCCGGATCGGCCAGGAACGCCGCCCACCGGGCCAGGTCGGCGGCGGTGGCCCAGAGCTGTCCGGCCGGCGCGACCGCACCGGAGTCGATCGGCGGCTCGGGACGGACATGGTCGGAGTACGCGTCGACCAGGTAGCCGGTGGCCGCCCGTTCGTCAGGCTCGGTACGCACGTCGTGCAGGCCCAGCGGCCGCAGTACCCGATCGGAGACGACCTCGGCCCACGTACCTCCCCGCAGCCGGGCCAGCATGTGGCCGAGAATCGCGAACCCCACGTTCGAGTAGTGATAGCGCCTCGCCGTCGGCAGCACTTGCTCGATCTTGTCCAGATCGGCGAAGAAGGCCCGCACGTCCGGAGCGTCCAGCGTGTCCCATATATCGCCGAAAGGTTCCCGCTGGATGCCGGACGTGTGGGAGAGCAGGCGACGGATCGTCAGCCCGCCGTGAGCCGTCCCCGGCAGATGACTCGAGATCGGGTCGTCCAGGTCGAGCAGGCCGTCGTCCCGGCACTGCAGGACGGCGACGGCGGTGAACGTCTTGGTCACGGATCCGATCCGGAACAGGGTCCGCTCCGACAGCGGGACATCGGTCCCCGAGGTTCCCACCTGGAATGTCCATAGCGGACGGTCGGCGCGGTGCAACGCGACCGAGACGGCGGGCACCCGCGCCTCGGCCTGCATGGTGCGGACCAGCCGTTGCAGCTTCGTCGACACATCGGTTACCGACACTTGTCAACCATCCTTCCGCAGATCGCGCAGCAGCCGGTCCTCCTCGACCCGCCAGTATCCGTGCTCCCTGCCGTCGAGCAGGATCACCGGCACCCGGTCCCAGTACTCCTCGAGTAGATCCGGGTCGGAGTCGACATCTGCCTCCTGCCAGCCGACGCCGGCCCGCTCGGCCACGCGGGCGATCGCCTCCTTGGCTACATCGCAGAGATGACACTCGGCTCGCGTGATCAGCGTCAGCCGTATGGCTGTCACGTCGCCTCGCCTCCGCGCTCGCTCCGCTCCTTGGGCCTGACGGGCCCTGCGATGCTCACTCGCTGTCGGCTCGGTCA
>JBKPDY010000134.1:0-24523 GCA_046728155.1 Actinomycetota bacterium
CCGCAGCCCATGGCGGACGCCACTGAATACCATCCGCTGGCGATGCAGGAGCCGGAGTCTCCGATCGAACCGCCACCTCCTCCGGCGCCGGTCGAGCGACCACCGGCGGACGAGCAGCCGGCATCCGTCTACGCGTACGAGCCGCCGCCAGCACCGGCGCCCGCGCCGGCGCTGCCGCCGGTTGAGTCCACGCCGGCGCCCGCGCCGACTCCAGCGCCACCGCCGGTGGTGGCGAGTCCCGGCGGCACCCCTCGACCGGCACCGAAGGAGGGCGCGCCGATCGACCTGCTCGCGATCACCGGGGCGAAAGGAGCGATCAAGAAGTACGGGCCATGGATCGCACTGATCGTGGTCATCATCGTGGCGCTCATTGTGTGGGCGATCGTGAGCTGACCGCGGACGTCCGCCTGGTTCGCCGGCGGTCCACATCGCGGGACGAGATCCCCAAGATCGCCGTGGTGGTATCAGTCGCGACGCGGAAGGGCGTCAATGGTACCGCCACAGCGATCTTCGCGGCGGTCGTCGACAGTGCGGAGCTGGCTCAGCCTTGCGGCGTACGGGACGCGGCTGTGGTCAGAGCCGGATCTCGAACTGGTGCAGGATCGTCGGTGCAGCGAGGGCCAGGGCCGCCAGGACCGACACGATCGCAAACGCTCCACGTAGGACGGTCTCCATGCGACCACCGACCTTCAGCGCGATCGCGTTGGGTACCCCGATCATGCGCCACATACGGCGACCTGTCGGAATCGGCCACAGAATCGGGACGCCCTCGCGGGTAATGACATCGCCGAGGAGATGCACGACGCAGCCGATCCCTACCGCCAAGCCGATCAACGGATACCCACGATCGGCGGGAAGGTAGCGATAAGTCCCGTACGAGGCGGCCGCGGCCGTGATCGTGATCGGAATCCAGCCCAGTTTCGCGGCCCATGTGTGGAAGAGGCCGCGCAGGGCGAGACCGAGGGTGAAGAACAGGATGCCGAGCACGGCCCACTTACCGCCGGCGACGCACCCCAGTGTGGTGACCCAGCCGACCGCCACGGCGAACGGCAGGGTGTGGGTGAACGTGCGGTGTCCGTTGCGGCGCTTGGGATCACGCTTCATCCGGGTCGCGTCGTAGACCCCGAGCGAGAACTTCTCCAGGCACTCGGCGAGGAACAATGACACGCGGCCGAAGGTGTGCGCCACGGTGGCACCGCCCTGGGCGGTGGTGACTTTGCCGGAGAGGTCCATGTCGGGCAGCAGAGCGCCTCCCGCGCACACCGCCGTACCGACGGCTACCTGCAACGGTGTCTGGTGGTAGTGCCCGAACTGACTCAACGCCCAGGATCCGGCGAGCCAGGTGGCGGCGCCTGACAGTGCATGCGACGGTCCCATCATGACGGTGAACCCCTCCCGAGTGGTCGAGTGCGAGTGTGATCGGGCCAGGGATGGTAAGCGAGCACCGACGCCCCTACCGGCATGTCGTGTCGCATACATTTGGGTGAGTCTTGGCGGATGATGAGGGCCATGGCCGATCTCCACATGACTGTCTACGGAGCTCCGTGGTGCCCGGATTGTCGACGTAGCAAGAAGTTCCTGGCGGAGCACCGGATCCCGTACAACTGGGTAGACATCGACCAGGATCCAGACGCGCTGGCCTATGTGGAGCGTGCGCAGAACGGTGGTCGTACCATCCCGATGATCGTGTTTCCCGACGGGTCCCGCCTACTCGAACCGGGTGACGATGAGCTCGCCACGAAGCTCGGCCTGCGAATGGAGGCGGAGGAGCAGTTCTACGATCTCGTCATCGTCGGCGGCGGCCCGGCTGGCCTGGCGGCCGCGATACATGCGGCGCGAGAGGGGATCGAGGCACTCGTCGTCGATTCAGGCGGCCTCGGTGGACAAGCAGGCGTCACGCAACGCATCGATAACTACCCGGGCTTCCCGGAGGGCGTCGGCGGCGCGGATCTGGCCGACCGGTTCATCGCGCAGGCCCGCCGCTACGGGGTCGAACTGCTCTCCGCCGTACCGGTAACCCGACTCGAGGCCAATGGCCGGGACCTGTTGGTACGGCTGGGAACCGGGCAGATCGTGGGAGCCTACGCCGTGCTGGTGGCGACCGGGTCGACGTACCGGCGGCTCGGCGTGCCCGGCGAGGATGAACTGATCGGCGCAGGGGTGCATTTCTGCGCGACCTGCGACGGCCCGTTCTACCGTGGCGTCGACGAGATCATGGTGGTCGGCGGCGGGAACTCGGCCCTGGAGGAGGGGTTGTTCCTGGCCCAGTTCGGCAAGCGGATCCGGATCGTCACGAACGCCGCGGCGCTGACCGCGTCCCGGGTGCTCCAGGACAAGATTGCCGACAGTGCCGCGTTCACGGTGCACCTCGATACTGAGATCGTGTCGTTCGCCGGTCGCAATGGACGTGTCTCCAAAGTGGAGGCACGTGATCGGTTGACCGGCGAGCAGTTCGTGTGGCATCCGGCCGCCGTCTTCGTCTTCATCGGGCTCGACCCCAACTCGAGCTTGCTCTCCGGCACGGCCGTGACCTTGGACCGCTGGGGCTTCGTCGTTACCGATGGCACCTTCGCGACCACGATGCCCGGTGTTTTCTGCGCCGGGGATGTACGGGCCGGATCCACCAAGCAGCTGGGATCGGCGGTCGGCGACGGGATCGCCGCGCTGATCGCCATCCGGTCGTACCTGCAGCGCCACAGCGATCTGCGGCTCATCGAGATCAACACCTGACCATCGCAAGGTGTGGAAGTTCGGTGTTTGCCTGGGCGACCGAGACTTCCGACGCTTTCGGTGGATCCGGTCAGCACGTGCGGAGCAGACTCACATTGTTCCCTCCGTCGGTGTTGACCCAGCCGAACGGGAAGTAGCCCGTCACGCCCTTGAACGTGAGGCGAAGCCATTCATAGCTCTTGCGGCCACCCCACGGTGAGGCGTTGACCGCTGGGCTGGTCGCGACGTGGCATTGAGGCGTGAACTGGTTGCCGGCCCTGAGCGTCCCCAACGAGTTGTTGGGGTTGGCCTGGCTCGGTACCGAGTAGACCCAGATACCGGTGCCGCAGTAGGCCTGATCGTTGCAGATAACGGTTGCGCGCAGCTGAGCGGTGGCCCGGCGGCCGGTGGCCGTGGCGGTGCCGGCGGCCGTACTGACGCTCGCTATGTACCCGTAGGTGCCGTTGGGCCAAAGCCCGCGCACCCGCAATGTCACGGGTCGCGTGCCGCAAGCTGCCTGGGCGGCTCCGGCCCCGGCGATCTGGAGCTTGCATGTCCCGGTGCCGCCTTTGGCGTTCGGCGTGAACGTCACGCTGACCGAGTTGTAGTCGGCCGTCGATCCGGTCACGGTGATGGTGGGGATGCCCATCGTCCGAGCGGACGTGGTCACGCTCGGTCCGTTGCCGGCCACGTTCACCGCGTGCAGAGTGATGGTGACGGCCCGGTCGTCGCCGAAACCCGTGAGCGTTACGGACGTGCCCGTGACATCCCGTGACGTACCGCCAGCGGTGACTACATACTTCTGCACCGGACGTCCATGGGAATCGGCAGGCTGCCAGCTGACGGTGACGGAGCCTCGTGTGTCGGCGGTGGTGATCGCGTCCACCGCGCGCGGGGCACCCGGGGTGGTAAACGGCACCACCGTGTTGCTGACCTTCGACAGCGGACTGCCGGCGCCCTTGTCGTTGACGGCGACGACGGTGAATGCGACCTGAGATCCGTAGTCGAGAGTCCCGGGTCTGACCGTGATACCGGCGCTCGTCACGTCGCCGATCGGAGTTTGGGTGCCGTCGGTGATCGCGGTGACGGTATACCGAATGATCTTGCGTCCTTCGCCGTTGGCGGGCGGCCAGGTCACCGACACGAAGCCGTCGGACCTGGCCGCCGCGGTCGGCGTACCTGGGGCGTCGGGCACGTCGGCGGTCGGCCTCACCGGCGAACTCGTCGCGGCGGGGCCGGCGCCGATCGCGTTGGCCGCCCGGATGCTGAAGATATAGGTCTTTCCATTGGTCAATCCGGTGATGCTCACTGCCCGCTGTCTGGCCCCGACCGTGACCGTCTTCCCGCCGCCCGTGACGACGTACTTGGTGATCGAGGAACCGTTGTCGCGCGACTTGCGCCAGCTAAGGCGTACGGTCGCGTCACCGGCGGCGGCGACGACGCTCTGTGGGCGACCGGGCCTACCAGGCGCTGGCGGCGTGGGCGGCGGCTTCGCTGGTTCGGGTGGTGGGTCTCCGCCGAGCACTCCCTGCTGATACTTGTTCACCGGCTTCACGACGCGGTCGTGGTCAATGACCAGCGCGGTGGATCCGCCCGGAGCGTTGACGAACAGGTGGTCCTCGCGTACGTCCAGATCGATGGCACCACCGGCAGCCCTTATCCTGGCCTGCTCGACGAGCGCGCCGCGGCCGTCGAACTCGTAGACGATCCCGGCTGTCGAGTCGGCGCAGTAGACGTGACCGGCAAAGGCGACCGCCGGCGACAGGTTGCCGTGACCGGGAACGGTGAACCTCGTGACCTGAGCGCCGTTGACCACCACGACGTGCCGGTCGCTGCCGGTGGTGATCGCCACCGCGTTGCCTGTGGTGCGCGACGGCATAGTCGCGGGAGCGTCGACGGGAACTGCCGTGGTTACGACCTTGTTGCTGTGGACAAGGCCGAGCACCTGGTCAGTGTTGTCGAGCACGGCCACGCCGTCGTCCGTCGCGCTGGCCACCAGGTCATGTCCCGGGGAGGCGACCGCGACCGTACGGGTGACCTTCGGTCCCGCTGTGCCGGGTGCGATGGCCACGACGGTCCCCTCGGACGGCACCGCGATCCACAGCCTGCCCCTTCCGTCGAAGCCGGCCGGCGTGAGGCCGTTGGGCATGGCGATCGTGTCGCCGACCGGGGCCAGCGTACGGGGGTCCAGCTGGCTGACCCGGCCCTGGATGCTGTCGATCACGAAGGCGTGGTCGGCGAAGAGTGCGACGGACACCCCGAGGCCGGGCGTGGTCGGCGTGACCGCGGTCGTCTGCAGGTTGGCGAGGTCGATCGTGCTCACCTGGCCGGTATCCAGGTCGCGGAGAACGAGGTACCGGTCGGTCTGGGTGACCTGGATCTCGTGGTTCTGCGCGTCTTTGATCCGAGCCCGGGTGTCGACCTTCGCTGTTACGCCGTTGACACGGTCGACCTCGCCCCGGCGGGAGCTGTAGAGCCAGGAACTGGCATCGAAATCATTGACGGTCGTTTCGGTGACTCCGAGCCCCAGGACCGTGAGACCTGTGGCCACGACGAGGGCCAGCACGACCGAGATGGTGATCAGAGGCCCGCGGGTCGCTATCCGTCCACTGTGGTCGGATGGCTCGGGGTCATCAAGGTCGATTTCACGTGTGCTCTGAACGAGGCCCGTCATCGCTGCGGCCGTCCACGCATTGCCTTGAGCATCGACGCGTGCTCCATCACTCATCTTGATAATCGGCTCGCCCATTCTAGGCGGTCGATCTCCTGATCGGAACTACGAACTCGTCGGCGTCGATGAACGTGTTGTGCATGTCTGCGGACTCGGCTGGACCAGGTCGGTCGACCACACGGCCGCAACGGTGAAGCAGTAGTCGTACCTGGGATTGAGTCCGTAGACCCGTTGCTCGGTGCGACCTGCGGGGACGGTGACGATCGGCGTCGCCTCGTCGCCGGTGCGTCCGCCGGACACGACGAACGGTACGCGGCCTCCACTCGGATCGAGCCAACTGAGTGTGACGAAGGTGCCGTCATCTCGCACCGTCACCTGGCCGGGTGGCAGGCCGGTGCCAGCGTACGCGGTGCTCGGTGCGACGCTCGGTGTGGCAGTCGACGATGCGGACGCAGCGGTGGCCGGCGATGTCTGGTCGGGGCCACCAGGGGCCGACGTTGCGGCTCCCGGTCCTAACAGCTGGTACGCAATCACACCCGCGGCGGCGATGATCGCCAGTCCGAACGAGGCGACGAGCGCGACGCCGCCGAGGTGGCCTCGGGGGCGTCCATCCCCGTGCAGCACTGGCCAGCCGTAGTCGACCTCCCGAGGCGCACGATCGCGCCCGAGGTCGCGCGGCCGCGGCTCAACGACGCGGACGCCGGCCGACTCGACCCGCCTGTCGTAGACACCGGGGTTCGTCGGTGACGGCACGTAGGCCGGTGCCCAGCCACCCGCGTCGTCACCCTCCGTCATGGGATACTCCGCATCGCGCGATACGTAGCCCAAAGTGGCGTAGGACGATGGCCAATCGCCGGGTCGATCGGGCGGGGGTGCCTGCACCTCGCCCACCGGCGTGGCCGCGAGGCGCTGCTGCGCCCCGCGTACCGCCGGATGGTCCGCCCCGAGCACCCTGGCCCCCACGTCGGCGATGTGCCAGTCGTACGCCTCGGTCGGCTCGCCGAGCCGAAAGTTGACTGCCGCGAGGCGACCCTCGATCGACAGCGACGTGGCATGTTCAGCACCCACTGTGGCGATCATGATCCCGTACGCACGGCGTAGCTGGTTCTGCGCTTCGGTGAGGTTTCCGACGTGTCGGGCGATTGTCGCAAGATCAACCATGAGCGGGGCAAGCTGCGGATGATCGCGCCCGTGGCGCGCCTCAGCGTCGGCCAACGTCTCCTCGAGCAAGGTGCGGGCGCCGGTAACGTCGCCGCTTTCCGCCAGCAGGCGTGCCTGCGCGTGGTCCGCCGTCAGCACCTCGCCGCGCTCGTCTGCCGTCACGTCGTCGCGCGGCCCGGCCGGGGGTACGAGTTGGTGGCTGTTCCCCGTCGCAGACATGTTGCAATGGTCCCCCGAGGCGCTCAGGTGGCGCTACCCTTGAATTCGTTGTTGTGGATAAGCTGCCCGCAGGTGTATCGACACGTGTGCCCGCCAGGCCATACGGGCTGGCCGGTCGCCGTGGCGCCCGTGTAAAGTGATGCGTCGTCGCCTGGTGACGGCCTCACGCGGGTCCTGACCAACGGCGACCACGTCGAAGTGGCGGAATGGCAGACGCGCTAGCTTGAGGTGCTAGTGCCCTTTACGGGCGTGGGGGTTCAAGTCCCCCCTTCGACACGAACCATTTCCCCACGACAAGATCCAGGTCGGGCTTCGGCTCTGACGATCTGCCGGTTGGGGTCATAACTCAGGTAGAGGCCGAGGTGGCGGTACACCTCGGCCTTGTCCTTCGGGTCCGCTCGGCGGAGGGCCTGCACGATGTCCCCGAGCCGGTGGATCAGGTCGGCGATCTCCGGTCGGCTCAGGCGTCGAACGGTTCGGTTGGCAATGGGTCGGAGTTGCGCTAGAGCCGCAGCCCGTTCGGCTTGGGTGCTGGTGATCCAGCCGGCGACGATGGCCGGGTCACCGCCGGCGTCGAGGGTGGCCTTGTAGCGCGCGATCTTGGCGTCGCAGGCGGTGATTTCGGCGCGCAGGCGAGCGTGGGCGGGGTCCATCTCTCGGTCGGTCGCTTGCGCGTCGAACATTGCCTCGATGGTGTCGTCCCGGCGGTCGGTCGCGAAGGACGCGGTGAGCCATTCGTCGAGGGGGGCGATGAGGATGTCTTCGCGGAGGTAGACGTTTCGAGGGTGCTCGATGCCGTGGGCGAGGGCGTACTGGTCGGGGTATCGGCAGCGGTAGTAGGCGACACCGTGCGAGTATTGGCCTTGCATCTTCCTGTCGCAGGGCGCGCATTGCACCAGGCCCTTGAAGATGTACGGGTGCCGTGGCCGGTTGGGCGTTCCGGGCCTGCGTGGGCCTCGGCCGGCGAGGATTTGCTGCGCGCGGTCGAAGGTTTCCTGAAGAACTCGTCGAAGATGCGTCGTACAACCACAGCGGTCCCGGGGTCGGGGTCAAGTCGACGCAGTCGCCGACCCTCGGCAGCCTTGGCAGGGTTGGGATGCGGTCCGGCCTCAACGAGCTGATACCCGTAAGGTGGCCGGCCGCCGAGGAACCTGCCTTCCAGTGCGGTCTGCGACGCCATGGCGGTGCGGACGCGGACCTTGATCCGGTTGCCTTCGGCCTTGCTCATTCCCCCGAACACCGACATGACCAAGTCGTGCGCCTCGTTATTTGGGTCGAGCGGCCCGCCGACCTCCGGCACCCACAGCTCAACTCCATAGTGGACGAACAGGGGGAACGTCAGTCCGAACTGGTTGCCGTAGAAGGCGCGGTGCGGCTCGCCGATCACGACGGCGCCGAAGCCGCGGTCCGGGTCGCGTAGCGCCGCAAGCAGCTCGTTGGCCTGTGGTCGGCGCGGCCAGGGCAGTGACCGGCTCTGGCCGATGTCAAAGAACTCGGCCACTATCTGCCCGCCACGCGGCTCGATCAGCGCGTTCGCCCGGCTGAGCTGCCACGCGCGCGACGACTCCGGGTCCTGCTGGTCCTCGGTCGAGACCCGACCGAGAAACGCAAACGGGATACTGCCCGAGCCGGCGAGGGACGGCTGGTTTCATGGCTGGGCCCTCCTACTGGTCGATACCTTGATCAGGATTCGCAGGAGCACCCGCGCGGCAGCCGGATTCAGTCGCGGTGGTTCCGTCGGGGTCGACACGGTGACATCACCGGCGGCGCCGTTGGAGCGGCCTTCCGCCTCACGGTACTGCCCAGATCGATGATCTTGTTGGACCTTAACGCGGAGTCCGGCCTTACGTTCGTCCGCCTCGTGCCCTCCCAAGACCGATGCCGGCACATACTCAACGATGAATTCCGCCTCGTGGTCCATGTCGCCGCCGCGGTCGAGTTCTTTTGCCGGTGTCTCGGAGATGCTCGTGGTGGTCATGGTCGCCACGGTGCGAGACCGCGGTGGACCAATCCGTTGACCACACGTGGACCAGATGGATCATCAGCGTGGACCATAGTCTGTTGGGCTGCCCAGCGTGTATCGGCAGCGACGAGTGAAGACTCATCTTGGACTACGTCTGGGAGACGATCATGATGGGCGATACCCGCACGGCTGACCCGCTGCTTACCCCGTTGCCTCGGTGAGGAAGGTAACCAGCTCATTGGACACGGCGGCGGGTGTGTCCACGTGTGCGAAATGCGAGGAGCGCTTGATTCGGACAAGGGTCGCCGAGGGCAGAAGGCTCTGCAGAGCGTCGCCCATCGCCGGGTCGACCAGCGGGTCCTCCATCGCATAGAGGAGCAACAGCGGGACCGGAAAGGCCACATCCTCGGCCAGGCGGGGTCGAAGCACAGTTGCGAATTGGGCCAGGTCGGCCGGTGCTAGCGCCTGCGACGCCCAGCGCACGAACGCACGGGAACCGTCGATCGTGGACAGTGGCTCGGCGTACTCGCGTACCTCCTCCCGGGACTTGAGCGTCTCGTCGTAGTAGTGAATGTTGCGGTGCGCCCATCTCTGTGGCGATCGCCGTACGCACCAGGCGAGGGCCCGCGCGATGCCTGGCATCGCGAGGGCTAGGTGCAATGCTCGCGCGCGGATGTCGGGTAGCAAGGGGGAGTGTATGACCGCGAGCCGTGCGAACGACTCGGGCGAGTCGAGAACGTGCCGCAGGCACAAGTAGCCACCGAGGGAGTTACCCACGGCAGGGCAGCGGCAGCCCGCAATCCCGACGGCGTCCTGAAACTCGCCAATCCAGGCCGCAAGCCTCGATGGTGTGTAGGACCGGCCGAGTGGCTTGTCGCTGCGTCCGCAGACCCTGCTCGGCCATGATCTTCGCGACGGTGTTGACCGACACCCGCCACCCGTCGGCGCGCAGGTCCAGCCAGATGCGCGGCGAGCCGTAGGTGTTACCCGACTCGGCGAACAGCTTGCCGATCCGATCGACCAGCTCGGCCCGCCGGACCTGCCGGCGCGTGGGCGGCCGGTCGCGCCACTTGTACAGCCACGACTCGGACACGCCCAACGCCCGGCAGGACACCGCGTGGGGCACCCCGAACCCGGCCCTCTGGCAGACGATGAACGCCGCCACGCTCACCGGCCCATCGCCTCCTTCACCCAGATGGCTACCGAGCGCTTGAGCACTGTGAGAATTGCTTACCGCCCGGCGTTTGGGGTCTGACCCAGCTTGAGACTGGCCATGTTGCCTTTGAGATGACCCGTCGACCCCGGCGCAGGGCGTGAACCTGGACCAGGCGCGGACGTGTCCCGATAGGGGCCTTGCCGTGCACCATCACAGTCCTGACCGCCACGCCTGATCCGCGTCGCCCACCTTAGTCCACTGAGGAGACACACGGGTGACTACGAACACCGCCGACACCGCCGAGCAGCCAACCGACGAAGAGATGGAGGTCATTTTCGGCGTCGACACCCACAACGACCTTCATGTCGCCGCGGTGATCACCGTACTCGGCATCCTGCTGGGCACCAAGGCATTCCCCACCACAGCCGCCGGGTACGCCGCGCTGCTGGCCTGGGCCCGGTCGCACGGAACGCTGCGCCGCGCCGGCGTGGAGGGCACCAGCTCGCACGGCACGGCTCTGACCCGCCACCTACGTCGCTAGAATGTGCACGTCATCGAGATCAACCGGCCCGACCGGGCTGCTCGGCGGCGTCGCGGCAAGACCGACGCCCTCGACGCCGCCCGCGCCGTCCTGTCCGGTCGAGCCACGGCGCAAGCCAAGGCCGGCGACGGTCACGTCGAAGCGATCCGCATGTTCAAGATCGCTAAGGACTCGGCGAACAAAGCTCGCACACAGGCGATCAACCAGCTGCGGGCCGTCCTCGTCCGCGCGGAGCCCCAGCTACGCGAATCGTTGCGAGGACTCGGCCCGGTCACGCTCTTCCGCGCCTGCGCGAACCTTCCCACCACCGATACGACCACGACCGGCGCCGCTACGGTGATGGTGCTGCGCGGCCTGGCCCGCCGCATCCTCACCCTCACCGACGAGGTCAAGGTGCTCAACGGCCAGATCCGCGCCGCGCTGAAAGTGTGTGCGCCGAAACTGCTCGAGCGTCACGGCGTCGGTCCCGACACCGCCGCCGCACTACTCATTACCGCCGGCGACAACCCGCAACGGCTCACCAGCGCCGCCGCGTTCGCGGCCCTCTGCGGCGTGAACCCGGTCGAGGCGTTTCCTCCGGCAAACCACCCGACACCGACTCAACCGCGGCGGCGACCGGCGAGCCAACAGCGCCCTCTACACCATCGTCTTGACCCGCCTCGGCCGCGACCGCCGCACCCGCGAGTACGCCAACCGCCGCACCACACAAGGGAAATCCACCAAGAGATCATCCGCTGCCTGAAGCGCTACGTCGCCCGCGAACTCTTCCCGATCATTACCGCAGCCCTCACACCAGCAACAACGCCGCCCCCGACGACTTGACAAGCATAGGGGCGTCATCTCGTTCCATGGCCAGCTCGGCGCTCTCCCGCCGAAGCCGTGTCAGCTCAGCACGCTCCGATTCGGACAGTGCCCCGTTGCCCGACTTCGCCCGCGCCATGGTGTCCTTGTTGACCCAGTTGCCCAGCGTCCCCGCATTGATGCCCAGATCCTTGGCCACCTGAGCAATCGGCTTACGAGTCTCCCGCACGATGCGTACCGCGCCGTCACGGAAATCCTGATCGAACTGTCTCCTCGTCTCAGCCATGATCCTCTATCCCTTAAGATCTGGCCTCCACGCTAGCGGGGGCGTCACAATGTCGGGCGGCGTCGTGGACTATTTGCCGCGGCGGTTCAGACAGATGTTGTGAGCCGAGTTCGTGCGCGTCACGACCGACCGGGCTACTGTCGGCTGTGTCCGCTGCGTTCAGGTTGTCGCGAGCCATGCCCGCCTCATGACCACGACCACGAGGAAGGTCACGCATGCCCACGGGTACCGTCAAGTGGTTCAACGCCGACAAAGGATACGGATTCATCCAGCAAGACGGAGGCGGCCCCGACGTCTTCGTCCACCACTCCGCCATCGCATCCGGCGGCTACCGCGAACTCAACGAAGGCCAAAAGGTCCAGTTCGACGTGACACAAGGCCAGAAGGGCCCTCAGGCCGAGAACGTGCGACCCGTCTAACCGGGACTGCCGGTACTGTCGCACGTCGTTCACAGTCCATCCGACTCGTCCGACCTGCCGAACAGACGCCGGGACGAGCTGCAGACGCGCTGCTGGTCGGTGTACGCGCCTCCAGAGCCCCCCGGGCTGTGGCTTGTTGCCACCGCGTCTTTGCGCAGCCCGGCACGTGGCCGCACGAAGCTACGGGTGTAACTTTCCGGTCGTGGGTGGACCCACACTGTCGCAGGAGCCAAACGTGCATTCAAGGGCATACAACGTCGGCGGTACATCTCGCGTGCCTGCCCACGCCGCCCAGCTTCCGACGCACCGCGAGCTGGGCCGCGTCGATGGAGCTGACATCGATAGCCGGCGGTCACCATGATCGTCAAGAAGAGTCGAATCGTCGAGATCTTGCACCACCGCGGCCAGGACGCCCGGGCGGAGTGGGTCGACCGGGTGCTGTCCGATGATATTGATACCGTCGCGAACGCCAGCCTCCTCGCAACGCTCCGCATTGACGCATCCGAGTTCGCTGAGAACGGAGGCGACCCGGCCACAGAACCCTAGACGGCCGTGCAGGCGCTGTTGCATTGGCCGGTACCGGCTGCACGGGGCCACCGGCGGTTCACTTTGGAGCAGCCGAGGTCGCTCTTCCCCCGTGGAATGACCTCGGTGTCCATTTCGCTGGTCGAACACCCGGTCGGCGCGACTGGTCCGCCCATGGGAGCTGCCGACGACGCCTCAAATATTGGTCCGTCGATGACAATGGGAGCCGAACTCCGGGCCGGTCCCGGCTTGGTGCCTGTCGAACGCAGCCGAGTCCAGACTCGCCCGTCGAGCGGCCTCTGCCATTGACTTCTCAGAGCCGTTCTCAGAGCCGCCGGGTAATGGCACTGCCCGGGTCACACGCGTACGCGATGGCCTGCTTGATTCAGAATCTCAAGTTCAGAGCCAGGTACGCGCCGACGACGGCCGTGCAGCCAGTCACTCGGCGGTGAGTTCCATAAGCTGCTCGGCCGCGGTGGTGTTGCCCTTGTCGGCCAGGCGTCGCAGCTCGTCGATGTTGCCCAGCTCGGTCGCGAGTTCGATCAGCTGGTCGCTGGCGGTGGTGTTGCCCTTGTCGGCCAGGCGTCGCAGCTCGTCCATGTCGCCCCGCTCAGCGGCCAGTTCGATCAGCTCGTCAACTGCGTCGTCGTCACCGTTCTCCGCTCGTTCGCGAAGGACGGACAGATCTGAGTCAGTCATGAGGAACAGCCTGCCATTGTCGACCCCAAACGGGGGCTGGTTTCGGTGGCCCACCCGCGCACGTCGCCCTGCTCCGCAAGCTGTGTGTAGATGACTTAAGGCGGCGAGGAGAGCTCGTCATCGCTTGACGATCATGTCGAGGTACAAGGGGGGATGAAGCATCGGTGGAGCGCCGGCGCGTGGCGTAGATGGGTGGTGAGCGGCCACCCGTTGGACTACAGCCAGGGATGTGCGCACAGTGCGGTGTGCACCTATAATTGCCCGTCGCGGGAGCCTTTGAGTCCATCCAGCGAAGAGTCCATGGTGGACGAATGGCGGTCGAACCATTGCACGACCAGGTGAACCGCGCCGCTGCACGCGTTCCTTCGGCGCACAAACTCGACTGCCGACGAAGGTCTCGGTGGGTGGCCGACTGCGACACGCCCCCCACCTTGGCCCAGGGCCCAGCCATGCGAGCAAGGCTGCAGCAGGTGGCGGCACGGCGGCCGGGCGCGACGGGCACATTTCCTTCGCTTGACGCTGCCAGCAAGGCACATGCTGCCTGCCATCAGCCGCTTCCCGGGTCATATCCGGAGCCCGCATCCCTAACTCCAATGTGGACACCGGATCTTCGCGGACAGATCCAGCAGCCTCCGCGGCCAAGGCTCCGCGTGTCGTGCTCACCACGTCCTCCTCCCAGCCTCGGCATGTGGCGGTCTCACCCTCTCTGTCGCTATGGCCGAGCCGATCGGTTCAAGGACCTCCCGCCGACCGACACATAGGTACCACGTCGGCATATGGCGCCGCTCCAGACAACGGGCCGACCCGGCCCACGTAAACCATCAGGTGCAACAGCCATGTAAACCAACAGCCGAGCTGAGGACACGCAGCTTGCGCTTCGATTGCCGACTCCCCCTCAAAATGGATCAAGCGGCGGCGCTGGGCGCCGCCGGAGCTGGGGTGGAGAAGGGCCGGGACCATGTGTGGCGCGATCGTACATCCTTCGGCTAGTTACTAGGCCGGCTTGTTGGATGAGCTGGTCCAGGGCGATGTCGTAGGCGCGAGCTGCTGCGCGCAGTGGGGCCGGTGCTGGTGGCTGGGAGTCAGCAAGTTGTGCTTCTCCGTTGCGTATGAGTCTGTTGTGGACGCGGGTGAGAAACATGGCGTGATGCAGTCCGGCCTCGGTGACGCGGTATCGGTGGGTGCGCGGGATGCGTTCGATGAGGCCGTGCAGCCGTAGTCGTCGCAGATCGTAGGTCGCGCGGCCCTGGCCAGGAGCGTGGATCGACGCCGAGCATCCGCGTGAGGTGGTTTCGGAGGTCGGCGTTGGCGAACCCGTGAGGGTGTAGCCGGAAGACGAGCAGGACTGCGAGCAGCGCTTGCACGCGGGGGTCGCCGAAGCGAAGTCCGGCGGCGTGCTGGCCATTGATGGTGGTGGGAGCGGTGACCGCGATAAACGCTTCGGCGCCGGCGGCAGGGTCGTGGCTGATGTGTTCGACGTGCAGCAGCCGTCGGTTGGCTTGGAAGCCGACCTTCCGCATCGCGGTGAGGTTCGTCAGCCCTTTGTTGATCGAGAAGTCGCCGGGATCGTTGATGGTGGTCTCGATGCGAAGCGCGATGTCTTCCTTGTGGTACTGCTTGATCGTTGTGTGCTTGTAGTCGACGTGCAGGCTCGGCGTGACAGTCGAGTTGAGGATCCTGGTGCGGAACACTCCGGGCGTGCGGCGCTTGCGTCCGGCGTAGATCTGCTTGCCGAAGATGAGCCCAACCTTGTCGGGTCGGCCCAGGTCGAGATTGTCGCGGATGACTTGTTCGAAGAAGATCCTTCCTGTGATTGGTTTATCGAGCATTTGGGTCAGGGAGAACTCGGCTTGCAGCACGGAGATCTCGTACCGGTAGCCAGCGATACGGTCGGTTCGGGTAAACGGGTGCGGCAGCCGTCGCAGCCACTTGCGCAGCAGAGCGTCGATCTGAGCCGGGCCGAGCCGGTCGCAGATCGCCTGAATCTTGGCTGGGTCGTTGACAGTGGCGAAGCCGTTGTCCAGCGCGGTGAACCCGATCCCCTTCTTGGCGGCCTGCCGTTTGGCCCACTCGTGGCCGTTGATACACAGTTTGGCGTTGTAGGGGAAGTAGGAGCAGAACTTGATGAAAAAGGGGCCGAAGTCGTCGTCGAAGCAGTAGAAGTAGAAGTGGTTGACCAGCGCGGAGGCCTTAACCAGCCACGCGTATGAGGCGCCGGTGCGTTGGTCATAGCGGCGCTCGGTGCGCATTACGCTGGCCTTCTCCTGTGCCCGACCAACATACAGGACCGCCTCGGACCCGTCATGCTCGGCCAGGTACGACTGGGTGAGGTCGTCCTTGCGTTGACCCTTGGCGAAGGTGATCAAGTCCAACCGCCGGGCTGCGACGAAGTCGTGGATCTCAGCGACGAACATCTTGGTCATCGGGGCCATCAACGCCGATGACGCGAACGTGTGCCCACGGTGGAAGTGGAAGAACGCCGCCGCGCCTATCGGGTACTGCAACCGCGGTTGGTAGACGTTGAGGTACATCCGGTCAATCGACTCGATCTCGAAGTCGACATGACGGTCCAGGACATCAGCCACGGTGCGCGGTAACGTCATCACAGGCTCCGGTCGCAGGGCACGACCCGCAAGGGTCACCAACCGCTACGCGCGGTTCAAAAGCCGAACCGACATCGGTCACCGTCATTCGACCCGCGACCTGAGTCTGCCACCTACCAGCGCAAACGCGCTACACGCCTCGTCGGGCTGGGGCGAAGCCCCGCTGAACACTTTGCGGTCACCGCCGCCGACAACGCTTTGGCACCATCGATGACGACCAGCAACCCGTCCCCGGCGTCCAGCCCGCGCGAGACCAGATCGGAGACCGCCGATCGGCTCGTCGCGCTCGCCGCCTCCTCAACGTCGTGGCCGACGGGTTCGGCCGCCGCGGTGTGTCGGCGGGTCGTCAGCCCGGCCGGCATCCGCTCCATCACCACCGCCGACAGCTGATCCTCCGCGGCGAAGAGCCGGTAGGTGAGCAGCGGCACCTCATGCCCGTCGGTGGTCCGGGCTCGTGGACGCGTAATCGGCACCCGCCGCCCACCCAGCATCACCGAGCCCTTCTCACGGCCGTGCCGCGTCGCAGTCCGGTCCACGTCGTGACGGCCCTTCAACCCGCACACCGCCGCGACTTCGGCGTCGAACATCGTCTGCATCACGGCCATGCCGGTGGCAACGCTCATCGCCAACAACCCTTCCCGGGCCACCGACGCGATATCGGCCAGCGTGAGCTGAACCTCGCCCGGTAGGTCGGCCACGCCCAGCTGGTCCAGTTGCTCGGTGGTGTCGATTGTCGAGACCACCCGCAGAATCGGTACGGTCCTCCGTCAGCGTTAACGAGTCCGTGTCAGTGCCCGACTTCGGGAGGGCGCAAGCCGGCACGCCCGCTGCCCTCGACTTCAAGGCCGTCCCAGTCCTGCCGGGCCAGCAACAGCTCTCGGTCACCGTGACAGTCGAGTGGGCCTTCGGTTAAGCGGCCTCTCTTGCACTACCTTCTTCGTATGAGTCACCTGGAGAGGCATAGAATAGAGATCATTCGATGCACTGCCGTGGCGGCGGCCAAGTGGAGCGGCAGCGGATCGTTAGGGCAGGCCGCGACCGTCACGTACAGGCGCTCGGCGGTCGCCCGCGGCTCGCGGCCGCGGAACCGGAGGTCGATGTCAGGGACGATGGGGTACCGACTGGCGTCATCGTGGAGCGGTCCAAGTGTCAGTCGAGCTCCAGTACGCCTGGATTGGGCCGGCGGGCTACGACCCAACCGTTGACGAGATTCAGCACCGGGGCTGGCTTGCCCTAGAGATTCGAGGCTTCTACGGTGACACTTGAAGCCGCCTCTGTCCCAGAGGGGTGACGCCAACGCCACTTCAAAGGCTCCATCGCGTTGACCACCAACCTCGGTATCGCCTCCTGGGGGAAGATCTTCGACGACCCGATGGTCGCGGCCGCGATGCTCGACTGGCTCCTGCACCGATCGGTGGTCTTCAACATCACCGGCGCGTCCTACCGGATTCGCACTCACCGTGCCCGCGCCGACAACCTCCGCGGCGGAAAGGCCAACCCGTGACCCAGCCGACGACCACGTCGCGGGACGACCCCGCAACGATGACCTGCCCGGTCTGGCAGGCCTACTTCACCCCCACCGGCCGCCAGCAGTACTGCGGCCCCCCTGCCGCAAGACCGCATTCGGCGGACGCCACCAAAACCCGCCACTACCGTCGTGGTCCCCGCCGCCCGACCCCGGCGACCGATCACCGTCTACGAATGCCCCAGCTGCGGTGAACAGCTCCTCGGCGAGCAACGCTGCCACCAATGCGGCGCCTTCACCCGCTGCGTCGGCCTCGGCGGTGCATGCCCCCGCTGCGACGAACCCGTCGCCCTTACCGACCTGCTCGACCAAGAGGTGACCATCATGCCCAACCGGTAGTGTCCACATCGAACACCGAACCCCACCCACCTAGGGAATTTCGGTGATCGAGACTACGGAAGTTCCGTGATCGGCGGCAAGGTAGCGGATCGCTGCGCCGCCCAACCCCGCGCAACGCAAGAAGCAGCCGCCGAGGATGGACCCTATCCGGCGTAGAACAGCTCGATCAAATTGCCCGAGGGGTCCTCGATGAGAGCCTGGCCGCTCACCGGGCCCGGCGATTGGCGCGTTGCGGACGATGACACCGGACTCGCGCATCCGATCCATTGCTGCGTCCAGGTCGTCAACGTCGATGACCAGCCGATTCCAGCCGCCCGGCGCGGGCTGCCGGCCATCATACGTCGGTCGCGCTGCCGACGATGTCGGGCCGGCCAGCCACAGCCGTAGGCCCTCATGCGCGACGATCGCCATCGCTGGCCCGTAGCTCGCAGCTCGACAAAGGCCAGTTGCTCTGCGTAGAAATTCACGGCTGCCGCGACATCGTCAACGAAATACCTCACCGCGACCAACTCCTTGCTCCCATCAACGAAGGCGTGCGCTCGGCGCTCCCCGACTCGGGCCGACCCAAAGTTGCCCGAACCAGAATCGACACCACCGAACTCCGACGGGGACCAATCTAGCGGCACGTCTTGGATTGCCGGCACCGGCGACCGGCGCAGGACGCGGCGGTCTCGACGCGGAAAGAGGCGGTCCTCTGGGCGTCGCCGTGAGTCCCGAGGTATCTGGACCCGTGGTGAACCGGTAGTCCGCCAAGGACGAACGGGTCGGCGAGGCGGCCGCGGAGGTTGTTGCCGGCTGGTGGCGCTAGCGTGGGGCCATGTCGGAGTTGGTGTATCCGCCGGTGATCGCGGCGGCGAAGGCGATGTTCCGGGTCCTGGGACTAAAGATCAAAGTCGTCGGGTCGGAAAACATCCCGATCTCTGGCGGGGCGGTGATTGCCTGCAACCACATCAGCTACCTCGACTTCATCTTCTGCGGATTCGGCGCGCAGCCTTCAGGTCGTCTCGTGCGGTTCATGGCCAAGAAGTCAGTCTTTGAGCATCGCCTCTCCGGTCCGCTCATGCGCGGGATGCACCACATCCCCGTGGACCGCGACGCGGGGCTGGCGTCGTACCGGCGCGCCCTGGCCGTTCTAACGAACGGTGAGGTGGTCGGCGTTTTCCCGGAGGCCACCATCAGCCGCTCTTTCACCATCAAGAGCATGAAGAGCGGCGCGGCCCGGATGGCCGGGGCCGCAGGCGTGCCCGTCGTGCCGATGGCGCTGTGGGGCTCGCAGCGCCTGTGGACGAAGGGGCGACCGCGCACGCTCATCCGACGACACGTGCCGATCTCCATCATTGTCGGCGAGCCGCTCATCCCGAGTGGCCGACGTGATGGAGATGCCGTTACCGCGGAGCTACGGGAAAGGATGTCCACGCTGCTCGACACGGCGCAACGTGGTTATCCCGACCGGCCCCACGGACCGGACGACGACTGGTGGCAACCGGCGCACCTGGGTGGCACCGCACCGACGCCTGAGGAAGCGGAAGCCCTCGACGCCACATCTTAGGTCGCGGTACCGACCCGAGAGGAATCTGCGCGAATCACAGCCAGAAAGCGGAGGAAATCTGCAGGCGACACCGCCCGGACCTCTGGCCGACCTACCCGGCGTGGCGCGCCGCCTTCGCGGCCTCGATTGTGTGGCGTCGATCGGTGAATCGGGTCGCCATCCGATCGAGCTCGGCGATGTAGGCTGCAAGCCGGTCGCGGGCCTTCTCTCCGTCGCCGGTGAGACCCGGCGCGTTTAGTGCGTTGACGCTACGCAACACGGGAATGACCACCTCGTCGTGGTGGATGCGGAGGTCGTAGACGCCGGCCATTGCGATCTGCACGGCCTTACGGGCGAAGCCCTCAATGCCGTGCCCGGGCATCTGGAACGTAGTCGCGACATCACATACCGCAGGCATCGCTTCATTCGGTGCCAGCTCGAAGGCAGCCGCAAGCAGGTTCCGATAGAAGACCATGTGCAGGTTCTCATCCGCTGCCACTCTGGCCAGCAGCTGTTCACAAACCGGATCACCGCTGATGCGGCCGGTGTTGCGATGGGCGACGCGAGTCGCTAGCTCCTGGAACGAGACGTATGCAATGCCGTGCAACGCGGTCTGGTCGGCATAGGCGTTGGTGAACCCGGTCGACATGTGAGTCATCCGGGCCCGTTCCAGCGCAACCGGGTCGACCGCACGCGTGGTCAGCAGGTAGTCGCGGATGGCGATGCCGTGACGGCCTTCCTCCGCGGTCCACCGATGCACCCACGTGCCCCAAGCTCCGTCACGACCGAACAGCGTGGCTATCTCATGGTGATAGCTGGGCAGGTTGTCCTCGGTAAGCAAGTTGACCACGAGCGATGTCCGAGCGACGTCGGACAGCCGCGACTGATCAGGTGCCCACTGCTCACCGCCAAGCGGGCCATCGTAATCGGTGCCCTGGCCCCATGGCACGTACTCGTGCGGGAACCACTCCTTCGCCGTGGCCAGGTGGCGGTTGAGGTTGACCTCGACCACCTGTTCAAGGTCGTAGAGCAGGCTCCGGGCCGACGAGCTACCTTCCGTCACAGCAGTCCCCTCCAACCGCAGCTTACGCAACCGTAGGTTACGGTAGCGTAGGTCAGACCAGTCTACCGCGCGACACCGCCATACTGTCCGCCATCGCAACCCTGCAACGGTACGCAGAGGATGGCGATGCCGGCGGCCTGGGAGCTGTGGACCCCGTCCGTTCGCACCTACCTAGTCCATAGTGGACAGTCGAGCCAGTGAAGCGCCGATTCTACCCGCACTGCGGCGGAGGGTGGCTCGCACCGGGGGTCACGGTCAGCCAAAGCGCCGAGCAGCTTGTTGGTGATCCGGGCGAGCTCGTCTCGAGGAGAGAATACCCGGCCTACGCCGCGGGGCGCTCATCGAGGAGCCGGCGCACCGGCGCTCGACGGCAGGCGACTTCGAGGGGTGCGTGTCGTATGGCTTGGGTCTGCTGTCGGTTCGCAGTCAAGAGTTCAGTGGACCCGGATCTGACCTGGGCACTGAACGGTCGGGTCCGAGCTCGCCGAGCGGGAATGGCGCAGTTTTCTCTTCAGGAGCCGGGCGTGGGTTGTCTGTGCGGGTAGCCCCGCAGGTCAAAAGGGGCTTCAGCAGCGCAGCGACAGCTCGAGCGCTTGCATCAAGCAAAGCGTGGTCCGGTTAATGGTCGGCCACAAGATCACCAGCTAGCCACTCGGGGCGGGTCGGCTCGTTGGGTGAATGATGCCAACTGACGGATAGGGACGGATAGGGACGTCGATCGGTCCGTGCCCGGCAGCCTCGCTCGGGGTAGCGGGGTCCGAGCGGCCAGGTACAGCAGACGAACAACCATGAGCGCGATCCTGCGCGACAGTCACGAAACGCCAGCTCGCGCCCAGTGCGCAGCGTTCTGGCACGGCACAATCCCCTGCTCGCGCGCGGAGCCGCGCTGTTCGGGCGACCTCCCGCGAATGTTGCGATGGGCCTCAGGGAGTTCGGCGGCAGCGGCCAAGCGGCATGGAAGGCGACGTGTCTGACAAGGCCCCGGCGACCGAGGTCTGCTACATCGCGTCAGGCTGTCGGCGGGGTGACCGCCATAACGGCGGAGGTCTCGCCAATCATTCCATTGTAGACGTCCGGGCAATCACATCTCTTCGGTGACCGACTCCGCCAACTCCGCGCCCAGGATCCCCGCCCGCACCATCTTCGATGCAGCCGAGGTGACTCGGGCGGTGCCGATGACCGGAGCGACGGCCACCATCGTGCCCACGATCTTCGTCAGGTCTATGCCCGCCTCGCTTGCAACGCCGAGGTTGACCAGGTACGAGACGGGCGCAGCGTCGGAGGCGATCAACGCCGCCATCCGGACGAGCATGTAGGTCTCGTCGTCGAGTCCGGAGCGCTCCAGTGTGCCAGTCGTCATTTTCGTGAGGGTCTCGAGCACCTTCGGGTCGCCCTGGGCCAGGCCCTTGAGGCTGTCTTCGGGCGTCTGGGTCTTCGCCATGTCTCCTCCTTATCCGTTTCTGCCCACTCATTCTGGCCAGCCCACAACTGAGCGTCAGCCGAACGCCCGCGGTACGCCCGAATGGCGCGGCCTCAAGGTCGCGACGGCACCGATGTCCCCAGTCCTGCCCGTGGAGCTTTCCTGCAGGCTCGTGCTGGGCTCGATACGTCAACACGCCAGGGAGAAGCAGTTGGCTCGGAAGGCGCTCGAGCAGGCGCACGCCGTCTTCGACGAGCTGGGGGCGAGCCTGAGGGCGGCACGAGCCGTCGATGAGCTGAGCCGCATCGGTGGCCACAGGTTGGTTCACCCGCTAGGCCGAACACATGATCATCGAAAGGAGCTCGACGCCTACCTCTCCGGCTTCCACCTCGACGCACCACCAATGTCTCCCTCAGCCTCGCCCTCGACACCACCCTCACCGTCATCGCCGGCAACCCTTGAGCTGGGCAAACCCGTCTTGAGCCACAGCCTCGCCAGCGGTGACCGGCAGGAGCGCATGCCAATGAGAGCCGCGCTCCGGGGCGGGCAGCCGATGAGAGAGCGTCCCGCCGAGCACCTCGACTGGGCCCCGTCGGGCCTTGCCGTAGCTCTATTGAACAGGTAGCCGATGAGAGGATGCTTGGACATGGACGATCATGCCGGGGCAAGCGCTTGGCGTGGAGTTTAGTGGGTCACGTGACCGCGGCTGCGTAACGGGCTGGTTGGCCTCCGCTATGAGCCGACCGTCGTCCCGTCGAGGGTCGTACGGCTCAGGCGTTCGGATCGCGCAGTCCCACGCAGTCGAGGGCCCAGAACACTTCGGCGTAGACCAGAGCGCCGGACATCCAGGGCTCGTGGGACGGAAGAACGACGACCTGGAACGCGGCGTCCGGGATACGCACGGAGGGTGCCGTGAATCCTCGAGCGGGCCTCGGCATGTTGGTCTATCTGGCAGTTCGTCTACCTGGGGAAACGTGCACTTTAGCGCTGCGAACGACCGTGGTTCCCCAAGGTTGTCCGCCGCGTCTGGGAACGGCTTGGGCACAGGGCGGGCTACAACGAACCTCTTGTCATCGCGCGCTTAGCCGGCCCTCGGCTTCGTCCCCACGTTCTTCAGGTTGCACCGCACAATCGGCTACTAAACGTCCGGACATGGGTGCCTGCAACAACGGGTCGATCGGACGCGGGGTCGACGATTGGGGCTAGCCTCATCGTCGTGAGCTACGACCTGACGTTCGCGGTCGTGAAGCCCGGACAGTCGCTCGCCGAGGCGATCGACGCGTTGGGCGGACAGATCCATCAGAGCCGTGAACTGGATCCGGCCGTATGGGGCCGCATTCTCGCCAGCGCCCGCGAGGTTCTCGGGGAGGTGGAAGAGTTCGCGTCAGCCTTCCACCGCGAGCTGACCCACTTTCCCACCCGGATACAGGTGAGCTATTACGGGGTGGAAGCAGCGATTACCATTCCCTACCACTTCACCGGAGCCGCAGCCGACACAGTGCTTGCGTTGGCCTACAGAGTGGGCTTGCTGATCGAGGAGCGCACCGACTTTACCGGGTATGACGGCCAAGCCGCGCTACCGCTGGCCGAGGCAGCCCGCGAGATCGACCGAGGCCGAGCCGTGTTCGACTTCGTAGCGGCCCGCTTCGCGGAGGAGTTCGGACCCGGCAACGCTCCGTCGTAGGCACTCATATTGCCGCATTGTGTTGACGATGATCTTGCCAACAGCGAAACCGCTGGGCGGGGCGGTCCGGGGTGGACCCGAGGGGATTTGAACCTGTGCCGCCCGTAAACCCGGTCACGGTGCTTGACGTGCGGCTTTGTGCGAGGTCGGCTTGTTCGGACATGCTTCCGCCGTGATCTTGCCACATGGATACAGTGCTGTGCGTCTGGTCCTTCAGCTCGTCGTGCTCGTTGTACGAGGCGACCGGGCCGACGAGATCGAGATTCTCGTGCTGCGGCATCAGGTCGCGGTCCTTCGCCGCCAGATTGCGCGCTTGACCTCGAACCCGCCGACCGGGTTGCACTCGCGGCCCGCCGATGGACCTTCCGGGTCACCGACAGCGGTGGTCGACCGGCGACGGCGAAAAAGATCCGGGATCTGGTGCTGCGGCTGGCGGCGGAGAACCCGACCTGGGGCTACCGGCGCATCCACGGCGAGCTGGTCGGCCTCGTGAAGGGTGCAAGCACAAGGATCGGGGTGTTCTGACGCGCTGATTCCGTCGGTACGCGCTTTCCGTGGGGGTTGTTGCCGGGGCAGGGTGTCCGCAAACAGTGCGGCCAGCTGGGCGAGACGCCACGTTCGGTCGGGTCGAAGACAGACGCCCGCTGCGCATCCGGCTCGTCGAAACTCGCCTCGGGCCTCCCCAGGCGACGCGGACCATGGCGGCGTGCGCCTCGCGAGCCACCGTGCGGGGTCAGGCCGCGTGGCGGTATTCGTCGATCAGGCCACCGAGGACGTCGACTCGTTGGATGTGCCCGGCCGGGCCGGTGTGGGCGGCGGTGGTGTGCGGCGCCGCGACCCGGCTTGGCACTGGGACGTTGAGGTTGATGCCGCGGTGGGGGCGTGCGGTGTTGTAATGCGCCAGGTATGCGGTCAGGACTCGCTCAAGATGGCGGCTGCCGATCAGCAGCCAAGCGAGGCATTCGGTTCGGAGGCGCCGACGCCGCCCGGTTCTGCCGGCATTCACCGGGCGACAGGTGGTTCGTGGATGAGACATATGTCAAGGTCAACGGGAAGTGGCGCTACGTCTGCCGGGCTGTGGACCAGTACGGGCAGGTCATCGACGTGCTGGTCTCGATCCGTCGGGCGCAGTCGGCGTTGAAGGTGACACCGACTGAGGTGGTCACCGACGCCGCTGCGGTCTACCCCGCCGTGCTCGACGAGCTAATCCC
>JBKPDY010000135.1:0-10908 GCA_046728155.1 Actinomycetota bacterium
CTAGGGATCGGCTCGCGAGCTTCGCCTCCATTCCCCCTGGTCGGCTCGCGAGCTTCGCCTCCATTCCCCCTGGTCGGCTCGCGAGCTTCGCCTCCATTCCCCCTGGTCGGCTCGCGAGCTTCGCCTCCATGCCCCCTGGTCGGCTCGCGAGCTTCGCCTCCATGCTCCCTGGCGGATGTCCGAGCGGTTGCCGCGCTCAGCGGGCCGAGGGCGTCGCCCACGTGAACTCGGCCGAGACCCCACAGCTTGCCAACCTCACCGGCGTGCAGTGTCCCGCGTCGCCTCCAGCTACCGGCGTCGAAGACGCTGATCGCCGTCACCTTCTCGTCGACATCCTCGCCGCCGACATCCCGGAAGGCGGAAGCCACGCGCAGCCGGTCGCGCGTACGCACGGTGCCTGAGAACATCCGGACGTACGCGATCTTCTCCCCTGTCGTGCCGCGCTCGATCTTGAATGCGCTGCCTGACATGGGTCCATCTGCATTGCCTGCGGAGGTGGGCAGCAGCTCGACGAGACCTGCCATCAGCGGCTCCACCCCGGCGCCGGTGATCGCTGACCCGAAGAATATCGGGTGGACCAGCGCCTGTTTGGTCTGCGCCGCGAGTTCGTCGCGCAGCAATGCATACGTGATATGCGCCTCGTTCTCTACGTACGTACTCAGAATCGAGTCGTTCTGGCCGGCCAGCACCTCGATCAGTCTCGCCTGGAAATCAGGGTCGTCCCCGCCCCAGGGCGTGAAGCTGGCGGTTGCGCCGCCGGACCGGTCGACGCCTCCCATCGGGACAACCGCCGCCGTCAACCGCCCTGAGATCACCTCCAATACCCGCTCAGGGTCGGCACCGCGCCGGTCGATTTTGTTGACGAACAGCAATGTCGGTACCCGGAGGCGCTGTAGCGCGCGCATCAGTACTCGAGTCTGCGGCTGAACACCCTCAACCGCTGAGATCACCAGCACGACCCCATCGAGGATGCTCAGCACCCGTTCGACCTCGGCGATGAAGTCGGGGTGGCCGGGCGTGTCGATCAGATTGATTAGAACACCGGCGATGGAGAACGACACGACGGCGGACTTGATGGTGATGCCGCGCCGCCGTTCCAACTCCAGCGAGTCCGTCTGGGTCGTACCCTCATCGACACTGCCGATCTCGTCGATGACTCCGGTCGCGAAGAGCAACCGTTCGGTCAGCGTCGTCTTACCGGCGTCGACATGCGCCAAGATCCCTAAATTCAACGTCCGCCGCAGCAAGCGTCACACCCTTCGAACAGTTGGACACGCACTCTTCGATAGAGATAGACACCGCTCGCATCGCTGAACTCCTCCTAGCCGGCGCCGGTCAGGTCAGTCGCAGTCAATCGCAGACATCGTCTGCATTCCACTCATTTAGCGGGCTCCGGCGAGTGGCGGTAGTGCCTGCTTGCACACGTCACCGTGGTCGCGTACAGTTATTTGTACGTACAGCTTTCTGTACAGAACCGAGGTGGCGACATGAGGACCATGACCTACACCGAGTCGCGAGCGCGGTACGCGGAGACGTTGACAGCCGTGGCCGAGGATCATGAGGAGGTCGTCATCACTCGAGCTGGTCATGAGCCGGTGGTCATCGTGTCGCTGCAAGATTACGAGGCACTCAAGGAGACGGCCTACCTGCTCCGCTCGCCTGAGAACGCGCGGCGGCTGCTCACCGCCATTGACCGGTTGGAGAATGGCGGCGGGACAGTTAGAGATCTTGTGGAATGAAGCTCGTGTGGGATGAGAACGCCTGGGAAGACTACCTGTGGTGGCAGGCCGAGGATCGTCGATTGCTGCGCCGCATCAACACCTTGATCGAGGACATCGCGCGGAATGGCAACGAAGGAATCGGGAAGCCTGAACCTCTCAAGCATAGATTCCACGGGTACTGGACGCGCCGTATCAACGATGAGCACCGTCTCATCTACAAGGTTCAGGAAGACGAGATCCGCATCGCGCAGTGCCGTTACCACTATCAATAGGTCGTTGCCATGGGTAACTCGTTGGCATCACGGCAGATCCTCCGACGACGATGATCAGGTGCCCCGTACCCGGCTCCATCACGATCAGGTCGCCATCGATGAGTCGACGGCCCGCCGGCTGCTCGCCGAGCAGATGCCCGAGTACGCGATCTTGCCCCTGCGCGAGGTGGCCTCGGGTGGTACCGACCATGCCGTGTTCCGGCTGGGTGACGACCTCGGCCTCCGGATGCCGTTGCATGTCAGCGCGGTCGGTGGGTTGCTGAAGGAGATCCGGTGGCTGCCGGTCGTCGCGCCGCACCTGTCGCTGGAGGTGCCCGAGATCGTGGCGACGGGCCGGCCCAGCGACCGGTATCCCTTTCCGTGGGCTGTCGTGCGATGGATTCCGGGCGAGGATGCGTTGACCGGGCACATCGCCAACCTGACCGAAGCCGCTCTCACCCTCGGCCGGTTCGTCACCGAGCTGCGAACCATCGATACAAGGGACGCCCCGCTGCAAGCGACAGACGGCTTCACCCGCGGTGGGCCCCTGGTGTCGCGCGACTCCGCGTTCCGTCACGCGCTCGAACAGTGCGAGGGTCTGCTCGACATTCGACTCGTACGGGCAGTCTGGGAGGACGCCCTGGCCGCGCCGGACTGGGACGGGCCTCCGGTCTGGCTCCACGCCGACCTGATCCCAGGCAACGTGCTGCTTCGAGACGGTCGTGTGGTCGGAGTGCTCGACTTCGGAACCATGGCCCGAGGCGACCCCGCATATGACGTGACTCCAGCATGGCACCTGCTGGACCGCGATAGCCGAGGACTGTTCCGTAACATCGTCGAGGCAGACGACGCAATGTGGCGGCGCGCCCGGGGACTCGTGGTCTCCGGTGGCGTGATCGCTCTGCCGTACTACCGGGACACCAACCCGTCGATGATCGCGACCGCTCGCCGAGGCATCAGCGAGGTGCTCGCCGATCTCACTTGAACCCGGGTCTGTCCATGTTAGACGATCGCGTAACCGGGAGAACTTCCCAACCGCAACCGTGCTCGCAATGAGCACCGGCCGCCCAGGCATGAGCGAGGCCGGACTGACCGATCGGGAAAACGACGTACTGGCCCTCATCGCTGAAGGCATCGATAACGCGCAGATCGCCAGATCGCTTGGCTTGTCGCTCAAGACCGTGCAGAACTACGTGTCCCGGATCCTGGACAAGCTTCAGGTCGCAGACCGTACCCAGGCCGCGCTCCGGGTACGGGAAGGCCGCGGGACGTGATCCGCGAAGGAGAGGCAACTCATGATCGACCCGCCCGGCTAGCGGCGGAGGTCAGTTGTTGTCGCCGCCGTTCGACGGCAGGGTGCCGGCCAGTTGGTCCACGACGGTGACGATCACGTCGTAGCCAGCCGCGGTGATCTTGCCGTCCTTGAGGAGTTCACTGAGCCGGTCCCGCAGATCACCGAGCCGCTGTGCCGCGTTGTCAACGCGACCACGGGCGAGGTTGCGATCGATGTCGTCGAGTCTTCCGGTAAGGCTCCTCGCATCGCTGTTGTCGAGCGCGCCGGCCTGCACCTGCATTTGGATGGCGGCCCGGACAGAGTCGACGGTTGCCGCCGTTGCAGCGACGGTGCTCGTGGCCGACGTCGTGCCCACCGGGCTGGTCGGGGAGTTCGCGACCTCGTGCAAAGACTGCGTGGCCAATGCGATCACCAGTGCCGTGATAGCGGCGGTGCCGGCCGCGACGGCGGCGATGCCGACCGGACCGACCCGCAATCCTGTCCTGGCCGGTGATTGCTCGCTCGCGACGTCCAGCGCTGGCATGGTCCGGGTACGCGTGACGACGGCCGCTCTGGCGTGCACCGGTTCGGCCGTCCCAGCGTCGCCGTGTGTCCAGGCCGGTTCGGCTGGTGAGTCGTGCAGTCGTTCCAGTTGACTACGTACCTGAGCCGCTCCGTCTGGGCGGTCGGCGGGGCTCTTGGCCAGGAGCCGCGCGACCAACGCCTCGAGGTCCGTCGGGACACCTGGACGGTGCGTCGCGAGCGGCTCAGGCGGATCGTGAACCTGCCGCCACAGCACGCGCATGGGGTTGCTGCCGGTGAACGGTGGGGCGCCGGTGAGCATCGCGTAGAGGACACAGCCCAACGCGTACAGGTCGGTGCGAGCGTCCACCGTGGCGCCGGTGGCCTGCTCGGGGGCCATGTACTCGCTGGTCCCCACCGTGGCGGCCGGACCGGTCACGTGCACCTGGGCGGCCTGCTGCAGCCGCGCGATACCGAAGTCACAGACCTTGACGGAGCCGGATCTTGCCAACAGGATGTTGTCCGGCTTGATGTCGCGGTGGACGACGCCCGCCTCATGAGCCGCTTCGAGTGCGTCACAGATCTGGCCGCCGATCCGGACTGCTTGATCTACGCCTAGTGGGCCAGACCGGAGCTGCCGTTGTAGGTCGTGTCCGTCTACGAGCTCCATCACGAGGTACGGGACGCCGCCTTCCATGCCGACGTCGTACACGGCCACGATGTTGGGGTGGGCCAACCTGGCCACGGCGCGAGCCTCCAGGTCGAGGCGCTGGATCATCTCGGGGTCGGCCCGGGCGGCACCGTCGAGAATCTTGACCGCGACCGGCCGGTCGAGCCGCGTGTCGATGCCGGCCCATACCGCTGCCACGCCTCCCCGGCCGAGCATCGTGTGCAGCTGGTATCGACCGCCCAGTTGACGCGCTGACTCGATGCTCACCTCCATACCCTTACACATCCCGTACGGGCGGCTCCCGTCTGACCAGGCGGTGGTGTCGGTCGGGACGCCGGCCCAAACACACAGTCTTGGTAAACTGCCCGGCAAACGTCGCAGGGAACCCACGGTGGCTGACGCGCGTCCGAGCCGTATGCGGAAAACCATGCTGGTGGCGACCGCTATCGCCGCTGGGTTGACGGCTGGATGCGCCACCGGTAAGGCGAGCAGCGTATCGACCCCTGGCTCGGCCGAGCCGAGCTCCTGTCGGCCGCCGACCGGGACGACATCGATCATCGTTGACGAGACTGACAATGGTCGTACCGTCTGCGCCAGAGTCTCTCAGCGTGTAGAGGTCTATCTGCACGGCACGTCGGCCAACAAATGGTCGGCGATCACGGCCAGCGCTGGCCCGCTGCAACCGGCGACGAGCGGCAAGCTGAGCCTTCAGGTCGGGGTGACTGGTGCGGCCTTCACCGCTGTCTCCCCCGGGGAGGCGGACGTCGTCTCGAGCCGCCCGATGTGCAATGTGACATCGGCCGCATCCGACTGCCCGACGGTGGTGCGGTTCCGCGTCACCGTGTCTGTGCGCAACTAGGCGACGAAGCCCAACGGGCGGGCCCGGGCGCGCTGCCGCCCCGAGGCCCGCCCGACGATCGAGCGCGTATCAGGACACGTTGAGCGCGGTGTCATCGACGACGAATGACGTCTGCAACGAGACATCCTCGACCGCGAGGAACTTGACCGTGATCGTGTGTCCGGCGTGCGAGGCGATGTTGAAGGACTTCAACGAGTAGCCCGACGCGTGGTTGAGGTTGGAGTAGGTGGCGAGAGTGCTCGTGACGCCGCCGTCGATGATCTGGACCTTGATCGTGTCGTACGCGATCGTGGTGGTCGTCTCAGCGGTGTCGATGTGCAGGTACAGGCTCAGGGTGTAGGTGCTGCAGCCGGAAGGCAGCGTGACGTTCTGGGTCAACGTGTCGGTGTGCGACCGGCCGTAGCCATCCATCCACGCGTCCCATGTGCCGGAGTGTGGCGGCTCGGAGGGGCTCCACTGACCGATCACTCCGCTCGTCGCCGTCCACGTGACATTGCCGGACTCGAAGCCGGGGTTGCCCAGCTTCTGGCCTGGGCTGCCACAGCTGCCGGCGGGATTGATGACCCAGCTGAAGCTGGTACTCCCGCTGTGGCTGGAGGTGTCAGTGGCGGTCACGCTCGGGTTGTAGGTGGCGGCGGTCGTCGGCGTACCCGAGATGACGCCACTGGATGCGTTGATCGACAAGCCGGCCGGCAGGCCAGTGGCCGACCATGTGTACGGCGGCGTGCCACCCGACGCGGTGATGGTGAGGCTGGTCGCGACGCCGACCGTACCGGTCTGCGGACCCGGGTTGTTGACAGTGGGGTTACCGCCGCCCCCGCCGAAGATGGCGTGGGTGAACTCGCACCGTCCCGTGTTGTTGACCGAGTCGTTGGACCAGGTCCCCTGCATGGCGAAACTACCGTGCGCGGTGGAGAGATTCGCCGCCCCGCCCTGTGAGCCGGGCGCGATCCAGGCGCACTTGTCCATGTTCTCCGCGCCGGACGTGTCGGTCCAGCCGCCGGCCGGGTTCTGGTCGGTGATGGTCTCGGAGTACTCGTGACCCTCCACAATGGTGAAGCCGTCGAGCGTGCCGGCCGAGCCCTGGTTGACGAAGTTCTGGCCGCAGCTGGTGCCGAGGTCGAGCACGTAGGGCATGTTCGTGAAGGCGATGTCGCCGACCGTGGACGAGGCCCCGACGTCGCCGTTCCAGTCGTGCCATGCACACCAGCCGCCGTTGGGGAAGCCGTCCGGGTGCGTGTTGTGGGCGGAGAGGATCACGTACTGGGCGTTGCGGTTCAACGCTGGCGTGGTGTTGCCGAAGTGGCTCGCCGCCGTGACCGCCTCCTGGCCCAGTTGCAACGCGGTGGCGTTGGTGGGCTCGGGGCCCGAGTTGGCGTACCACACGCCGGACAACGCACCGCCGGTCGGGTACGGGACGTGGGTGCCGTTGTTGCCACAGATCTGCGTCCCCGTGGCCACGCCCTGGCAGTACTGGGTGTCGGTGCCGGACCACAGCTCTCCGTTGGTACCGAGACCCTTGAACATCTCCTGGAGTCGCGGCGCCGCGCCGGCACTGTCGTTCGAAAACGTCAGATCGCCATTGCCATCGGTGCCCTGGGTGCCCCATTGGGTGCCCCAGAAGACCAGATAGACCTTCGGCGCCCCGATCGTGACTCCGATGCCATCGACACCGCCCCCGTAGCGAAGGTTCTGGGAGGAGTCATTCGGGGTGGGGTTGGCGGCCTTCCATGCGTTCATCTTGCCGAGGGTCTCGCGGGTGGGGACCACGCCATGCCGGTAAGAGTGCTGATAGTTCGGGGCGTACGGGTTCGAGCCGGTTCCGGCCTGAGCGGCGGTGCTGACACTGAGCACGCCGGCGACGAGTGTCGCTGAGAAGAGGACTGCGAGGCCGGCCCTAACCGACCACCGCCGTGCTACGGGGGGATGACTCATGGGAATCCCTTTCGTGGATCGCACTACAAGGGACGTCGGCGACCGGGTGTCGCGGTCAGCCGACGGTTACGCGGAAGACCTCCTTTCGGTCCTGCCGCGCCGCCGCCCGGTTTCAGGGCAGAGCAAGGGCGAACTCGCGCCGGTCCGGTGGGTTGCGGACGGGCGCGAGCCAACGATAGTGGTGGAACAAATGGCGGTCAATGGACGTGCCCGATGCCGCCGTAATTGCCGGAAGCTGATCGGACGACCGTCATCCAGTAACGTTGTCGTGCGATGAAGCCGCTCGCGAGCGGGCGCACTGCTGACATGTACGCACTCGGCAATAGCCGGGTCGCGCGCAGGTATCGCGGTCGATGGTCGGCCGAGCCCGGGGCATCTGTCATAGGGGTCTCAGCCTGATCATGGCTGAGGTGGGCGGCCGATGCGGAGGCCGCGTTGATCCGCTGACAGGTTCGGCTACGGGGTGTTCGGGGCTCCCGCTGACGTAACGGGAGCCCCGATCAGGACCGGTCTACCTCGCGCGTCTGCGGGTAGCGGCCGCGGCGGTGGTAGCGGGCCGCCGCGGAGTCGCGGTCGCCTTGCCCATCGGCGCGGCCTTTGTTGCGGTCGTCTTCCTCTTTGCCGGGGCGGTCTTTGCCGGGGCGGTCCTAGCCGCGGTGGCGACACCCTTCTTCGGCGGCGCTGTCCGGCTCGACGGCACAGCGGACTTGGTCGGTCGCGGCACGCGCCCCACAGCGACCAGTTCCCTGAAGCCGGCCCCTGGCCTGAAGGCCGGGACAGCGGTCTTCTTCACCTTGACCGGCTCGCCGGTACGAGGATTGCGAGCGGTCCGGGCCGCGCGCTCACGCCGTTCAAAGACGCCGAATCCAACGATGGAAACCTTGTCGCCTTTGGTGACGGCGCTCTGGATCTCGGAGAGCACCGCGTCCAGTGCAGCGGTCGCGGCTTTCCGGTCCCCGAGACGTTGCCCGATCGAGTCGATGAGCTCTGCCTTGTTCATACGTTCCTCCTTGTTTGGTGCCGCCACACGGCGGCGTTCTGAAGTAACGGTTCTGACGATGTCGTGCCTCGTCCGATGCGATGGAGTCCGCGACAGGATGCCCAATATAGACGGAACCGAGTTGTCGACGGGCGCTTCACCGGAAGCGCGCCCCAGGTCATTCGGGCGAGGAACGCAATCCATTGTAGACGTCACCGACACACAACGCGAGCGTTATCGCACCATGATTTCGGCATGTCGACCAAAACCCGCGGTTACATCAAGCCCGGCGGGCTAGCCGTCAGGGTGTCGACGTATTGCGTTGGCCTGGACCGCATGTGGAATGAGCACGACACCCGCCGTCGACATGTCCTATGACCGCGTCCCGGTGATGAGGCGCTCGCGGTCGAACATCGGGGAAACTATCCGCCAGCCGAGGCCGTCGATGAGCAGCAGAGCGGCTCCGAGGGTGAGGGAAAGGGCGAGCGTTACGTGGACCGCGCCGACGGCGATGAGAGTGGTGGTGGCGATTGATATGAAACTCGCCAGCAAACTGAGCTGCGTAGCGACGCGGGGGTCGTTCGATCGGGACGAGATGGCGATCGCCGCCCAAATCGAGAAGGCGGCGACGAGCGGAGTGAAGAGTAACTGACCGAGCAGATCAGGGCCCCGGAGGATGACGGCGGTAACCGACGGCTGCGCGAAGATCTCGGTGGCGGCGACAAAGACGCCGAACACCGCGTACGAGACGGCGAGTGAGGGCACGAGCGCCGCGAGCGCCTTACCGAGAAGGAATTCGCCGGCACGGATCGGCGTCGTGAGTACGGGCTCGAGCGTGCCCTGCTGTCGCTCACCGGCCACCGAGTACGCCGCGAGTATGGCTGGGACGATCGCCGGGATGCCGAGCATGTAGACCAGAGGCTGTTTGTGCGCGATTTCGCCTGACGCCGATGGCGGCAGCGCGAATATCTGTATGCTCGGGTAGACGATGAAAACCAGAGGAAAGATCGCCATCGTGAGCACGATTTGGCGGTTACGCCGATACTCGCGGAGTTCCTTACGGAAGATGGCCCGGACACGCCGCCCGCTCATCGTCACCTGCGAGTCGCCTCCTCATCGGCATCGATCAGCTCGAGGTACACGTCTTCGAGCGAGTGGCGTGATTCACCGATGGACAGCACGTCCGCGCCGGCCTGAACCAGTGCGCGGGTTACCGCGGGCGCGGCGACCGCGGCGTCGGAGACCGCTAGGACATACTCGCCAGAGCCATTTTCGCGCCAATTATCGACGGCCGGGAGACCAGCGAAGACCCCCCCTGGATCGGCAAGCGCATCGAGTGTCCTGACGGCGAGCGTCCTGGCGAAGAGCCGCTCTCGAAGCTCGTCCGGACGACCGATGGTGCGCAATGTCGTGTTCAGTATGGCGACTCGATCGCATAGGCGTTCGGCTTCGTCGAGCCGGTGCGTCGTAAGAAAGATCGTGACACCGCGCCTGCGTAGCTCATCGATCAGCTCATGGACATCGCGCGCGGCGACCGGGTCCAGGCCGGAGGTCGGTTCATCCAGGAACAGCACCTCCGGGTCGCTGAGCAGCGTCCGCGCGAGGGCGACGCGCTGGCGAAGCCCCTTGGACAGTGCCCCGCATGGGTCGCTCGCCCGGCTCGCGAGGTTCACGGCGTCCAGGGCGGCGCGAATGCGCTCGTACGGTACGGGTGACTCATAGAGATCGGCGAAACATTCGAGGTTCTCGGCAACACTCAGACGCAGATACAGGCCCGGCGATTCGGGCATGATCGAGATCCGCCGACGGATCTCCACCCCGTTCCGCGGCGTGAGCGGTACACCCGCCACGATCGCCGAGCCGGACGTCGGAGCGATGAGCGTGCCGAGCGTCCGGACGATCGTCGTCTTTCCGGCCCCGTTCGGGCCGAGGAAACCGAACACCTCGCCCCACCCAACATCGAATGTGACATCCTCAAAGGCCACGCGGTCACCGAAGCGTTTGGTGAGCGAGTCGACAGCGAGCGCCGGAGCGCTCTCCTTCGGTTCAGCGGCCGACCCTCGGCTCGGGCTCATGGGCGTTCACCTCGCGTGTCAGTCATACCACGCGAAACTCAAATGATCTTGGGAGCCCGATACCGGCCGATGACCACCGCCGACAGGTCGGACATGACGCGTCGTCGAACGGCTTCACGTGGCGCCCCCTCTTCGGATTGACGACCCAGTCTGTCCCCCATGACTCAGGTCGTCCACATCTCGGCACGCGCAAAACCGGTGGTCGGTCTATGGTTCCCGCGATGTCGATCCGCGACCGTTGGCTCGTCGTAGATGTAGGTGGGTCCGCTCAGGGCTCTGGACGACGGGACATGTGACATGGCCAAGTACCTTCTCCTCATCTACGGCGACGAACGGCAGTGGGCCGCAATGTCCCCCGAGGAGCAGCACAAGCTCGACGAAGCCCATCGCGCCTTCGCGGCCGCGGCTGGGTCGGCGATTCTCGACGGGCAGGAGCTGGAGCCGGCACTTGTCGCGAAAACCGTGCGCACCAACGCAGCCGGCAAGATCACCACCACCGATGGACCCTTCCTCGAGACCAAAGAGGTCGTGGGCGGCTACTACCTGATCGAGGCCCCTGGCCTTGACGAAGTGATCGCGCTCGCCGCGAGCCTTTACGAGGTGTCGGCCGGCCACAGCGGCGT
>JBKPDY010000136.1:0-8798 GCA_046728155.1 Actinomycetota bacterium
CCCTGAACGCGCCGGAGCCGGCGACCACAAAGCTGCCTGACAGCAGCGAGTCGCCAGGTCGCTTGGCCACCGGATCCGCCTCACCGGTCAGCAGCGACTCATCGACCTCCAGCCCGTCAGTCATCAGGAGGTCCCCGTCGACGGGCACCTTCGCGCCGGTCGCCAGCAGTACCACGTCGTCGACGACCACCTCCTGTGGCGCCACGGACGCGTCCGCACCGTCCCGGCGTACCCGGACCGGGGCCTGTTCCAGCAATGCCAGGCTGTCCAGGGTCCGCTTCGCCCGCAGCTCCTGCACGATCCCGACCGCACTGTTGACCAGAATCACCAACCCGAACAGCCCGTCCTGGAACTCACCGAAGACGAGGACGACCACCAGCAGCGCGCCGATGATCGCGTTGAATCGGGTCAGTACGTTGGCCCGCACGATCGACCCGATGGACCGAGAAGAGCGGGCGGTGACGACATTCGCCTGACCGCCGGCACGCCGTTGTGCCACCTCCGCCGCGGTGAGACCCGCAACGGCCTGCAACTGCGTCACGCTCACGCCTCCGGTTGTCCCCTTGCCTCGATCATGCAGGACTACGCTTGCCGGACCCGCTTCGACCGACGGCCCTGGCCGTAGATACCGTCCCACGCCCGAGATGCTCGGCCGTGCGTGACCCCGGTGTGCAAGTCGGGTCCCATCGTCGCGGCCCAATCGCCTCTATCCCGCCGCCCGAGGTGGAGCGCATCAACGACGGACAGATGCCCGGGTCGACAAGGTCGCCGCAAGGATCCGCCTGGCGTGCCGCCGGGGCAAGCGTTGGCAACGTGGTTCAGGGCGTGGTGATCCTATCCGTCGGCTAGGCCGCAACCATGTGTACGGCCACGCCGTGAACAGTCTGCGGACCGCCCTTCTCGGGCATGAGATGACTCGTGAACCAGTCCGCGGCCAGATCGGCGACGCGGCTTAGGGCACCCGGCTCGTCGAACGCGTGCGTGGCACCTGGCACCACGGCGACGCGGTTCGAGCAGCGCAGCCGCGCCCGCGCCGCCCGATTCAACTCAGCCACGACGGGATCGCAGCCGCCGACGATCAGCAGTGTCGGTGCGAGAACGCCACCCAGTCGCGGTCCAGCGAGGTCGGGGCGCCCGCCACGGGAAACCACTGCGCGGATAGCGGTGTCAGGTTCGGCCGCCGCCCACAACGCCGCGCCGGCGCCGGTACTCATGCCGAACACACCAATCGGCAGCCCGGAACAGACAGGCTGGCGGCGGACCCATTCGACGACCTCGACCAGCCGCCCACCAAGCAGGCTGGCATCGAAAACGTGGGCGCTCGCCGCCTCCTCCGTCAGGGTTAGCAGGTCGAACAGCAGGGTAGCCAGACCCGCCCTGTTGAGTAGACCTGCGACACGGGGAGTCGGGCATCACCGTCCGTTACCTCACGCCGCACAGCAAGTGGTCCATCCACTCCGAGTACCAGGACAACCTCTTCATGCTGTCGCTCTCGCGTGGTGGGCAAACGATCTGGATGTCCACACTGGACGCCGTCAAGATCGGCGTCCATGATAACGACTGGATCGAGGCGGTCAACCGCAACGGTGTGGTCGTCGCCCGCGCTATCGTGTCGCACCGTATGCCCGAGGGCACCGTGTACATGCACCACGCTCAAGATCGGCTGATCGACGTACCCCGTACGGAGATCACGGGTCGACGCGGTGGCATTCACAACTCACTGACCCGGCTGCTGGTCAAGCCGACCCACCTCATCGGTGGCTATGCGCAGTTGTCGTTTGCCTTCAATTACCTTGGCCCGACCGGCAACCAACGCGACGAGATCACGATCATCCGCCGTCGCGACCAGGAGGTCGAGTACTGATGAGCCGCCGAAACGACGCTTGCGGAGTGAGCCAATGAAACCGATGGCCCAGATGGCGATGGTGATGAACCTCGACAAGTGCATCGGTTGCCACACCTGCTCGGTCACCTGCAAACAGGCCTGGACCAACCGCAGTGGCGTCGAGTACGTGTGGTTCAACAACGTGGAGACCCGGCCCGGCCAAGGGTATCCGCGCCGGTATGAGGACCAGGAGACCTGGCGCGGCGGTTGGACCCTCAACAAGCGGGGCCGGCTCTCCCTCAAGGGCGGTGGACGGCTGCGCAAGCTGTTGACCATCTTCTCCAACCCGAGGCTACCGAGCATCGCGGACTACTACGAGCCCTGGACGTACGACTACGAAACTTTGACCAACGCGCCGCTGCAGGAGCACACTCCGGTCGCCCGACCCCGCTCGCTTATCTCCGGCCAGAACATGAAGATCGAGTGGTCGGCCAACTGGGACGACGACCTCGGCGGCTCGCCCGATCACGGGCACAAGGACGTTCTGCTCAAAGGCATCGCCGACAAGGTGAGGTTCGAGTTCGAGCAGACGTTCATGTTCTACCTGCCGCGCATCTGCGAGCACTGCCTCAACCCGTCGTGCGCCGCGTCCTGCCCGTCCGGGGCCATCTACAAGCGGACCGAGGACGGCATCGTGCTGGTCGACCAGGACCGGTGCCGCGGCTGGCGGATGTGCGTTTCGGGCTGCCCGTACAAGAAGGTGTACTTCAACCATCGGACCGGCAAGGCCGAGAAGTGCACGTTCTGCTACCCGCGCATCGAGGTCGGCATCCCGACCGTCTGCTCCGAGACGTGTGTGGGCCGGCTGCGCTACATCGGCCTCATGCTCTACGATTCCGACGCCGTCCTCGGGGCAGCGTCCACAGTGGATGAACACGACCTGTACGAGGCCCAGCGCAGCGTGTTCCTTGACCCGAACGACCCAACCGTCGTTGCCGAGGCGGAGAAGGCCGGCATCCCCGCGGACTGGATCACCGCGGCGCAGCGCTCACCCGTCTACGCGCTCATCAACACGTACCGGGTCGCGCTCCCGCTCCACCCGGAGTACCGAACCATGCCCATGGTCTGGTATATCCCACCGCTCTCACCGGTCGTGGATATCGTCCGCGACACCGGCCATGACGCAGAGGACCACGGTAACCTGTTTGCCGCGATCGAGGCGTTGCGCATCCCCATCGACTACCTTGCCCGGCTGTTCACGGCCGGAGACCCCGCTCCAGTTGACGCCGTCCTGCGGCGCCTGGCGGCGATGCGCGCATACATGCGCGACATCAACCTCGGCCGGCAACCGAACAACGATATCCCGGCCAAAGTCGGCATGACCGGCGAGAAGGTGTACGACATGTACCGGCTCCTCGCCCTGGCCAAGTACGACGAGCGGTACGTCATACCGTCAGCCCACGCCGAACAGGCCCACTCGCTGGAGGAACTCGCCACCGAATGCAGCCTCAACTTCGAAGGCGGGCCCGGCATGGGCGGCTCCGGACCGTTCGGTGAGTCGTCAGGCGGCCCGGTCCCGGTCGCCATCGAGAATCTCCGGATGCTCCGCGAACGCCAGACGGGCGAGGGCATTGTCGATCCGGCCGACCGGGGCGGACGGGTCAACCTGCTCAACTGGGATGGCAAAGGAAGCCCGTTCCCACCGCGCAAGGACCCGCCATGACCCGGATCGACCATCGCCCCGCGTGGCAGGCCCAGTCCCTGCTGCTCGGCTACCCCGACGACACCCTCGCCGGCCACTTCCGGCTGCTGCGGCGGGTCGCCGATCAGGCTCCGTCCGCAGTGGGCGGACCGCTGGTGGCATTCCTCGACCACGCCCAAGCCACCCCGCCGACGACGCTCGCCGCCGACTACGTGGCCACCTTCGACCATCGCAAACGCTGCTGCCTCTATTTGACCTACTACGTCCACGGCGACACCCGCCGGCGCGGTATCGCACTGCTGCGGCTCAAACAGACCTATGCCGCCGCCGGGATGCGCCTCGTCGACGACGAACTACCCGACCACCTCGCTGTCGTGCTCGAGTACGCCGCCAGCCAGGACAACCCGGCCATCGGGGAGGCATTACTTTCTGACTATCGGGCCGGCAGCGAACTGCTCCGCCTCGCCCTGCGGGAGGCCAGCTCGCCCTGGGCCGCCGTTCTGGACTCGGTCTCGGCCACCCTGCCCCCACTACGAGGCGACCAACGCGAGGCCGTCGCCCGGCTCGCCGCCCAAGGCCCACCCGACGAACAGGTCGGCCTCGCTCCGTTCGCCCCACCCGAGTACATGCCCCAAGCGCAGCGAGTTCCCCGATGAGCGTGCTGCTCTGGGTTGTCGTCCCGTACGTGGCCATCACCACCTTCGTGGTCGGCCACTACTGGCGCTACCGCTACGACAAGTTCGGCTGGACCACCCGCTCGTCCCAGCTCTACGAACGCCGGTTGCTGCGGTGGGGAAGCCCGCTGTTCCACTTCGGCATCCTGCTCGTCGCGCTCGGCCACGTCGGCGGTCTGCTCATCCCCGAGGCGTGGACAAACGCTGTCGGCATCAGCGAGACCGCGTACCACATCGTCGCCTTCACGCTAGGCACCGTCGCCGGCCTCGCCACGCTCGCCGGCGTCGCTATCCTCATCTACCGGCGTCGCACCGTCGGACCGGTGTTCTCCGCCACCACCCGCAACGACAAGGCCATGTACGTGGTGCTGGTGCTGACCATCGTGCTGGGACTCGGCACCACCGTGCTAGGCAACATCACCGGGCACCCGCACGACTACCGGCAGACCGTCGCCCCCTGGTTCCGATCCATCTTCGACCTGCACCCGGACACGAACCTCATGGTGCACGCTCCGCTCGGCTTCCAGCTGCACGTGCTGTCGGCGTGGGTGCTCTTCGCGTTCTGGCCCTTCACCCGGCTGGTCCATGTCTTCTCGGCGCCGGTCGGCTACCTCACCCGTCCGTACATCGTCTACCGCAGCCGGGACCCGCGGACCGGCAGCCTCTCACGACGCCGAGGCTGGGAGCTGCCGACCGACGGTGGCCGCTGAGGCCAGTCATTCATGCCTGGGCCGTTCCCTCGAATGATCCAGCCCCAGACCCAGCGGTAGCCCAATAGCACGTCCGTGCTCTGTGGCGGTCCTGGAGATTCGCCGGAACAGGTGCGATCACGGCACAATCACGGCGCGCCCGTGTAGCTTGCCGTCGCGTAATTGCTGGTAGGCGCTGACGGCGTCGTCCAGCGGGAACGGCACCACTTTCGGGGCGACGAGGCCACGGGCACCCAAGTCGAGCACCTCGGCCAGTTCCGGACGTGAACCCCAGTAGGTGGTCTGGATACTCACCTCGTACGGCACAGAGAAGAACGAGACCGCCATGGTGCCGCCGGCGATGCCGACGATCGTCACATCGCCGAGCACCCGGGCGGTGGCGGCGGCCAAGGCGAGGGTGCTGTCGGCCCCCACGAAGTCGAGTACGACGTCGGCGCCTTGACCATTGGTTAGGCGGCGGATCTCCTCTGCTACGCCGTCGCCGGCCGGCAGCGCCTGGTCAGCCCCGCACTCCTCTGCCAGGTTCAACGCGTCCTTGTTGGTGTCGACGGCGATGACCCGGGCGGCCGTGGTCGCCTTGAGGATCTGCAGGCCGAGATGGCCGAGTCCGCCGACGCCGATCACGAGCGCGGTGGCATCCGGTGGAAGTTTGGGCCAGGAGTGGCGGATGGCGTGGTATGGCGTCAGTCCGGCGTCGGTCAATGGCGCCGCGTACAACGGGTCGAGCCCCTCGGGCAAGGCGAGGATATGGCGCACGTCGGGCACGAGCATGTACTCAGCCATCCCTCCGTCGAGGCCGAGTCCACCGCCACCTCCGGCGACCGGGGCGGCGGCTACGTTCTCGCAGTAGGTCTCCACGCCCATCCGGCATCGCGAGCACGTGCCGCATCCCCACGCCCCATAGACCGCGACGGGATCACCAACGGCAAGGCCGGTGACGCCGTCGCCGTAGGTGTGCACCCAGCCAGCGTTCTCGTGTCCCAGTGTGAACGGCGGCCCCCACGGGAGCACACCGCGTTCGAAGTCGTGCATGAGGTGCAGATCCGAATGGCAGGCTCCGGCGCCGCCGATCTTCACTACCACCTGCCCCGGACCGGGCACCGGTTCCGCCACGTCCACGAGCACCGGTTCCGACTTCCACTCGCGCAATCTGAGGGCGCGCATTTCCTGTCCTTCCGCCAATGATGGTTCTCTTTCGCATACTCTTCGCCCCCGTCCGCGCATCCATAGGTCTAAGGTCACAACCTGCCCGGGATCTTTCAGATCGGGCGGAGCTCGATGCGGAGGAAGTGACTTCGGTCGGATGGTTCACAACGATTGTCGAATGGAGCTGCCGCCGGTCGGGGGCGCCGCGATGCAATGTCTGGAGAGGCCACGACTGAGGCGACCGGGTGATGGCAATGACCACACAAATGCGGCGACCGGGCCCGGCGACGCGCCGGATCGGATGTGTCATGGCCGGCGCCGGCGGACGTGGGCTGACCCCGCGATCGGAATGAACCGGCTGCATGTGATGGGTCTCGATCAGGCTCCACGGGCACCGGCGACGCTCGACTCGTTCGTCAACACCATGGCGTCAGGGTGGGTGACGTCCCTGCGCAGCCGATCGGCCCATCGGGCAAGTTCTCGAAGACGAGTCGGTCGCCGTCGATCGCGCCGTGTATGACATCGGCGTGTCCGTAGTTGTCGGCGAGGGTCGCGCTGTAGCCCTGCCGGCTGGGATCCCATCCAACCCCCCGGTGCAGTTGCCGGGTGAGCACGAGGCTCCCGTCGATGGCGTACTGCTCCTGCGAATACGGGCCGACAATCCACCGGCCATTCTGAGTGAGCTCATGCATGCCACGGCCGTGGGCCGTCATGTCGGGGGTGCCCGGTCCCATCCCACCCTCGACGATCTGGCCCTCCCAGGTGAAGTCCGGGTAGAACCACGCCAGCTCGGTCATCTCGGTGCCGGGCGTAATCGGGAGTGGGACAGCTGTCGTTGTGGTTGCGTTCATGGCTGAACCGTGGCCTTGCCGATCGCCGACGGCTCAGGGCCGAAGGCCAATCCGTTCTCCTTACGGTGGCGACTCCTCGGTGTGGCGTTCGGTGATGGCGATGAACCGGCCGTGCCAGGAGTGGTACCAGACCGCGCCCGTGGTGGCGTTGATCGACAGCATCCCGACAACCCGGTTACCGCGCAGGGTGTGCAAGGTGTAGTAGCCCGGGAACCCTTCGGCGGAACCGGCGCGCTCGCCAGGGCGGCGCGATTGAAGCCATTCGTTCGCGATGGCCTGGGCCTGTTCGGGAGTGATGGCCGCCGCCCGTGCGCGGCCAGGGTGCATGCCGTAGTCGGTGTTCCACATCATCGCCGGACCGAACTCGACCTGCACGGCGCCGGTGCGCGGGTCGACGAGCACCTCAGTGGCCAGGCGGCCGGACGGGTCGACCAGCTCGGCGTAGAAGCCGTTATCGAACTGCATCACCTCGCCCACCGCCAGACCCCACCTATCGGCGAAGCGTGCCGCGGCCCGCTCCGCGTCGCCCAGGCTGCGCACCGGACCCTCACCGGCGATCACCGTACCGCCCAGGCCGGGGCGCATCATGCCGCCCGGCGCTGCCACCATCGCACTGTTCGGACCCCAGCCGGCGACCGCGATCCACACGATCGAGGCCACCAGCAGCCCCGCGGCAGCCACCAGCACGGTGAGCGGCAGCCAACGACCCCGCATCCACCTCATGACGGCTCCGGCTGCCTGCCGGCGAGCAGGTCCCGGGCGCGGGCGTAGGCATCGGCGTCGATCTCGCCGGAAGCGAACCGCCGATCAAGGATCTCTTGGGGCGTCTCCCGCCTCGGCTGGTCGGCCACCCGGTCGGCCGGGCGTCGGGCGAGAGCAACCGCCGCCCATACGATCACGCCGATCAGCACGATCCACAGCAGCGGCATGAACATCATCCAGGCCCAGCCGCCCCAGCCGTCGTACATCATGAGCGTCATCTCCTCCGTGCAGGTGAAGTTCTTCCCTTACACGGTGAGCCGCATGGCCGTGGTGTGGACAGGGGCTAAGGTCTCGCTCTGCACGGGACCTGCGGCATGCGTGGCAAGCCATCGAGGGTGCACGGCCTGTTCGCTCGTGACCTGACGCGTTCACGGGGGCCGCCCGGTACCGATCCGCCGGCGCGGACAGGTCTGGGAGGAGTCGGTGATGAGTGGGTCGCCCCGGTCCAGCCGCACCGTGGTAGCGGACTCGCCCGGCAGCAGGTACGCATGGTGGGTGATCTTGTCGTCATGGTCAGCGACCACCGCCGCACCCGGCCGTAGGCGCGCTCCCGCTCGGTGTCGTCCATGGAGGCCAGGTCGGCCGCGAACTGCTCGGTGTCGACAAACATGAGCACGTACTTCACGGGTCGCCCGTGGTCGGTGTTGCGCGGAAGCGGGAGATCTCGGCACGGTTCCTGTCGGAGGACGAGCGGATCCGCTCGGGCGGGTAACGCCGCTCCAGGCGCCCGGCGATCTCGGCGACCTGGGTCCTCGGACGGCGTGGTCCCGCTCGACGGCAGCACCACTCCGGCACCGAGGTCGCCAGTCCGGGTAGAGTTGAAATGGTTGCGGAGAGCTGCCATGCCGGCACGGCTGTCACAACCTAGAACACTCTCAAGCATCGCACATTGGACCGGCCGTCGCCGATATGTCGATCATGAACATTGCAAGCTACGAGCGGGAGTCTTAACGGCTCAGCGGTTGGGGCTGGTCGTCGTCGTTGGCAGGAGTTGTTCGGAGCCGTCGACGATGGCCTGGGCGAGTTCGGACAGGCGCCGGTTGTGGCTGCGGGCGCCGCTACGAAGCATTGCGAAGGCGTCGGCCACGTCCAGATGTAGGCGTTCGGCCAGTACGCCTTTCGCCTGTT
>JBKPDY010000137.1:0-4853 GCA_046728155.1 Actinomycetota bacterium
GTCACGCTCGAGGCAGCAGGACTCGCTGCACGGGAAGCCGCTGGCGACGGCGTACCGCTCCCTCCGGAGGCAACCGGACTCGTCGACGCAGTCACAGAGGGCGTTTCGTTCCCAGACGGCGTGTCCGGGCGGGCACACGCCCCGAGCAGCAACACGATAAGCGCGAATGCGACGAAGTGGACTCGGCTCGTGCCTGAATGCACGTCGGTAGCCGAATGGCGGCCCCAGGTCCGCTTCCATCGATCATGGGCGCGGCCGGACCTTGCCATGGCGTGAGTGTACTTCTGGCGCAAGAATCAGCCCAATCGCATATGTAGACGGAGGTGACCACAGCATGCGACTTACAAGGTCACGGCTGATCCTCGCCCTCACCGCGGCGGGCAGCCTGGTCGTGCCAGTGGGGTTCGCACTCGCTAGCACTTCGGCGGCCGCCGCGCCCGCCGTCACCGGCGGATCGCCGGTCTTCTCCAGCCCGGTGGCGTTCGATGTCTCCAGGCCGTTCTCTGAGCTCGCGACCAAACCCGGGCCGGCTCACGAGGAGGAAACTGGGGACGATGTCGAACCGGGCGACGGCCCGTACGTGCCAGACGCCGGCCATACCGACGACGGAGCGCTGCAGACGACGGCCGGCAGCACGGCGATCTCGGGTCCGATCACAAGCTTCGAGGGCCTCAGCAACCAGGACAACTTCAACACGTTCGGCTTCCGAGTGAATCCCCCAGACCCGAACTCCGGGGTCGGCCCCAACAACATCGTCGAGACGGTCAACCTGCTTTGGGCCGCCTACACAAAGACCGGCACCAAGCTTGCCTCGGCCTCGCTGGGCTCGCTATGGGCTGGTTTCCCTGTGGACGACTGCACCGACGAATCCGGCGACCCGGTAGCGATGTACGACCAAGTCGCGGACCGGTGGATTCTCAGCCAGTTCACGACGGCTGGCCCCGAGTACTTCAACTGCATCGCTGTCTCCACCACGCCCGACCCGACTGGCACCTACTTCCGGTACGCGTTCTCGACCGGCGTGAACTTCCCCGACTACCCGAAGTACGGGATCTTCAAGGACTCGTACGTGATCACCACCCGCGAGTTTGGCCCGACGGTCGAGTACGGCATCGGCGTTTACGCCCTCGACCGCAACAAGATGCTCAACGGCGACGTGGGCGCCCGGGACGTGCGGTTCTTCCTTGACTCGGCCGTGGTGCCGATCAACCTGATGGGCGATGGGCTGCTGCCGGCAATGGTCGACGGCAAAACCAAGCCCAGGCAGGACGCGAAGATACCGATCATCGGTACCCAGGATGATGGCGGGCCCTACGGCGCGACATTCGATGCCCTCAACATCTGGGACCTGGACGTGAAGTGGCGCTCGACCCCGACGGCGTCGTTAGTCCTCAACACGCAGCTGCCGGTTGCGTCGTTCGACTCCGTCTTCCCCTGCGCGCCAACCTCGCGTGACTGCTTGCCACAGCCAGGCATCGTCAACTCGGCGCAGTACCTGGACATCCTGTCCTACCGGCAGCGACCCACCTGGCGTCTCGCCTATCGTAACCAGGGCACCTACGAGACGATGGTAACGGCCCAATCGGTCGAGGCTCTGCCCGGCGTGGCCGGTATGCGCTGGTACGAAATCCGGCGAGTCGGCAACACGTACAGCCTCTTCCAGCAAGGAACCTACGCGCCCAATGATGGGGTGCACCGCTGGATGGGCAGCGTCGCCCAGGACAAGTTCGGCAACACGGCGCTCGGATACAGCGTGGTCAACGGCACCACCGTGTTCCCCGGGATCCGCTACACCGGCCGGCTCGCCGGCGACCCGCTCGGCACAATGACGCTCGGCGAGGGCACGATCATCGACGGGACCGGTGTGCAGACCACTACCAACTCACGTTGGGGTGACTACACGTCATTGAACGTCGACCCGGTTGACGACTGCACGTTCTGGTACACCAACGAGTACTACACCGTCGCCGGTCAGGCTTCCTCGGCGGCTGGCTGGCAGACCCGGATCGCCAGCTTCAAGCTACCCGGCTGCTAGTTCTGCAACCAGCAACAAAGGGGGCGGCCCGGCAGCCGCCCCCTTGCGACGTGCATGGACGCCTGGGACAAACGCGAACAGCCTTGCCGAACTCGAATGCGCTCGGCGGCAACCTGGCGTTCCATGGAGACCGAGCGAGGTTTTCGTCATCGGTCTGCCGACCCGACGTTGTCATGTTCATGCTTTGATCAAGACCCACAAGTGGTTAGAACCTTAAGCGAGAGCGGCCATTTCGTTGCCCAAAGACCTCATTGTCACCTGGGGTTTGGCCACCAATCCGGTATCTTCTGTTCTAGCTTTGTTCCAAGCCACAACTCGTAGACTGCGCAATCGCAGTCCTCGCTGGGCCAGTATTCGGTCTTGCAACGTTCACGTACAGCCCGTACTCCCACACGTCCCTAATCCAGCGGTCGGGAACGAGCGTGCGGTCAAGCAACTAACAGGGATGAGCCACACCTACGCCGCGCACGAACTAGCGAACGGTCCCTTCGTGGTCTTGCCTGGGCACAGGTGGCGTGCAATTATATCCATGACTCTCAGTAATGGCGGTTTTGCGTGTCAAATACAGGCTGGCGGGCGCGGATCGTCGAGGCGGCCAAAGATGTCGCCGGCGACGTGCTGAAGGACGCCGGTGACGCCCTGGAGGACGCACCCGAAGCATGGCAGTCCGCCCTTGCCGCGGCGCTGGGCCCACTGATATTCGTCGCTGTGCTCGCCCGCAGTGTGTCCACCCTTGGCCTGCTTCCCGGTGGCCTCGCGGGGCCGGTAACGAGCGCTGTCGTGCTCATTGTCATGTGCCTGGCGCTGCTCGGCCTTTTCATAGTGGCGGCCAACCGCTCGGTGTCCGGGCAACACCGCGGCGCCTGGCAGGTCGTATATCGGGCCTCGGTATTCATCTCGCTCGGCTTGTTCGTTGAGACGTTTGCCGTGATAACAACATGCATTTGGCGCGCTTCGGGAGTGGAAGTCACGGCGTGGAGCGGCCTTTGGCGCGCGGAGTCCTTCTACCTGTGGCACCTCGCCAGGTCTATCCCATTGCTTGATATCCCCGGTAGCCTCGGGTGGCCAACACCCGCGTACGGCGCTGACCATACACCGCCGGGCGTCGTGCTTGCATTCAAGTTTGTAGTGATCGCTCCACTGCTGTGGGCAGCGCTTGGCTTGTATCGGCTGATCGTGGAACGCTCTACGGACCGCGCCAGCAGCAAACGTCTAGATGAGTTCGGCAACGTCCGCGGCCCGCTCGTGGCCGCAGCGGCGTTAATCGGCGCCGCAGCTCTCGGGCTGGCCGCATCGTGGATCTTTCTACAGGTGTTCGATGCGGGCTCTTGGCTCAACCAATGGTGGCCGCACGCGTTGCACGCGATGCATGCAGATGGCCCGCGAATCGTTCAGTGGACACTCGCTGTGCCTGCGGTAGTACTTATCGCAGTCTTCTGTTTCGCACTTTTGCTACCGGCCGGGATGCTCACCGAAACCCTGGAGGGTCTCGCGCTTGTCCGGTCGTGGTGGATCGGCGCCACTATGCTCGTCGGTGGTTTGGCCGCTCTCTACGGGGCAATGCTATGGGTGGCGGGCCTGCTCCTCGAGCTCGGGCGCCTACACCTCAAGGTCGACGTGCCGGAAACGGTTGGGCTGTGGCAGCTAGTCGAGTCCGTGGGTTGGCATATCGTGCATGCACTACCCGGACCGGACATCACCGGCACCCTTGGGTGGACAGCGCCGGTGACGCTCACAGGCGCTATTGCGGGATTGGTGCTCTTGGTGCTCAAACTGTACGTCGCTGTGCTGCTCGTGTTCGTTGTGGTCCCAGTCGTCCGGACGGCCACCAACCGCACGCGGTACGGCCCGCTTCTCGACTTGTGGAACTCGGCGATCGATGCAGCTTACGCACTCCGCACGAAGCCTGAGCTGTCGACTAGGTCAGCCTGGGATTCCGAAGATTGGCACTTACGGGAACGGGGCTCGCGGTCCTCCGATGAGCTTGCGAAATCCGCACAACGCGTTCTGCAGCAAGGCCGGTTCAAGTCAGTCCACCTCGCAACGCAGTCGCTCGTTGGTACGTTTCTCGCCAACGGCCACGGGGACGACGTGGCGGATGAGCCCGACTGGCGACGAATCACGGAGGTGCTCGAGCTGTACCGCGAACGTGTCTTCGAGAACTTTCCGGCTTGCGCCCGCATGCTCGAAAGAATGCCGGATTGGTTCTCAGAAATACGCCAAGCTGGCCCGGGAGCGGCACTTGGTGAGAATGGCGGCGTGCTATCAAAGCTGCAGGTCTAACGCCCAGGACGCATGCCCTGCCGCGGCGGGCCAATGACTAGTCTAGTGCCGAGCGCGCCTACCACTCCCAGCTTTCCGCCGCGAGTGGTATGGCCCCGATGTGTCCACATTCGACGCATTGGCTGCCGCGAAGGTGGTCGACGCCGGGTCAGACGCGGTCGCGGTGAGAGGAGTCCGGGCTGCTGACCGTCTCATTCGCTCGCTTACACGTAGCTGGCTCTGGAGCTGGCGATCGAGCGGCGCTCGGGCCGCGGGTCCGCGCTTCCGCGCGTGCGCATTCCTGCGATGCCATGAGCCCGTTCACTCGGCGGGCTGTGCTGTGGTGTCAGTTTGATCTTCGTTCGAGCGCGAGGTGCGGAGTATTACGGCGCACGGCTCCTGAACAAACCACCGCACCAGGGTGCAGCCCGGCCGCCCAGCCTTCGGTCCGCTTGTTCAGCGTTGCCACGACGGGTCGGGCAGCGTGATTCCGGCAGCGGTTAGAAGCTCGCGGGTCTCGTCCGCGGTGATTGCACCCTGAGACTGGGATGGCGAG
>JBKPDY010000138.1:0-3856 GCA_046728155.1 Actinomycetota bacterium
ATTCAGCGCCGTCTGTTCCACCTGTGGCACCAAGATCGCGGCTGGGAGTAAGTTCTGCGACGGCTGTGGAGCGCCCCTCGCCGTTACTTCATCGCCAGGTCTAGCTTCGTCTCGTTTTGCTTCGGCGGAGGCCTACACCCCCAAGCACCTCGCCGAGAAGATCCTGACCTCCAAGAGCGCCCTGGAAGGCGAGCGCAAGCAGGTCACCGTGCTCTTCGCCGACCTGAAGGGCTCGATGGAGCTGCTCGCCGACCGCGATCCCGAGGAAGCCCGGAAGATCCTCGATCCCGTGCTTGAACGAATGATGGAGGCAGTCCACCGCTACGAGGGCACGGTCAACCAGGTGATGGGCGACGGGATCATGGCGCTGTTCGGCGCGCCGTTGGCTCATGAAGACCATGCCGTGCGAGCCTGCTACGCGGCGCTGCGCATGCAGGAGTCGGTGAAGCGTTACGCCGAGGGCATGCGCCGCCAGGAAGGCATCACTGTCCGCATCCGGGTGGGCCTCAATTCCGGCGCGGTTGTCGTACGCGCCATCGGAAGCGATCTTCACATGGACTACACTGCCGTCGGCCACATGACTCACCTGGCCGCCCGCATGGAGCAGCTCGCCGATCCCGGTACCGTGCTGTTGACGTTTACCACTCTCGCCCTTTCCGAGGACTTCATCCAGGTGCGCCCGCAGGGGCCAACCCCAGTGAAAGGATTGAGCGAGCCGGTGGACGTGTACGAGCTGGTCGGCGCCACTCCCGTGCGCTCGCGCTTCCACGCGCACGCCGCCCGCGGCCTGACCACCTTCGTGGGGCGCGCGAGCGAGATGGCGCATCTGGGTGAGGCCCTCGACCTCGCTCGTCACGGCCACGGCCAGGTAGCGGCCGTGGTCGGCGAGCCCGGCGTAGGCAAGTCCCGCCTCTTCTGGGAGTTCGGCCATTCCCATCGGACTGATGGATGCCTTGTCCTCGAGTCCGCATCCGTGTCGTACGGGAAGGCGACCACGTACCTGCCGGTGATCGAGCTGCTGCGTGGCTACTTTCAGCTCGAGCCACGCGACGACACGCGCAAGATCCGCGAAAAGGCGACCGGTAAACTTCTGTCACTCGATCGTTCCCTCGAGCTTGCCGTATCCCCGTTGCTGTCGCTCCTCGATGTTCCCCTCGAAGATGACGCGTGGGCGCGGCTCGACCCCACCCAACGTCGTCAGCGAATCCTGGACGCCCTCAAGCGTCTCGTTCTCAGCGAGAGCCAGGTGCAGCCCCTTGTCCTCGTGTTCGAGGACCTACATTGGATCGACGGCGAGACCCAAGCCGTGCTCGATGGGCTTGTCGAGAGCTTGCCGACAGCGCGCGTGTTGCTGCTCATGAACTACCGGCCCGAGTACCAGCACGGTTGGGGCGGCAAGACTTACTACCGGCAGCTGCGAGTCGACGCGCTTCCTCCCTCGAGCGCCGAGATCCTCCTTCAGACGGTGCTCGGGACGGACCTAAGCCTGGCTCCACTCAAGACTCTGCTGATCGATCGAACCGAAGGAAACCCGCTGTTTCTTGAAGAGAGCGTGCGCACCCTGGCCGAGACGCGAATCCTCGCCGGGGAACCCGGCGCCTACCGGCTGGCGCGAGAGCTGGACAGCCTCCAGATCCCGGCGACGGCTCAGGCGATCATCGCGGCCCGCATCGATCGGCTGGAACCGGAGGACAAACGGCTCCTCCAAGCCGCCTCGGTGCTTGGGAGAGATGTCCCACTCGTCTTGCTCGAAGCCATCACCGATGACGTTGAGGACGAGATGCGTCAGCGCCTCGCCCGGCTTCGGGCGGCCGAGTTTCTCTACGAAGCCAGGCTCTTTCCCGAGGTCGAATACGCGTTCAAGCATGCGCTCATTCACGAAGTGACCTACGGTACCCTATTGCAGGACCGGCGCAAGGCTCTGCACGCTTGCATCGTTGGCGCCATCGAGCGCTCCTATCCGGACCGGCTGAGTGAGCACGTCGAGCGCCTGGCCCACCACGCGGAGCGTGGTGAGCTATGGGACAAGGCGGTCACGTACCTGCGTCAGGCCGGCGCCAAGGCGTTGACGCGATTCGCCAACCGGGAAGCGGCGAGTTGCTTCGAGCAGGCGCTGACAAGCCTCCGGCATCTGCCCGAGACCCGCCAGAGTCAAGAGCAGAACATCGATCTTTGCTTCGACCTGCGAACGGCACTATTTCCGCTTGGAGAGTTCGAGCGAATTGTCGGCTACCTTCGCGAAGCCGAAGGGCTGGCGATGACGCTCGATGATCAATGGCGGCTCGGCCAGCAGTCGGTCTTTATGTGCCACAACCTTTTTATGGCCGGGCATTCGGCGGAAGCGCTCGCCTTCGGTCACAGGGCCCGGGGCCTTGCGGAGTCGCTCGGTGACGTTCGGCTGAAAGTGACAGGAACTCTCTACCTCGGCGTCGCTTACACCTCCACCGGGGATTACGGAGGGGCCAAGGATCTGCTCCTGAAAGTCCTGTCATTGCTTGAGGGCGATCTGAGCCAGGATCGATTGGGGCTCGCCGGATTTCCTGCCGTGACCGCCCGGTTTCATTTGACTTGGGTTTCCGCCGACCGCGGGGATTTCGAGGAAGGCATCGCTTATAGCCAGGAGGGGCGTCGCTTCGCCGAGTCGCTCGATAATCCCTATAGTCGAGCTCCGATGTTCTAGATTCCCGCCTATCTGCACACCGTCAGGGGAGAACTCACTCAGGCCGTCGACCTGCTCGAACGCGGAGTCGCGCTGTGTCGCGAGTGGAACCTCACTTACTTCTTCGTGGCCCATACAGGATCCCTGGGCTACACATACGCCCTTTCGGGGCGGGTTCAAGAGGGCATTCCATTGTTGGAGCACGCGCTGGACGCCGGCGAGGCCATGGGATTCGGCGCCTTACAGCCGCTGTTCGTTGGATACCTGGCCGAGGCGTACATGCTCGCCGACCGGCTCGCGGACGCCGGTGAATTCTCCGAGCGAGCCCTCACACTGGCCCGCGAGCGTGGTCAACGCGCGTACGAGGCGTGGGCGCTCCGCCTTCTCGGCGAGATTGTCTCCCACTATTCTCCTCCCGATGTGGCGACAGTGGAAGCGCACTTCGCGGCCGCGATGGCCGTGGCATCCGAACTCGGCATGCGCCCCCTCGTCGCCCACTGCCACCTCGGCCTCGGCAAGCTCTACCGGCGCACGGGCCAGCACGAGCAGGCGCGGGAGCATCTCACCAGCGCGACGACAATGTACCGCGAGATGGACATGCGGTTCTGGCTGGAGCAGGTAGAGGCGGAGATAGGAGCGTGACCGCGAAGCTCATCGACGGTCGGCGCTCAAGGAGGTTGCGATGGGAATCCTGACGGACGACATGAAACGTGTGGTGAAGGAGCAAAAGCTCGGCTTCATCGCCACAGTCTGCCCGGATGGCACGCCGAACCTCTCGCCCAAGGGAACGACGGCGGTCTGGGACGACGACCACCTCATCTTCGTCGACATCAGCTCGCCAGGCACCGTCGCGAACCTGCGCCAGAACCCGGCCATCGAGATCAATGTCGTCGACCAGCTCGTGCGCAAAGGCTATCGGTTCAAGGGAACGGCGAAAGTGATCACCTCAGGGCCGGTGTTCGAGCAGGTCCTGGCATCGCGCCGAGAGCGCGGACTCGCGAACCCGATGCGGGCGCTGGTGCTGATGGCGGTCGAGCGCGCGCTGCCCCTCATCTCGCCGGGCTACAACCTGGGGGTGAGTGAGGACGAGATGCGCGCCCAATACCGTCGCTTCTTCGAGGCGCTCTGGAGCGGGGCGAGGACCTGACGGCGACGCCGGAGTAGACGGGTCCTCGCGAACATCAACGCAGTTGCCCC
>JBKPDY010000139.1:0-5731 GCA_046728155.1 Actinomycetota bacterium
CAACCGACCCATCCCAGTCTCGTCGACGAGCTCCGCCACGGGAGCTACCGCAAGGTCTAAGCGCTTCACCGACCGCCGCTGCCCACAGGGGGGTCAGACATCTGATGTTGGCGACCCCGGGTCCGCGCCCGCATTACGACGAGAGGACTAATCGCATGCCAGACGCCGAGGAACTGCTTCACAGCAACCTGCACGAGGTCTTTTCCGAGCGGGATCCGGAACGCCGATGGGCGGCCATTGAGCGAACGTACGCGGAAGACGTGACGTTCATCGATACAGAAGGAGAATTTGTAGGGCGGCAAGCGCTGAGCGCCCAGGCTCAGAAGGTTCTCGACGGCCCCCTGGCGGGCTTCGCGTTCGAGGAGGACGGGCCTCGGTACTTTGGCACTGACACCGCCGCGCTGGCGTGGCGTGTCGGCCCGCCCGGTAGCCCGGTTGCCCGGGGGTTCGACATCCTCACGATCCGCGATGGCCGCGTGAGCACTTTGCGCACCTTGATCACACCTGGAGCGGATGCCTGATCAGCCGCACGGTCCACCCTTACGACCGCACTCCGCCCGGTCACCGTCATGATGGCCGCAGGTCGAGTCGCATCACGACGCGGCGGGTGGTGGGGTGACTGACCTCGCGAAATCCGGCCGCGACGAATGTGTTGCGCGAACCGACGTTCATCTCGCCCCAGGACACGGTCTGCCCCGGCTTGGGGAGCATCGGGTATCCCTCGACGGCCTTCGCGCAATGCGCTCGTGCGTACTCGACGGCCGCCGTCGTGAGCGGGCGCGTGAGGCCCTGTCCCCGGTAACCGGGCCGGATCGCGAAGCAGACGATCGCCCAGACATCCGGGTCGTCCGGGTCCTCGGACCGGCCGGCCCACGGCACCGATGACCCGCGCAGCCGCCGATAGTTTGCCCGCAGCTCGACCGCGACCCAGCCAACCGGCTCGCCGTCCAGGTAGGCGACCATGCCGGTGGTGCCATCCGCCTCCAGGTGGCCGCAGTCCGTCTCCTCTCGTAGCCGGTGCGCCCGCTCCTCGACCGGCATGGCAAACCAGTCGTGATCGCCGAGCTTGATCCGCTGGCTTTGGCACTTCGCCGCACCGCCGCGGCCGAACACCGCCTGTATGTCGTCCCAGCTCGCCTCGTTGGCGGGGACCACGGACACATCGCTACCTGGCATGTGTCGTGCCTAGCACCCTCCCCCGACACTCCGCCACGCGCGATCCGCAACCCGCACTGCTCGACGGTGCTGTGGTCATGGACCGTATCTTCCAGGGTCGTGAGACGCCCGATGCGCGGGCGTAGTCACTCATCCCTGAAGGAGTGGGGCCGTGTCAACCCCGTGGGTGGACTGTTGGTGATCGCTTTTGTACGCGTTCCCGGCTGGGTGCGGACAAACGCCGGTGAGGGGCCGGGGTCAAGGCTCGACCGTCAGGTCGACCCGCGCAGCGGGCGTGGCCTTGACGCCGGTCCCGATCGGCGCAGAATCGTGGCGCCGGGAACGTGGGCGTGAGGTTGTGAGCGGCCGCGTTCTCCAGTGTCCGTAGTGGACGGTTGTAGCAGACCGGGGTCCCGGTTGCCTCTCATCCCTTCGCCGCCGGCGTGGGTGGCATGGAGTGGTGCGGCCGCAGCCAGGTCGGGGTCAATCAGTTGTGGTCGATCACGCCGCCGCAGTGGGGATCAGAGTGACTTCGACCGCGCGTCCTGGCTACGCCGGAGGGACGCTCACGCTGGTCGAGCCAGACAACGAACGTGTCCGTCGCGGGTATTTCCTGGACCGCCCGAAAGCCGGGGTCGCGGGCCCGCTGGCCGGCGGTGCTTGGCCAGCACGTCGATCTCGAACGTGAACGCCTCGATGAGCCGACCTACGGCGTCGGCACTCGTGCAGGGATGTTGTGCCAGGTCGCTCGACTGCCTTTCGCCAGGCCAGTTCGGCGCCGAGGCATAGGGTCCGATGAGTTCCCGATGCGGGAGAGGTCGACACCGTCATGACGACGCATGTGGGTTCGAACCGCACGCCCGCCGAAATCGGGTATCGGGCAACGGATACAGCGCCTGCGAGCCATGCTGGCTGGTCTCGCTGAGTCTCACCGGAGACCGTCGTAGTTCGCTGTTCCGGGGGTGAACAGGAACGAGTAGATCTTGCACTTGGTACTTCGGTGGAGCTCACGGTGGACCGTGTGATTCGTAGCCTCGGTCAGCGGCCGGGGACCCATCGAGTCCGTCGCTGCACCGGTCACTCTGCCGGCCGCGAACGAGAGAGCGTGAACATGGTCGGCCGCGTTGCAGTCCGTAACTGCCGCGGATGACCACCCGGGGACTCGATTGCATCAGGTCGTCTACCGGTCCGCTCGGGCGATAAGTCCGCCCTGACCGATTGCCGGAGATGCGGTCGACTTGTCCATCGGCGACGGCAAGGGCACCGCGCGGCCGACCCGACCAACCGCACGAACACCTACGATCTGCGGTATGGCGAGACGGTACGCGTTCATTAGTTACTCTCGGGCCGACCGCATGTACGTCGAAGCCCTCGCCGCGTACCTCGGCAACAGTGGTACGTCGGTGTGGTTCGACTACGAGATTGCAACGGGCGACAGGTTCGAAGAGGTGATTCGCGAGCGCATTGACAACTCCGATGCATTCGTCATCGTTATGACGCCAGCGGCTGAACGGTCTGAATGGGTGGCCTTGGAAATTGCGAGAGCGAAGCAGAAAGGAAAGAAGATCTTGCCGCTGTTGCTAGCTGGTGAACCAATGTTCGTGCTCGGAACGTTGAACTACACTGATGTTACGACCGGCATCATGCCTAACGCAGAATTTGTCGACGCTTTGACGGCATTACTCGACGCACCAAGAGAAGGTGTCCAAGTCGAAGGAATCGAAATCCGGCCGCCGTCCGGAGTCTTCGACTACCTCGCTCGCCACAGGCCTTCGAATACCAACGTCGAGACGGAGCTAAGAGTCTCCCGTCACGTTGCTAGCGATGTCGTCCACGAGATTCTTCTCGCGGCGGTACTGGTTGAGACGCTATACTCCTGGCCGGAAGGCACGATGTTCATCATCGAGTATGGGCCCGACGCGTACGTACAGGGCACATTCGGTGGCGACACTCTGATGACCGAGATCGGAAACGTCGAAGGTCCGCGGCTCGCTCAGGCCAAGCTTATGGGGTGGATAGATCCTACGGGTCCGGCCAAGGATGACGAGGCATATGATTCCCGTACGATCTGGTGGGAGAATCCTGTTAAGGAGTGGAAATACACTCAGGAACCCCTTGCCAACGTCGCAGCGTTTGTAGCGCGAGGCGTGGAACGCGTACTCAATGTTGATCCGTCGGAAGGGTACTCGATCAAGATCTTTCACAACAATGACCCTGAGGCAGCGCTGAATCAGGCGCGAGACAGCCTTACTGCGCAACGCGGGTTCGAGAACTAGTCAACGATGACATCAGATTTACACGCACGACTTCTTCGTCCCGAAATAGGTCCGGTCTGCCGTCTGGCCTGCTGGTTGTTCCGTCTGTGCAGGTCACGGCGTTGGTGTGTGTTGGTTTGCGGCGGTCGCTCAAGCCCCTGGTCGCAAGATCGTCTCCCAGAATTCTCCCAGACGAAGATCCCTTCTCGGCGCTGTCGGCGGGGCAGGTGTACGGAATCAGTCGTGTGTATTCCGTCCCGCGCCTGGTGGACGAGGTCGCGGCCGTTGGGCGCAAATGGTCCCGTGAGCCGGGATTGGGGAGCCGATCTTGGCATCGGGAAGATCAACGGTGCACATGCTGCGGCATCTGTACCTTGACGGTTACGTAACCATCACGCTACATTCACGCTGTGGAAGCTGTTCTGCGGGCGCTCGCGGACGAAAGCCGGCGGACCATGTTGGACACACTGTCCCGCGGCCCGGTCACCGCCGGCGAGCTGGCAGCGCTGCTGCCGATCGCCCGGCCAGGGGTGTCGCGGCACCTCCGGGTGCTGCGGGAGGCAGGGCTGGTCGAGGTTCGCCAGGAAGCGCAGCGGCGGATCTACAGCCTGCGCCCCCAGCCGCTCGCCGAGATCGATGAATGGCTTGCCAGGTACCGGGCCTTGTGGGAACACCGGCTCGACGCCCTGCACACCGAGATAGTCAGGGGAAAACGCGAACGAAGGAGCACCAGATGACCGGCAACGCGCGTCCTGCTACCCCCATCCTGGGCAGCCTGCGATCGGCAGACGGCAACGGCGTCGTGCGAATCGAGGACCGCTACGACACCGATATCGAGGACCTGTGGTCAGCACTCACCGATCCCGGCCGCCTGGCCCGCTGGTACGGCCAGGTGGAAGGCGACCTGCGCCCCGGCGGAGAGTTCCACCTATACATTGAGTCCAATGACTTGGACGGCACCGGGCGCGTGGAAGCGTGCGAGCCCCCGCGGCGGCTGCTGGTGACGACCAGGGAGACGGACGAGTCCTGGCGCAGGGGTCGCGGCGCGCCACCGTTCGACCAGACCATTGAGGCGACGCTGACCGCCCACGGCGACCACACCGTCCTGGTCATCGAGGTCCAGGGCATGCCGCTGGACAAGATCGCCTTCTATGGGGCCGGCTGGCAAATCCACGCCGAAAGTCTCGCCGCCTACCTCGCCGGGCGTGAGTGCGGCGACATCGAGGCTCGGTGGGACGAGCTCGTCCCTTCCTATCAGGAGCTGGCGGCCAAGGAGGAGGAGAGCAATGAGTCGGCGAGTCGTACGCACTCTTCAGCAGATCGCGAGTCGGCGCCGCGAGATGCCGGTCGCCAAAATTGAGAAGGACTACGCCTTCGAGGGCTCGGACGGCGAGGCCACTCTGCTGGAGCTCTTCGAAGGCCACCCAGCTGATCGTGCAGCACTTTATGTTCGAACCGGCCTAGGACGAGGGCTGTCCGGTCTGCCCCTACCACGCCGACAGCATCGGCCACCTGGCCCACCTGCATGCCCGCAATACCTCGTTCGCGGCGGTATCCCGAGCGCCGATCAGCACTATCGAGCCATTCCGGCAGCGGATGGGCTGGACCTTTCCGTGGTATTCGTCGCACGGCAGCGACTTCAACTACGACTTCCACGTGACGCTCGACGAGCGTGTCACGCCCATCGAATACAACTTTCGGACCGCGCAGGAGCTGGTCGACGTGGGCGAGCCCTACTTCGCCCGGCCCGGCGAGCAGGGCGGCGTCAGCGTCTTCTTCCGGGACGGCGACGCCGTGCTGAACACCTGGTCGGGCTACGGCCCAATCATCGCCTTGTTGTGCGGGCCCGACATCCGCCTCGACCTGACGCCGCTGGGCCGACAGGACGTGCTACACCACGACAAGTATTCGTAGATTCCTGGCGCGGCCAGCCACCGTCCTGCCCGGTCTGACCGACGCCAGAGCGCCGGACTTCCGCGCTCGATGACTCCAACCACTGTGACGTTCTCGCGGCCCGCGCCGGCCTGTACCCGTGCGACGACCATGGTGTCGTAGACGAGTGCGCATTCGCGCCCGGCCGCGGCTCCCACAGGATCACGCCGTCGCCGCCAGCTTCATACCGGCCGACACGCCCGGAATATCAGCTGCTCAACCGGCACTGGCGGCTCGGGGCGCACCAGCCCGCCCGCACCGTCCGCGACCGCGACCAGCGTCTCCCCATCCTCCCAATCCGCCGGTGCGATCGGAGGCACCCCAGCATCGACCACGCCGGCACAACACCCGCGTCTCTCAACACGGATCTCGTACCCGACGTCCTGCAC
>JBKPDY010000140.1:0-11029 GCA_046728155.1 Actinomycetota bacterium
TTGCTTGCATGGTCGGCTCCGCAAGCGTCGCCGACGTTGAATGGATAAGGACTAGCGGGCCCAGCCGATGAAGCTGTCTCCCTGGTCGGTCTCGCGCCGCGAGGCGCGACGAACGTTTGGTTCCAGGGCGGCGGCGATCGCACGGACGAACCACGAGTTCACCGACACCCCCTCCTCTGCTGCCGCCTGCTCCACCCGGGCCTTGAGCCGGTCCGGCAGCCGCAGCGTGGTCCGAGAGGTCACCGTGTCGTCCAGCGGCTCGGCCGGCACCTTCACCTCGGGTACGGACGGAGCAGGCGAATCCGCCTCCGGCGCCGAAGGGCGAGACACCACCAGCTGCGGATCACGCCCCCGCAGCACGACATCGACCGACCCGGGTGCGATCTCACGCGTGATCTCGCTGGCCACGTCGCTCAGAACCCCCAGCAGCATCAGCCGTACCGCGGCGTCGAGACCCGCACTGAGCTGCTCGGCGACCGCCCGCACGTCTGCGTCACCGCTCTCGCTCGCCGCAGCCAGCTGCGTCTGGAGTTCGAAGACGTACCGGTCGAGGTCCATGACACCAAGCTAGCACCACCAGGGTGTCAGCACAACGGTGAATGACACCAGGCGACACCACCGCAGGCGATGGGTGGTGTCAGGGCCAGCCATGCCGCCCAGCCACCACGTACCGCAGCAAGAACTTCACGGGGTCCTCCCCGGCGACTTCGCGGATCGATCGACCGGTCACCAACGGAAAACGCCGGTGAGCCCCGGACGAGGCCCTGACCACGCCGGCAGCACCCGTCGCTACGTTTCCCAAGCTGACAGTGGGGGTTCGATTCCCCTCACCCGCTCCAGTAGTGAAAGCCGAGGTCAACGGCCACGCCGCCGGTCCTGGACCTTCTGTTTGTAGATCTCTGTGCGCCGGCACGCTGACGATGGAGGGGCATTTCGGTTTAGCACGGCCATGAGCGACGAGCTGAATGACGGCGAGCTGAGGTTCACCGGTTCATGCGTCGGACTTCGCCTCGATCGCGTCGAGGTCGCGTACGGCGTAGCGGTGGTGCTCCCACTCCTCCTCCAGGACCACGTGCAGGCAGGAGAGGACGGTCTCCCGGTATTCGGGAGCGTGGGGATTGCTGCGCGTCTCGGCCAGCACCTCCGACGTGGCTGTGGCGAGGAAGTCGCGCACCATCGCGACGCGACCCGCCCGGACCTCGAGCACCTCGGCGTACGACGGTGTGACCGTCGTGAAGATCGACATGTCGAAGCCGTCGGCCTCGGCCTCGGCGTTCGGTTGACCGATGGGGTGGAATGGCTGTTCGATCCCCAGGATCGACCGGCCCAGCCACCCGTCCGTGGCCATGACCAAGTGCCGCAGCGTCTGCGCGAACGACCACTCGCCGCCCACCGAAACGTCGACTGTGCCAGCCGGCATCGCCGCGACGCGCTCGAGTGTGGCCGCCCAGGTGCGCTCGAGCGTGGCCCAGGCCGCGCGCAGTCCGTCCGGATCTTTGGCGCGCCGGTCGGCGCGGCCGGGAAAGCGGCGGTTGAGTTCGGCCTCGACGAGTGGGGCCACGTCGACGCCGTTGACGCGCAAGAAGCTCTCGCCGTCGCAGAGCCACGGTGCGTCGATGTCCGCACCCGACACTTCGACGGCGCGCATCACGACGCCGGACAGGTCAGCCCTGACGAACCGGGCGCCCCGCAGGTCCGCGTCGACGAACTCCGCTCCCTGCAGTTCGTCGGACCGGGTGAAGGTTGCCATGACGACTCTCCTTGTCGGGCGCCCTCGGCGAGGCTGACGATGCGCACACCGTAGTACTCGGCCAGCGCCTCCGAAGCACCACGGTGCCAAGGACGAGCGGCCCGGAGTCGGTGAAGTCGGTCGTCTCGCGTCGGCCTACTGCCGCGCCGGCGACACCCTTGTCGTCACGAAGGTCGACCGGCCGCCCGCTCAGTGCCTGGCGCCCGAGCCATCGCCGACGAAATCACCGCCGGCGAGATCAATCTCAGCATCGGCGGGTCCGTACACGACGCACCGGGCCCAGCTGGCCGGATGCTGTTGAACGCATTGGCCATAATCGCTGAGTTGGGGGCTGATCTCGTCCGGATGCGACACGCGAAGGGATGAAGGTCGCCCCATTCAAGGGGCGGCTGCGGCAAGCAACCCAATCTCTCCACGCTAAGAAGCCCACCTCGTCGCCCTCCACGCCAACGGCGAAGGCTGGCGCAGTACGAGGACAACTATCGGCTCGCGTACGTCCGCGGCCTCGAGGGCATCATCGTCGCGTTGGCCGAGCAGCTCAGATGAAGCGTTCGAAGCAGGTCACAACCCCGACGAGTACTCCGAACACAACACGACCGCGCACATCCTGCCGGGCGCCTACGTAGGCGAACTCCGCGTGATCGTCAACGCGATCCGCAACGCTGACGGGACGCCGCTCGCCCCGTGCGGCGCAACGGTCGCCTACCGCATCACGGACGGTACTCACGGCATAGAAGGCGCCGAATTCGTCGTCGATGGCGGTAGCCTCCTCGTAGTCGTCGAGCAGCCGCGGTCGAGCTGCGACATCGAGCAAGCGATGACGGACGCGACGGGCGCACAGATCCGGGACGGCCAGGATCGCTTCCGCGTCGACGTCGCGTAGGTCGTGAAGGGACGTGATCTTGTGGGACTATGCCGCGATGGGATGGCAGCAGTTGACCTCATCGCTCAACTCGGACGCCGAGCGGAGCTTCTTGCGCAGCTGGATTTTGGCGAACGTCGTTGGACTGGGCGTCGCGTCGGCCATCAACGGTGCCCTGGTCAACGCAGTTGAGACTCGCTTCGACGGCGTTAGGTCCGCCGTTACCGCCGCATACATTCTGGCTTCGACGGAGGCAATTGGCTTCGGGCTCGTCGGAGCCGTGATGGGAGTCGCGCAATTCATCGCGCTGAGACGAACCACAGTTTCGTCAGGATGGTGGGTCGTCGCGACGGGCGCCGGCTGGGTCGCCGCCGGGATCGTAAGCGGGACACTGGCCGGTTTGTTCGGCGGCGCGCTCACCGGAGTTGGGCCAGATTTCGGTTTCATCGGAGTAGTCATCGTCTTCGTGGGAGGGTTTGCATTCGCACTGCCGGGCGTGTCGCAATACCTCGTGCTTCGGAGGAGCGTGCCTGGATCTCGGCGATGGGTGGCGACGCACATTCTCAGTTTCCTATCGGCCAGTCTGATCGGCTTTCTGCTGATGATCGTCGTCGGAACTGTTATGGGATGGGAGTTTCCCTCCGCCGCCGCGTGGGGCTTCGAGGGTGTGCTCGCCGGCATCGTGTACGGCTTCATGACGGGGATTGCGCTCACTCAGATCCTTCGACAGCCAGCGGGCGAACCCCGCGAGGCGGTTCGATAGCGCTCAAGGACCGCCGGCTGGCTGGCCATGCACGACTCCACACGACGCCATTGATGACACGGAACCCGACGGGCGCGAGTCAAAGTCGACTCAGGTCATGTGGAATCGAACCAGTCGCTGCGAGAATCTCGATGGCCCGCCCAGCGCATTGACGCCAGGAGGATGTTATGTCCGGACCAACGGTTGAGTCTCATGTCAGTGCCGGGCGGCCGTCTGGCCCTCGCCGTTCTTGGCTAGCCGCCCTGCTCGGCCAGCGGAGTGTCCAGCTCACGATCGTGGCCTGGATCACCGGTACGGTCGTTGCGGTGGCCCTCGCTCAGGGCGGGTTGCCGTTCCATCGGCCCGACCTTCACGGCGCGTCGCTGGGCAGCCAGCTCCTCTCACCACAGCTAGCGATGCTCGAGGTATTGATCCTCATCGCGGTCACGTTCGGCTTGACCCGGCGCCGGATCATCCCCGACGTTGGCCGGCGGGCACCCGACCGCCCGGTCGCCGCGCGAGAAACCGGCTGGTTGGTCGGGTACGGGATCGCCGCCCTGATCGGCGGGCTGGTCCTCGGCCGCGTGCTCGGCTTCCACCCGATCAGTTTCCACCTGACCGGAACCCTCTACGGCACGACTGATGTGGTGACGCCGGCCGAGGTCGCGGTCTGGGCGGCATACAATTTCGCCGTTTTCGCGGTCCTGCCTTATGCCTTCTTCCGCCGCCGGTACAGCTCGACGCAGTTGAATCTCCGCTCGACCAACCGTCGCAATGACCTGCTCGTCATCGTGGTGATCCTCGCGATTGAGGCGGTGGCTGAACTGGTCGGTCTCAGCTCAGCGATCTTCGGGGTGTCGTCGCGTCAGCTAGCGATCGGCCTGCCGCTGACGTTCGTGGTGTACTTCATCGGGACAGTGCTCCCGACCATGGTGTTCATCCAGTGCCTGCTGGTGCCACGATTCCGGCGGTTGACTGGATCAACGGCCAGCACAGTCGTGCTCGGCGGGATCACCTACACACTGCTGCACTGCTTCGACGGTTGGCTGGCGTTCGACTCGGTCAATGCCGTGCTGCTGTCGGTCATCTTCCTGTTCTTCCAGTATCTGGGACCCGGGATGATCAAAACCGTACTGACGCTGCGGACAGGTAATGCCTGGGTGCATGTGTGGGCCTACCACGCGATCGCCCCGCACGTCCTTACCGACAGCCCCAACGTCATCAAGATCTTCCATTTGTGAGCAGGGTCGCCGTTCCGGCCAGGATGGCGGTCGGCAGCGGACAACAACGGCACGCCGTGGACAGCCGTCGCCCGCGAGACCGCACCGGCAACCTCCAGCGGGCACGGAAGTCCAGAGTGGACTGACCGGCGGCGCTACGCGCACAGGGCGGCGGTCTGGTCGCGCTCGGCGCGCGCCCCGCAGATCCCCATGCTGCACCACTGCCGTAGGCCGTTCTGGTCAAGGAAGAGCCAGCCGCAGTCGTCGCCGGGCAGCGGCGCACCGTGTACCGGCGCGGGTCGCAGAGCAGGTCCGCCGCGCACCGGGCGGCCGCGTAGACCGGCAGGCGCAGCCCCGCCGCCTTGCTGAGCCGCCATCGGCCGAGACCGTCCTCGTCCTGGACGAAGGTGGAGACCTTCGCGGCCGCCTCGGCGAAGCGGGCGACCACCGCGAACGACCTCGCCCCGTTCGGCCTGGTGAGACAGGCGTAGAGGTGCGAGCGCAACAGGCGCGCCTCGGTAAGTACGGCCGCCGCCTCGGCCGGCTCGCGCTTGGCCGAGGCGACCAGCCGCGTCACGGTGCGGTCATGACAAGTCCGACGTATAGCGTCCATACCGCCAGCGTCGGGTAGCTGCGCAGCCATTCGCCGCGCGGATGTGGCGGGTCGCCCCAACCGGCGAAGGTGTTACAGAACTCCAGCGCCGGGTGGCCGGCGGCCTTCCACGGCAGCCATTCGTCGCGTACCCGCACGGCGTAGCGCGGTGCGTTCGGCCGTTCCAGGGTCGGGTCCTTGCGCAGGATCCGTACGTGCAGATCCCGTAGCTGCGAGCCCGGCTCGACGCCGAGCTGCGAGACCAGTTTCGACCGCGCGGTGCGGTAGAGCTCGATCGCGTCGGCCTGGCGTTCGCAGCGGTACAGCGCGGTCATGAACAGTGCCAGCAGTCGCTCGCGGGTCGGGTACTGCTCGGCCAACGGCTCGAGGTCCGCGGCGACCGCATCGTGGTGGCCCATGGTCAGGCGGTCCTCGGCGAGCAGTTCGGCGCTGGCCAGACGGGTATCGGTGAGGCGGGAACCGAGGCGCTCGCGCAGCCGGTCATCGGCCAGGTCGGCAAGCAGCGGCCCCCGCCAGAGCGACAGCGCCTCGTCGAGCAGACGGGGGCGTAGGGTGGGGTCGGATTCGGCCGCGGCCTGACGGGCGAGGTCGGTGAAGCGGGCGGCGTCGATGACATGTCCGCCGACGTCGAACAGGTAGCCCTCGCCGCGCGTCAGGATCCGTACGCCGTGTGGCGACAGCGTCCGGCGTAGCCGTCCGATGTACGTGTGGATCGCGCCACGGGCCGCCGGCGGCGGCGTGCCGTCCCACAGCAGGTCGGCGAGGCGGGTGACCGAGACGATCCGGCCGGCCTCGAGCAGCAGGATGGCCAGCAGCAACCGTTCCTGACGCCGGGTGCTGACCAGCACCGGACTGTCGCCAGCGCACGCTTCGAAAGAGCCGAGTAGGTGGAAATCCATGGGCATCCACACTCTAACCCCTTGTCGCGACACATGGTCAGCCATGGTCAGCCGATGGTCAGAGGGCCGGGGCACGATCCGGTTGTCAATATGTTCTTGAAAGGGAGAGTCGAACATGCGTCGATTACTCGCGATCACATTGAGTGTCCTTGCCCTCCTGGCCGGCGCAGCCGTCGCCGCCCCCGCCGACGCGACGATGACCCCCGCGACCGGCGAGGGGCCGCCGATCGGAGTCGGTGGTTGGGGACCTGACCAGATCGGGCCGTTTGACGGCCCGGCCGGCCTGGTCTGCGACTTCGCCGTGCACTGGGACGTCGTGGAGAACCAGGTCGCCGTCAAGATCGTCCAGACCTATCCGGATGGCTCACCCCAGCAGGCGCTCGCCGACGGCGCCCTGTTCCTGAGGGTGAGCAACGCCGAGACCGGCAAGTCGGAGCTGGCCGACGCCAGTGGGAGGGCGACCTTCGAGTTCGGCACCGACGGCTCGATGCTGTGGCGGGTCGTCGGGCCGATCATCGCCCGGCTGGCAGGAGCAACCTGCCCCGTGGTCTCTACATCATCGACGGCATCTATACGGTGGCGTTCAGCCCGAGCCGCTTCATTACCATCACGCTGACTAACGGCTCGGTGCACAACCTCTGCGGCGACCTGGCTTAACCCAGCACAGGCGCCGTGCCGGTGGCCGACCGCACCCAACCCCCAGTTCCGTAATGTCGGCCGCCGGCGCGGCCGCACGGGCTGCGCACACGCCGCACGCTCCGCGGGCTCCCCGGCTCAGTGCCCGCGGGCCGGTCGTGGGCTTGCTTGTTTCCGCGGGAGCCACTTACTTGCTGTTCCTGCGGTCCGCGTCAGAGGGCGACGAACAGGAGGTACGCGGCCAGAGCCGTACCGACGAGCGCCCCGCCGTAGCAGGTCGCAGCGATCAGCCCGTCGTACCGCTGCAGCTGCAGGCCGTCGTGGAGCGTGTACCGGAACCGGTGGGCGCCGTGCACCAGCGCGAGGGCGGACACCACCAACAACGCGAGCCGGGTCAGCGGATTCCGCAGCACGCCGAGCAGGTGCGCATGATCCGCCGCCGAGATCCAGCCGAGTGGCAGCGCCAAGCCGAACAGGAACAACAGGACCGGCAACACCAGCGCGGCCGCAACGCCTCCGCCGCTGAACATCAGCCACACGAATGGCTCGATTGTGCGCTTGGGTTCCGCTGGCACCTAGCCCACCACCAGCCACACGAGGAACGCCGATACAACCAACCAGCTCAGGTAGATCGATCCGGCTAGCAGCGGGCCGGGAATGCGACGCCCGCGCACCTTGACGACCATCGCCTGCGGCGTCAGGTTGACGAACGTGACGGCGTGGAGCAGCACGAAGGCCAGCGACAGCACGTTCAGCGCGACCAGCCAGGGGCTCGCCGACCAGTCCAGGAACCGCTGGTACTCGACTGGGCCCCGACCGACCGCGCGGACCAGCAGCAGCAGATAGACCACCGTCCACGCGACGAACAGGCTGCTCAGCTCGCGTAGCACGAACAGCGTGTACGTCCAGCGGGAGAGCCACCACAACCGGCGGACCCTCGGTTTGTAAAGGTGGGCATAGCCCGAAGGCGAGTTCATTGGCGCCCCCACGGCATGAGGAGCGACTTGACCGCCGCCGTGGCGGCCGTCAGCTTGTACCGCTGGATCGCCCCGGCCGGGTCCACCCCCTTGGGACAGGCCCGCGAGCACTCTCCCACGTAGGTACAGCCCCAGACGCCCTCCGGCTGCGACAGTATGGTTAGCCGCTCGCGCTCGCCCTCGTCGCGGGAGTCGAGGTTGTACCGCTGGGCCAATGCGATCGCCGCCGGGCCGAGGAACTTGGCGTCAAGCCCGTACACCGGGCAGGCCGCGTAGCACAGCATACAGTTGATGCACATGCTGAATTGCTTGTACTCGTCGAGCTCGGCCGGCGTCTGCAGGTACTCACCGTCCTCGACCGGTTGCTCCTCGGCCCGGATGACCCACGGCTTGACCTTCCCGAGCTTGTGCATGAAGTCGGTCAGCTCGACCACGAGGTCGCGGATGACCGGGAAGTTGACCAGCGGCTCGATCCGCACCGGCCCCGGCGCATAGTCGATCAGGAACGTGGCGCAGGTCAGCTTCGGCTCGCCGTTGACCATGGCGCCGCAGCTGCCGCAGATCCCCATCCGGCACGACCAGCGGTACGACAGGGTGCCGTCCAGCTCATCCTTGACGTAGTTCAGGCCGTCGAGGACCGCCCAGTCCTTGCGCAGCGGCACGTCGTACTGGTCGAAGGTCGGCCTGTCCTCCTGCTCCGGCCGGTAGCGCGCGACCCGGAGCCTGATCTGATCGGGCATCTGCTCACCTCCCGTAGACCCGTTCGCCAGGCGGCCAGCGGGTCATCGTGACCGGCAGGTACTCCACCCGGGGCGAACCGTCGGGCTGGCGGTAGGCCAACGAGTGGGCGAGAAACCGGTCATCATTTCGCGCGGGGAAATCGGTGCGCTGGTGGGCGCCGCGCGACTCCTCGCGCTGCAGCGCGCTGTGCACCATCGACTCGGCCAGGTCGATCATCCCCGTCAGTTCGAGGGCCGTGGTGAGCTCCGTATTGAAGGTACGGCTGGCGTCGTCGATCGTGGCCGATGCGGCTCGTTCCCGCAGTTCGCGCAGCTTGTCCGCCGCCTTCGACAGGGTGTCGCCGTCGCGGTAGATGCCCGCCGCCTCCTCCATGACGGACTGCATCTGAGTACGGATCGATGACATCCGCTCGCGGCCGCCGGCGCGGCCAAGGATGTCACGCTCAAGCCGGCGTCGCTCGTCAACCTCCCGCGACTCAACCGCGGCCGGCGCCGGCGGGGCGTCGGCGGCGTACCGCGCGGCCGCCTGGCCGGCACGTGCTCCGAAGACCAGCAGCTCCGGGAGCGAGTTCGAGCCGAGGCGGTTGGCGCCGTTGATGCTCACGCAGGCCACCTCGCCGGCAGCGTACAGCCCCGGCAGGCCGGTCGCGCCCAGAATGTCGGTATGCACCCCGCCCATCATGTAATGCACAACGGGTCGCACCGGTACCAGCTCGTGAACCGGGTCGATGTTCTCGTACTTGTGGCACAGCTCCCGCACGAACGGCAGCTTGGTGTCGATGACCTTCCTGCCGAGATGGCGCAGGTCGAGGTGGACCACCGGTCCGTACGGCGAGTCGATCGTGCGGCCCTTCTCGACCTCGTGTACGAACGCCTGAGACAGACGGTCCCGCGGCCCCAGCTCCATGCTGCGCAGCACCGGTCCCGGCTCGGGCTTCCCGAGGTTGTAGTCCTGCAAGTACCGGTACCCGTCCTTGTTCAACAGCCAGCCGCCCTCGGCCCGGGCCGCCTCGGTGATGAGGATCCCGGTGAAGGGCAGGCCGGTCGGGTGGTACTGGACGAACTCCATATCCTTCAGCGGCGCCCCGGCCCAGTAGGCCAAGGCCATGCCGTCGCCGGTCTTGATGGCGGCGTTCGTGGTGAACGGGAAGATCCGACCACAGCCGCCGGTCGCCAAGATTACCGCACGGCCGGTGATCGCCTCGATCCGGCCGGACATCAGCTCCAGCGCCACCACCCCGCACACACGGCCGTCCTCCACGAGCAGGCGGGTGACGTGCCACTCGTCGTACCGGAATATGGAGGAGTACTTGAGCGAGGTTTGAAAGAGCGTGTGTAGCAGGTGAAACCCGGTCTTGTCCGCGGCGAACCAGGTGCGCATCTTCTTCATGCCGCCGAACGGCCGTACCGCGATGTGCCCATCCGCCTCGCGGCTCCACGGGCAGCCCCAGTGTTCCAGGCGGAGCAGCTCTCGCGGCGCCTCGGCAACGAATGCCTCCACTGCGTCCTGGTCACACAGCCAGTCCCCGCCGGAGACCGTGTCGTACGCGTGCTCGTCGAGGCTGTCGTCCGGTCGAATCGCGCCGGCCGCGCCACCCTCGGCGGATACGGTGTGGCTACGCATGGGATACACCTTGGATACGACCGCGACGCTGAGCCGCGGATCGGCCTCAGCCACGGCGATCGCGGCCCGCAGGCCCGCCCCGCCACCCCCCACGATGACTACGTCGTAGGCCGCGCTCATAGTCCTCCCGCACCCTCAGACCGGATGCTCCGACTGCTCTTCCCAGACGATCTTGCCGCGCTTGCGGCCGTGCCTGACCGCCGTGGCGGTGACGCTGCCGTCGTGGTATTCGTGGCGGGTGCGTCTGCAGCCGCAGGTGTAGTAACGGACAAAGACCGAGAAGCCTTCGCCGTCGGCGTCGCGATAGCTCTCGCCCGGCACGAATCTGCCGCACGGCGCAAGCTCTGCCTCGAACGTTGCCCTCTTGCCGACCACTGCCTACCCCCTACAAGGGGCCTGATCAACCTGCCACCAGAATCGCACTTACCGGACGGCAAAGGAAGAGCTCACCGGCGCGACCTCGGGCGGCGGCGGCGCACACGTCCCCCGCACTGAGCGTTAGAAAGTACGTTCGACGGCATGGACCGCGTGGTGAATATCGACGAGGGGTTGGACTTCGTGCGCGCCCCGCTCACCCAGATAGCGAGCTGGCTACGAGCCGTGGATGCGCGCTTCGTTGATATCCGGCACATTTGCGAGAGGCTCGCCGAGGATGGCCGTAGGTCCGTCCGCAAATGCGGAGCGAGAACGCCGCATCGAGCGATGAGAGTACCTCCGGCGGTCATCGACGGCCAAGCATACGTCGCGGTCGCGATCTGGCGGCTGTTCGACAACTCGGCTCAAGCCGGGCGGTAAGCCACGGTGAGCAGATGGGAGCTGGAGCCGAACAAGCTTGGTTCTGTCTCGACCTGGCGCAGCAGGTCCAGCACCTGAGTCGTCCGAACCTCGTCGGCGAGGATCTCGGTCAGCCGGTCCAGCATCCACAATGGACCCTCCACCAGCACCACCCGGTCCACCCTCAGTCCG
>JBKPDY010000141.1:0-14733 GCA_046728155.1 Actinomycetota bacterium
CACCGATACCGCGCGCGGTTTCGCCGCTGCGGTTCGTCATCTCGCCCAGCGGCCCGTGGCTGCACGGATCCTCGCGGTTCAGGCGGTGCACCGCGGCCTGTACGGCGTTCTGGCACTGATGACGCTCCTGCTCTACCGCAACTACTTCTACGCCGGGAGCCCGCGCGCCTCGGTGGCCGGACTCCTGCCGATCGCGGCCGCGGCCGCGGTCGGGGCGGTAATCGCCGCCGTCGTCACGCCGCCGGCCAGCCGGCGGGTCGGCGGGCAACGCTGGGTCGTATTCCTGCTGGCGGCGCTGGCGGTCGGCGTACCCGCACTGTGCCTGCCGATGCGCGAGTGGCTCCTCGTCGCCGGTGCCGTCCTGATCAGCGTCGCGGGGCAGGGTACCAAGATCGTCTCGGACACTGTGCTTCAGGTGGAGTGCGCGGACGACTACCGCGGCCGGGTGTTCAGCGTCAACGACACCGCGTACAACCTTCTCTTCGTGGGCGGTGTGTTCATAGGAGCCCAGATCCTGCCGACCTCCGGTCATGCGCCGCGGGTCGTGCTGCTGGTCGGGCTGGCCTACGCCGTCACCACGATCTGGTACGCGGCCGTCAGCCCGCGGATCCATCACGCGGTGGCGTGACACCGTTCTCAGCCGCCCACCTGAGCAGCTCGGCGACCGCCTCGTCGTGGCCGAGGGGACCACGCTCCAACCGCAGCTCTTTGAGATGACGCCAGGCCTGGCCAACCTTCGGACCGGGGGGCAGGCCGAGCAGTTCCATGATCGCGTTACCGTCGAGGTCCGGACGTACCCGAGCCAGATCTTCGGCCGCCGCGATCCGCGCTATCCGCTCCTCGAGCGCGTCGTAATCCGCCGCCAGTTGCGCCGCCTTGCGCCGGTTGCGGGTCGTGCAGTCCGATCGGGTCAACCTGTGCAGCCGGTCGAGCAGCGGCCCGGCGTCGGTGACGTACCGGCGCACAGCCGAGTCGGTCCACTCACCCCGCCCGTACCCGTAGAAGCGCAGGTGGAGCTGAACCAGCTCGGCGACATCGCTGATCACGTCCCTGGGGTACCTCAGGGCCCGCATGCGCTGCCGCGTCATCTTCGCCCCGAGGACCTCGTGGTGATGGAAGCTCACCCGTCCGTCGGCACCGATCGCCTTCGTCACCGGCTTGCCGATGTCGTGCATGAGAGCGGCCATCCGGAGGATGAAGTCCGGTCCCTCCGTCTCCAGACGAACCGCGTTGCGGACAACCGTGAGCGTGTGCTCGTACACGTCCTTGTGCTGGGCGTGCTCATCGATGGCGACGCGCAGGCCGGGCAGCTCGGGCAGGAAGATCTCAGCCAGACCCGTGTCCACCAGCAGCCGCAGCCCGGGAACCGGATCGGCGCCACAGAGCAACTTGGTGAACTCGTCCCGGATCCGCTCCGCGGTGATGCGCCCCAGGTCGCCGGCCAACGACTGCATCGCCGCGCGAACCTCGGGTGCCACCGTGAAGCGGAGCTGGGCGACGAACCTGGCCGCGCGCAGCATCCGCAGTGGGTCGTCGCCGAACGACTCCTGCGGCGTTCTCGGCGTCCGCAGGAGCCTGCCGGCGAGGTCGGTGAGCCCACCGTACGGGTCGGTGAAGGTGTGTCCGGGCACGCTCACCGCCATGGCGTTGACCGCGAAGTCACGCCGGCGCAGGTCTTCGGCGAGGGTCGAGCCGTACCGGACGACCGGATTGCGGCTGACCCTGTCGTACGCCTCGGCCCGGAATGTCGTGATCTCCAGGCGGAGGCCGCCGCGCCGTACGCCGATGGTGCCGAACTCCCGCCCGGTCTCCCAGATCGCATCGGCCCAGCCGTCGACGATCGCCAAGGTCTGCTCCGGCCGCGCATCCGTGGCGAAGTCCAGATCGTCGCCGAGGCGCCCGAGCAGCGCGTCCCGGACCGACCCGCCGACCAGGTGCAACTCGTGTCCGGCCCGCTCGAAGCGCCGGCCGAGCTCGTCGGCGACCGGAGCAAGCCGCACCAGCTCGCGCAGCGCCCTGCGCTGGGCAGCGTCGAGCGACCGCGCGGCTACCGCGGTAGCTGGCGACGAGCGGGACGGTGAGGTCGGCGACATCGGTTGGCCAGCCTATCCGCCGCCGGTGCCGAACGGATGCACGTGCTGCTGGTGGCCGGCGCCCTATAGGGTCCTGCCATGAGCGGAGGCGTGCCGGTATGACCGGCGAGTGGCCGGGCCCTACCGGGGACGCGGACGCGACCGTGATCCTGCCTGCGGTGCCGTACAACCCGACCCTGGCGGGGGTCGCCCCGCCGGCGGCCACGAGCGTCGGGTACGAGGTGGACCCGTCCGCGACCACGGTGGAGCAGCCCATCATCGTGGAGCCGGAGGAGGGCACCGGGGCCGCCGTGGCCCGGCACGGCACCGTGATGGCCGCCGGCAGCATTGTGAGCCGGATCACCGGCTTCATCCGTACCGCCGCGATCGGAGCCGCGATCGGAGCCGCGGCGGTCGGCAACGACTACAACCTCGCCAACACCCTGCCCGGGATGGTGTACGAGCTGCTCCTCGGCGGCGTGCTCGCCAGCGTCGTCGTACCTCTGCTGGTACGGGCCCGCACCCGCGACGCCGATCGGGGCGAGGCATACACACAACGGCTGCTGAGCCTCGCCGCCGTGTTTCTCGCCGGCGCGACGGTGGTGGCGGTGATCTGCGCGCCGCTGTTCACCCTGCTGTTGAAGAACGACTCGACGTCAGCCCCGGATCGGCATCTGATCACGACCTTGTCGTACCTGATGCTTCCGCAGATCTTCTTCTACGGCATGGCGGCCCTCTTCGCGGCGGTCCTCAATACGCGGGGCCACTTCGCGATGCCGATGTGGGCACCGATCCTCAACAACTTCGTTGTGATCGCGATAGCCGGTACGTTCGTCATACTGCCGGGCCCGCAACCGCCGACGGCCGCGGCGCTGACCCCGGCCCAGCTTCTCGTGCTCGGGATCGGCACGACGCTCGGCATCGTCGTCCAGGCGGCCGGGCTGTGGCCGGCACTCAGGCGGGTGGGCTTCCGCTGGCGGTGGCGGCGCGACTTCCGGCAGCTCCATCTCCGGGAGCTCGGCCGGGTCGGCGCGTGGATGCTCGTCTACGTCCTGGTCAGTCAGGTCGCCGTCGTGGTCATTCTCAAGTTGGCTCAGATGGCGGCCGATCGAGGTGTGGCGTCGGGCCGGGATGTGGCCGGCCCAGCGATCTACAACAACGCCTTCCTCGTCTTCATGATGGCGCACGGCATCATCGCCGTCTCGATCATCACGGCGTTGATGCCACGTATGGCCGCCGCCGTGGCCCAGAACCGCCACGAGGACCTTGCGTACCAGCTCTCGCTCGGCACGCGGCTCACCGCCGTAGTGCTCCTGCCGGCGACCGCCGCCTACCTTGTGCTCGGTCGACCGCTCGCGGTCACCCTCTTCGAATGGCGCTCGTACAACCACAGCCAGGCAGTTGACACCGGATGGGTGATCGCGGCCGCCGGTGTGGGGCTGGTTCCGTTCGCGATCAGTCAGCTTCAGATCTTCGCCTTCTACGCGATGCCCGACACGCGGACCCCGGCCGTGCTCAACGTACCGGTCGTGGCGGTCCGGATCGGCCTGGACGTCCTGCTTTTCGTCATCCTGCCCGTGGCCTGGGTAGTAGCCGGACTGATGGTGGGAAGCACGGTCTCCTTCGTCGTCGGCGTGCTCATCGGGTACGTCCTGTTGCGACGGCGCGTCGGTCGGTTGGACCTGGGCCGCATCTTCGCGACGGTCGGCCGGCTCACCCTGGCGTCCGCGATCGCCGCCGCGCCGGCCGCCCTCGTGGTCTACCTGATGGTGCGTACATGGGGGGACGCGAAGGTGGCGAGCGCGATCGAACTCGTCGTCGGCGCACTGGTCCTGATCGCTGTCTACATCGTCGCGGCCGTCGCTCTGCGGGTGCGTGAGGTGAGAGAACTCGGCACCATGTTGCGCGCTCGGCTGGGACGCTGATACGTCTGTCCATTATGGATAGAAAAGAGCACCGCTGTGTCATCGGCGATTTGAACGCTGAACTTCACAACAAACGATATCCTTGTGCGCAAAAGTGATGGACGGCCGTTCAGAGCAGAGCCGCTGGACGTGGCGCCCGGCTCGGGGCACGCTGGACGGGCGGAAGCGTGTCCGGCGTGCCGCGGCACGGGTAGGGTTCAGCCACGGGTGCGTCTCGACGTGCTCACGCTGCGGTTACGGGCAGGCGCGCCAGCCACTGGTCTGGATTAGTGTCCACGGTTGGGGCTGGGCGGCCGCCGTAGTTGTGGCGGGTTCGCGCAGCGGATCCGATGAGGAGGATCGTGTGAGCCACGAAGGCCACGGGCGTCGAGCGGCGCGATCCAGCGGCCAGCCGGCTATGCCCGGCACCATCACCTTCGGTGCCTTCTCACCTGGGGACTTCCTCGCCGACCGGTACCGGATGGACGAACACATCGACGACGACTCGGCGGGCCGTCAGATCTGGCGCGGTACCGATACCGTCCTTCGCCGCCAGGTCGCCCTTGTGCTGCGCCAGCCCGGGGGCGAGGCCGCCGCCGGCATGCTGACCACCGCCGTCGCCGCCAGTCGTCTGGTCCACCCGCACATCGTGTCGGTCTACGACGCCGTCGACGACGGCGATATCGCCTACCTCGTCCGGGAGTGGGTGCCAGGGATCGCGCTGCGCGACGTGTTGCGGCAGGCGCCGCTCGACCCCGAGCGGACCACGCTGGTGGTGCACGCGATCTCGGAGGCGGTCGCGGCGCTGCACGCCGCCGGCATCGTGCACGGCAACATCCATCCCGGCACGATCCTGATCGCCGATGACGGTCGGGTCGTACTGGCTGACGCGCACGCCGACAGCCCCGCGGACGCAGCCTCCGATGTGCGGGCGCTCGGCGCGGTGCTCTACGCCTGCCTCACCGGCCACTGGCCGTACGCGGAGGCGGGTCATTCGAGCCTGCCCGACGCGGTTCGTGACAACACCGGCCGGCTGGCCAGTCCGCGCCAGGTGCGGGGCGGCATTCCGCGCCACCTGGACCAGGTCGCGACCGAACTGCTCGACCATCGGATCGACCCGCCACCGCCGGCCTCACTCGCTGCGGAGTTCGCCCGCCTCGCAACCCAGGGCGGCGACATCGACTACGACGAGAGCGTCGGTCCGATGGGATTCGGCGCCGATACCAGTGGCGGGCGGCGGCGCGTTGGCCGGCTCGCTTTCGGGATCGCGTTTCTCGCCGCCATCGCGATCCTCGGCGCTTTTGTCGGCGTCAAGCTGCTCGGGTCGAGCTCGCCGGCGACCGCGTCGACGCCATCGCCGCCGACCAACTCGCAGCGGTCGTCGCCGGGTAACGTCACCGGGACCCCGATCGCCATCGCCGCCGACCAGGTCCGCATCGTCGATCCACCCCGCGGCGACGGCGGCGAACTGGCCGGCGCCGAGCTGACCGTCGACGGCAAGGACTCGACCGGCTGGGCGACCAGCGACTACACCCGGCCGAACTTCGGCGCCCTCAAGCCCGGCATGGGTGTCCTCATCGACTTCGGTTCGCCCACGAAAATCAGCGAAGTGCGCGTACTCGTCAACAAGACCGGGTCCTCGGTCGAGCTGCGCAGCGGCGCGAGCGACCCCGGCGTCGGAATCACCGACAACCAGCAGGCGCGGGCCGCGGACGCCACCATCGTTCGGACCTACACCCCGATCGGACAGCCGTTGAAGGACTTCGACGGAACTAGGATGGTCTTCGACGTCGACAACACGACGACCCAGTTCCTGCTCGTCTGGATCACGAACCTGCCGCCGAAGGGCAACCGCTACTCGCTGACCGTCAACGAGATCACCGTTATCGGCGCTCCCTGACCGGGTGACTCGGCCCGATAGGGTGCAGGCCGTGACCGGTGTACGGGATCAACTCGACGACGCGGCGTTGTTACGTGCGCACGTCGCCGGCGATCCTGCCGCCTTCGGCGAGCTCGTACGGCGGCACCGGGACCGGCTCTGGGCGGTCGCCGTGCGGACGCTGGGCGACCGGGAGGAAGCGGCGGACGCGGTGCAGGACGCACTGGTCTCCGCGTTCCGTGCGGCCGACCGGTTCCGGGGCGAATCCGCCGTCAGCACCTGGCTGCACCGAATCGTCGTCAACGCCTGCCTGGACCGGGCCCGGCGCCGCCAGAGTCGACCCACAGTCAGTCTTCCGGAGGTCGAGACCGCGGCCATGGCTCAGGCACCGCCGGACTCCGACACCGCCTTGGTCGTGCGCTCTGCACTGGCTCGGCTCCCGGCTGAGCAACGGATACCACTCGTCCTGCTCGAGGTGCAGGGCTACTCCGTCGCGGAGATCGCGGCGATCCTCGGGGTCGCCGAGGGCACGGTCAAGAGCCGCTGCGCCAGGGGCCGGGCGCGCCTCGCCCTGGCACTGGGACACCTTCGCCCCGTGCGGGCATCGGATGACCCAGGTCACGGGAACCCGCCCCGGCCGGACGACGTCGGATTCGCTGAGGGAGTTGGACGGGGAGGTGTGTCGTGAGCCTGGCCGACTTCGACGAGCGGGAGCTCGACCTCCTGGCCGACTACCTCGCCGGCACGCTGGAGCCGTCGACCGCCATCGAGGTGGCGAGGCTGGTGCGCACAGACCGCGCGTGGGCCGACGCGTACCGCGAGCTGGCCGCGGCCGACCGTGCCGTGGCGGCCCAGCTCCGGGCGTACGGGATGAGCCGGCTCGAGCCGATGCCCGCTGACGTGATCGACAGGGTCGATGCGGCCCTCGCGACGGCCGGCGCGGTCCGGCCCCCAGCCGCCACGAGGGTGATATCGCTCGATGCCGCGCGCCGGACCCGCCGTCGCCGGGTGGCCCAGTTCGCCGCGGCGGCCGCGGTTCTCGTCGCCGTCGGAGCTGGTGTCGTCACCCTCAACAACGGCGGCGTGCCGCAGGCGACATCGGCTGGTTCGGGCGCGGCCGGGACCGCGCCGAGGAACGACTTGGCCAGCCGACCGTCGTCAGGTCTCGCTCTTCCGTTCGGCAGCGGCACGGTCGTGACCGCGAGTGGGACCGACTACACGGCCGCGACGCTCGCCCGAGCGGCGACTGTCCGCGGGTCCGACACCGTCGGTAACAACGCCCCCGAGCCCACCACGGCCGCCCCGGTACCGCCGGACCTGCTGCAGTCGAAACAGGCCGAACTGCTTGGTCGGCTGACCACGACCGGTGGGCTGGCTGCGTGCATCACTCAGGTCGTCGCCGTGCATCCCGGTCAGGTGACGGCGATCGACTACGCCCGCTACGAGTCCACGCCTGCCCTGATCGTCACGGTGCGGCAGCCGGCCGGCAGCCTCCTCGTTGTCGCGGTCGGCGCCGAGTGTGGTCTGCGCGGAGCCGACGAGCTCGCCTCGGCCAGGGCGTGATGGCCCGCGCCGGAGGTGTTTGCCCCCGACAGCTCGCCGGCCTAGCCCGGGTCCGACCCTCGCCAACGGAACCTGTCCAGGCCGGCGTCCTTGGCGACGCTTGATCTTGTTGGCAGTTGGGCTGCCGGTACGCGAGTGACGCCAGCCGCTTTCGGGAATGAGCAGTTCGTACGATGGCGTTGGGTTCGACGCAGGCTGGCGGCGGCCGCCGTCGGCCGCGGAGTTGTGTGCTTGCCGGAGGGAAGCGTTCCACCATGGACGATGTGCGCAACGTGATCGTCATCGGCTCAGGCCCGGCGGGGTACACCGCGGCGCTCTACGCCGCGCGAGCCCAGCTCAGGCCGCTCGTTATCGAGGGTGTTCAATCCGGCGGGGCATTGATGACCACCACTGATGTAGAGAACTACCCGGGCTTCCCGGACGGCATCCTCGGCCCTGACCTCATGGACAGCATGCGAAAGCAGGCCGAGCGCTTCGGCGCGGAGCTGCTCACCGACGATGCCACCCGGGTGGACCTCGCTGGCGATACGAAAAGGGTCTACGTCGGCGACACCGAATACCGCAGCCGCGCGGTCATCATCGCCACCGGCTCCGCGTGGCGTCCACTGAACGTACCCGGCGAACAGGCAATGCTGGGGCACGGTGTGTCCTCGTGCGCCACGTGCGATGGCTTCTTCTTCCGCGATCACCAGATCGCGGTTGTCGGCGGCGGTGACTCGGCCGCGGAGGAAGCCAGTTTCCTGACCCGGTTCGCCCAATCAGTCACGATCATCCACCGCCGCGACGAGCTGCGGGCAAGCAAGATCATGGCCGAGCGCGCGCTTGCCAACCCGAAGATCAAGGTCCGGTGGAACACCGTCGTGACCGAGATCGTCGACGATGACGGGAAAGTCGGAGGCGTACGGCTGCGTGACACGGTCACCGGCGAGGAATCGAGCTTGGACGTGACCGGGGTGTTCGTAGCGATAGGCCACGATCCACGCACCGAACTCTTCGCCGGGCAGATCGCACTCGACGAGGACGGGTACGTGATCGTCGACATGCCCGGTACGAGAACAAGTGTTCCCGGCGTGTTCGCCGCCGGAGATGTGGTCGATAGGACGTACCGTCAAGCGGTCACCGCCGCCGGAACCGGCTGCGCCGCGGCGCTCGACGCCGAGCGTTTCCTCGCCGGCCACGGCTAGACCGAGCAGTTCTGTTCCGACCAGACCCCCGCGACCGATCGAGGAGACCGCCATGACATCCAAGTCAGTCACCGACGCGACGTTCACCACCGAGGTGCTGCAGTCGGAGAAGCCAGTCTTGGTGGACTTCTGGGCGGAATGGTGCAGTCCGTGCCGCAAGGTGGACCCGCTCCTCGCCGAGATCGCGGCCGAGATGGCGGAGAAGGTGGAGATCGTCAAGCTGAACATCGACGAGAATCCGGAGACGGCCATGGCCTATCGCGTCATGTCGGTACCGACGCTCACCATCTTCAAGGACGGTCAGCCGGTCCAGTCACTCGCCGGCGCCAAGCCCAAGGGAGATCTCGTCCGGTTCATCGAGTCAGCGATCTGACCTCACATAGCCTCTTTCCTACCAGGTCCGTCTTAACCGGACACGGCACGTTCCGTATCGTCTGCCCGGCGCACTTTGGGGGGAGCGCACAGCCGCGCGGGTAAGTAGGTGGGAGCATCCAGAACGATGGTGGAGAGGGAGTCGCGCGATGCAGGTGATCCGGAGAGGTGATCGCGGCGACGCGGTCGTCGAGATCCGGGCTGTCCTCACCATGCTCGCGTTGTTGCACGATGCGCTGCCGCCGGACGTGGATGCCGTTTACGACGCCCCTGTGGAGATGGCCGTCCGAACGTTTCAGCAAGCCCGCGGACTCACCGTGACGGGCGATGTGAACGAGGAGACCTGGCGCGCGCTCGACGGTTCCCGGTGGACGCTGGGCTCCCGGGTCCTCGCCCATATGCAGCCGGAGCCGCTCTTCGGCGACGACGTACGCGCCCTGCAGGAGCGCCTGCTGGAGATGGGGTACGACGTGGGCCGCGCCGACGGCATCATGGGGCGGCGGACCGCAGCGGCCCTCGCCCGATTCCAGAAGGAGGTTGGGCTGCTCCCGGACGGGGTGAGTGGGCCGCAGACCTACGTAGCCCTTCGCCGACTCGGTCGCAAGGTCGTGGGCGGACGTCCGAACCTGCTACGTGAGACCGAGCGCTTCCGCGCGGCGGGCACCGCGTTGGTGGACAAGCGCGTCGTCATCGATCCCGGCCACGGCGGCGGCGATCCAGGCGTCAGCGTGCCTGACGGCCCAGTGCGCTGGACCGAAGCCGAGATCATGTATGACCTGGCCGCCCGGCTGGAGGGCCGGTTGGCGGCCCTCGGGATGCGGGCCAATCTCACCCGTGGGCCTTCGCCACGCGAACGCCTCTCCGAGTCGGACCGGGCCGACCTCGCGAACGAACTCGGCGCCGATCTCCTCATCTCGTTGCATCTCGACCGGCACGCGAGTCCGGAGGCGTCCGGTGTCGCGACGTACCATTACGGACATGGTGACGGGGGCGTCACATCGTCCCTCGGTGAGCGGCTGGCCGGACTCGTCCAGCGCGAAATCGTCGCACGCACCGGCATGCTCGACTGCCGCAGCCACGCCAAGACCTGGGATCTGCTGCGGTTGTCCCGCATGCCGGCGGTACGCGTCGAGGTCGGCTACCTCACCTCACGGGATGACCGGAACCGGCTGATCGACCCGCTCTTCCGGGATCGCATCGTCGGGGCCATCGTGGCCGCAGTTCAACGAATGTACCTGCCAGTCGAGTCCGATGTTGCGACCGGATCGATCGACGTCAACGCTATTGATCACTTCATGTTGGACCGATCCGGCTTCCCGGCCAAGGTTTAGCTCGGTCGCGATCCGGGCGACCGGCTCTCGACCTCTCCTTGGACACACCGCAACAGGCTCGCGGACCGGCGAATGCACGGCGGCGCGCTGTCACCAAGTCCACATAGGACAACGGTGGGCGCGATGTTTCACGTGGAACTGGTTGCGTCGCGCGGCACGCCGGTCAGCATGCCGCGAGTGGCTGGACGCAGTATCGCCTCGGGGTTCATCGATCCTAAGAGCTTCTCCAGCGCGTACTCCACATCGGACTTCCAGGACAGCGCCGTGCGCAACTCGAGCCGGACCCGCGGGAAGCGCGGGTGCGGTCGTACCGTCTTGAAGCCCACCGCGAGGAAGAAGTCCGCCGGAGCCAGGCAGCCGGAGAGCCCGTCGGCGTCGTCCCCGAACTTCGCGTCACCGAACGCCTCGATCGCGCGGATTCCGCGCTTCGTGACGTCTCTTGCCACGCCCTGGATGAGCATCCGCCCAAGCCCTCCGCCGGCGAAGGACGGTACGACATGCGCAGCCATGAGAAGGACGGCGTCGGCCGAAATCGGGCTGGTCGGAAAGGCCAACGAACGCGGTGCGTACGCCGGCGGTGCATACATCGCGAACCCTGCCGCTATTCCGTCGACGTACACGAGCTTCCCACAGGACCCCCATTCGAGCAGGGTCTGCGATACCCACGCCTCCTTCTCGAGGCCGGGGTCGCCAGCGGCACAGGCACGCTCGCCGGCGACCGGATCGAGCTCCCAGTAGACGCATGCGCGGCAGCGGCGGGGGAGGTCCTCAAGAGTGTCAAGCGTAAGACTAACGAGCCGACGCGACATTCAAAGGCCACCTCACGGAACGGGAGAGCCCATACAGCCCTCCACGACGATCGTACGCGGGATGCGGACGGCACGGGAGGAGCCGGGCAAGAATGACGAGAGACCACGTCCGTTGCGGGGCAGCCAAGCGCAAACGGTGTGCGCTCCGGTGGCCCGGCTGATCAGATCGGGCTGTCCGCGGTGCCACGGCCATCACCCGCAGGACCGGGGAACGACTCATCCGGCGCGCCTGTGTCAGGCTGAAGGCCTGTGTCAGTCTCAAGGTAGGAGGGCGACTGCCAGTCGATCCGGGGCGGATCTGCAAGCGTGCGACCACCGAACTCGCCGAGCCAGGCCGCGATCAGGGCCAGATTCTCCCGCCACCGTTCCTCCGAAATTGCCGGCAGGATGTCGTCCCAGAGCGGCAGAAACGTCCCGCGCAGCTGTAGATGCCCGTACGGGCGAGCCATGAACCAGACGTGCAGGTGTGCCAAGCCGTCGCCCCAGCGGTTGACATGAACCCGCGCGACTCCGTCCAGCGAACGGATGGCCCGCTCCAACCGTACGGTCATCACGCCCAGTTCGGCCGCGAGGAGATTGGGAAGGTCGCCGAGGTCGAGGTGTGATCGCGGCTCCAGGATCACGACCGCCGGCAGGCCCGTGGGGCGATCCATTGCCCGTACCCGCCAGCGATCCGCGACCCAGATATAGGCGTCGTCCGGCGCACGGCATGTGGCACACGACTCCGGGTCCTCACCAGGTCGCTCCGGCTCCAGCTCCACCGGAGGGTCCAGTTCACGGACCCGCAGATCGCCAACGAAGGGGAAGGTGGGACAAGTGGTGAAGTCGGGAAGTGGGAGATCCTGGTGGGGCACGGGGCACACCCTAACCCAGATCGGGCCGAGCACGGCTCGACCGGACGACGGTCTGCCGGTTTCACGTGAAACCCAGCCGTCACAACAGATTGTGGCCGGAGGCCGCCGTTTGGGCTCATTGCTCAGTCGGCCTTATCGGCCTTGTGGGTCGACCGGTCGCTGGCGTGGCGCCGCGCCAACCCATGTGGCGCTCCCGCCAACACGTGTGGCGCCCTGCCAACCCTCGTGGCTCCGGCTGGCCGAAGCGATGGGCCGCCGGCACCGGTCGAGTTAATCGGTGCCGCCAGAGCGCCCGGGACCGATCATCGACACGATGCGCTCGAGGTCGTCCACCGTCGCGAACTCGATGAGAATGCGCCCCTTCCGGCGGCCCAGGTCTACTCGTACCCGCGTTTCGAAGTGGTCCGACAGACGGTCCGCGAGCTCGGACAGCCCCGGCGCGTGGGGTCTTGGCCGCTTGTTCGGCTTCTTGGTCGGGACGCTATCCGTCCGCGCTAAGGCAGCCGCCTCTTCGGTCTGCCGGACCGTTAAGCCTTCCGTCACGATCCTGGCCGCCAGCGCCTCCTGCTGCTCGGCCTCCTCGAGCATTAGCAGCGCGCGGGCATGACCAGCCGAGAGGACACCGACCGCGACCCGGGCCTGCACCGGACCGGGGAGGTTGAGCAATCGGATCGTGTTCGAGATGTGGGGGCGGCTGCGCCCGACGCGGCGCGCCAGCTCTTCGTGGGTAGCGCCGAACTCGTCCAGCAGTTGCTGGTATGCCGCCGCCTCTTCGAGAGGGTTCAGGTTCACCCGGTGAATGTTCTCCATCAGGGCGTCGCGGAGCATCGCGTCGTCCCGCGTTTCTCTGATGATCGCCGGTATGGCCTCAAGTCCGAGTGCCTGCGCGGCACGCCAGCGCCGCTCACCCATGACGAGCTCGAAGGTGCCGTCGACCAACTCTCGTACGACGATGGGTTGAAGGAACCCGACCTCTTCGATCGAGACCTTCAGCTCATCCATCTCCTCCTCGTCGAACACCTGCCGGGGCTGGCGAAAGTTCGGGTGGATCGAACCGACCGGCACTTCGGCAAACCGCGCACCAGGCACGGGCGCTAGGTTGTCTTCGTACACCGGCGGTTCAGGGATGTCGATCACCTGCGGGGCGCGTGCGGGCTCGGCAACCGATACCGGCGGCCCCTGCGGGATCAGCGCGCCCAGGCCACGGCCAAGGCCACCCTTGGGCTTGCCGGTCATCACGCTCCTCCGACCTGCGCGCCGCGGGTCGCGATCTCCAGAGCCGCTTCGAAGTAGCTCGTCGCGCCGCGGGAGCCGGGGTCGTACGTCATCACGGACTGGCCGTAGCTGGGCGCCTCGGACACTCGAACGTTGCGGGGGATAACCGCCGTCAAGACCCGGTCGCCGAAATGTGCCCGCACGTCCTGTTCCACCGCGTCGGCCAAGCGGGTACGCCGGTCGTACATCGTCAGCAGCACAGTCGTCACCTCCAGCCCGGGGTTCAGGTGGTTCTTGACGAGCTGGATGTTGTTGCTGAGCTGTTGTACGCCTTCCAGCGCGTAGTACTCACACTGAATCGGGATCATGACCTCCTGTGCGGCCACGAGCGCGTTCACGGTTAGCAGGCCGAGGGAGGGTGGGCAGTCGATGAATACGTAGTCGTACTGGTTGATGTGGGCCTGAATTGCTCGGAGCAACCGCGACTCTCGAGCCACCATCGAGACCAGTTCGATTTCGGCACCGGCGAGGTCGATGGTCGCCGGCAAGCAGTAGAGATTGGGTATCCCGGAGACGGTCTGGACGATTTCGTTCAGCGGGGTCTCCTGGACCAGGGCGTCGTACACATCCGGAATCGCGGCGTGGTGAGGCACGTCGAGGCCGGTCGAGGCGTTGCCCTGGGGGTCGAGATCGATGACCAGCACCCGGTTTCCGTGCAACGCGAGCGCCACGGCGATGTTGACGACGCTGGTCGTCTTACCGACCCCGCCCTTCTGGTTCGCCACGCAGAAGACCCGCGTCCGCGGTGGTCGCGGCATCTGGATCTCGCCGCTCGGGTTGAGGATCTGTACCGCCCGCTTGGCCTCCTGGGCCAGCGGCGGATCCTCTGGGATCCGCGCTTCCCGGACGCTGTCGATCTCGCCGGTCTTACCCCTACGGCCGGCGGCCGCGACGATCGTGTTCGGTCCTCCGGACCCTTCGTATACCGGCATCGCGCTCGTAGGCTCGTGCGCCGGACCCGCGGCGCCAGCCATCGCTCTCGGGTCAGACGCGGACGTTCCACGGCCAGACGCAGCCGCTCCCGCCACCGGGACGGTGCCTGACGCCAAGGCAGCCGCCGCACTCCGCGTCGAACTCGCCGCTACGACGTCGGACGTTGCGAAGCCGAATGGCAGCGCCGTCGCCGTGGCTCCAGGGGCCCCTGAGAGGTGCGCCGAATCGACGGCAGTTTCACGTGAAACACGGCCGGCGCACACGCCGCCGAGTTGCGATGGACCAGCCAATGTGCCGTCGTAGCTACGCTTCACCGTCTCGTCCTTGTCCCGTCGCGGTAGTAGAGCGCCCACCCGCTTACGATCGTTACCGGAGAGCCGAGAAGAGACTCCGCGACCGCCGGCATCTATCGGAAACGGCGCTCGGCCAGCGTACGGCGGGTCCGGCGTCAAGGCTACGAACGCCCGCGTGGCGCCCCGTACGACTTTTGTAACCGCCTGCTCAAGGCCGCCAAAAGCCGGGCAAACAGCGATGGTCCGAACCGCTCGTCAACGCCG
>JBKPDY010000142.1:0-26293 GCA_046728155.1 Actinomycetota bacterium
GCGTATAGAGCGGGGGGACGTTCTCGCGCTCAAGCCTGTCACGCATCGCCTGGACCTGCGGGTGAAGGGGCACGTTGGTCCTCCCACCGGAACTTTGTGCGGCAACTCGGTACGGCGCTTGGGTGCCGACAATACTAAGAATGCACGCTCCCGAGGTAGCTCTCGTTGGAGATCAAGAGCGACTGTTGCAAGTGCCTCTATCAGCTTGTACGCTCCGGATTCACGGGATCACTCGTTCACGGGGTCGCAGCAACGCGAGCGGCCCGCACGCAGGCACCAACGAAGCTACTTGCGGGGCACTGATGAGCGATGGTCGACCGGCGGTCGGTGTGGCTGTGACAGCTGGAGCCGACTGGGTCGACGAGATACTGCTCGCCGGGCCCGACCGCAACGTCTGCCTCCGGCTCGGCGCCCCGATCGATCGCGGGACCCTGCGACAGCTGATCGCGGACAGGCAGGCCAGGCTTGAGCACGTTGGACTTCGACGTGGCGGTTCCCTCGCACTGAACCTGCCGCCTTCACTCGCGTACGTCGCCAACCTCTTCGCCGCTCTGCGCATCGGCGCGCAGGTCGCGCTGCTGGATCATCGGCTGACGCCGTACGAGATCAGCCAGACCCTCGACCGGTTGGCGCCGCAAGTTCTCGTACACTCGTCGTCCCCGATCCCAGCCGGGCTGCGGGCGTACCACGACGTCACCGAGACGGCTGTGGCGCGCCCGGGCCGACCGGCAGCCACGGACCACGCCATACTGCAGCTCAGTTCCGGATCCACCGGGCCATCCAAAGTGATCGGTCGCACGGCGGACTCACTCGTCGCCGAGGTCGACCGATACAGCCAGATGGACGGCGTACCGCTGTCCGGCGAGCGGGTCGTTCTCCTCGCGTCGATGGTGCACGTTCTCGGCCTCGTCGGCGGCCTGCTCTACTGCCTACACGCGGGTACCGAGTTGGTGCTGCCTGAGCGGCTGACGGTGGACGCGATCCTCAGGGCGGTCGCCGAGGGCGACGCACCGACGACCCTCATCGGTGTGCCATTCCACACCGAGCTGCTGGGCTCTGTCGAGCGCCCTCCCCCGCTACCGTCGCTCGCACGGATGACGACCGGCGGCGAGCTGGTCCGCGCCGAGGTCGCGGGACGCTTCGTCGACCGTTTTGGCGTGATCCTCGGCAACATGTACGGCATGACCGAGGTTGGCGTCATCGCCACCGACCTGTACGGCCGCACACGGCCAGCGGTACTCCCAGCGCCGGGCATCACCGTGCGCGAGGAGCAGGGCGAGCTGCTCGTCGCGATGCCACGTTCGCCGTACGTCGGCCTGATCGACCCGACGCGATGGACCGATGGATGGCTGCACACCAGGGACGCGGGCAGCGTGGATCTGCGGACCGGCCTGGTAACGATCCGCGGCCGCTTGGACTCGCAGGTCTCGATCGGCGGCCTCAAGGTTGATCTCATGGAGGTCGAGCACACGCTCGCCGGCCTGCCCGGAGTCGATGCCGCCGTCGTCGTCTACGACGGCGGCATCGAGGCGTTCGCCGTCGTGCCCGACCCGTCTGCCGCGGCCGCCATCGAGGGCGCACTGGCAGAACGACTCGCCGCATACAAACGGCCTCGCGTCGTTCACGTGGTCGAGCAGATCCCCCGTACCGCCACCGGCAAGGTTGTGCGCGACCGCGCGGTGCTGCGCACCGCGGAGCCGAAATCCACGTCATGACCATCTGGCTGCATCCCGCAGGACGGACGGTTGGATTCGAGTTCCCTGAATACAATCGAAGCGCCGAGCGCCGCTGGGGCGTCACAGGCAACGGATACGACAAAGTCTTCTCCGACGGGCCACGCCGCGACCGCCATCGACGACAAGCCCGGCACCCGCCGGAGCCGTCCCGGGCGGACGGCCGCCGCTGGCCGGAAGCCTGCTCCGAGGGGACTCGTCGGTCGTGGCATCTCGCGTCGCATCCCGCCGCCTCGCAGGCCGACGCCGAGCGCCTTCCCAACGGCCTCCTTCTGCGTCCACAGAAGCAGGAACCCAGCGGTCTGGGCCGTGGCGGCGGCACCCGAAAGCCACCGGGCCTCGGCGTCGCAGAGCCAGCGGCGGCCCAATGCGAGCGCAGGCAAGGGCCGCACCCGTTCCGCGTCCACGCCCACCGGACCGAGCGCGGTCAGCGCAACCGCAACCGCCCCCCGGGTGTGACTGAGGGCCACGTGCAACTCAGCCTCTCCGCTACACGCACCTATGTGGACCCGCGGCCGCCCACCGGACTCATGGCTAAGGCGCACCTGAGACCTGGGCACGTCGAACGTGGCCGCCGCGACCTCGAGGACGAGCCGCCGCGCGTACGCCTCGACGTCGACTTCGGCCCTGCTCAGCCACACCATCACCGAGTCCAGATCAAGCAACGCACGCCCTCCCATGAAAGGAAGCCAACCAGATGAGGACCGATGTAGGCCAGTTCATCATCGACGCGATCGCGGAAATGAACTACCCCGTCGACGATGTCGAGCTCGATACGCCACTGGGTCCGGCCGGCGTCAACCTCGAGTCACTCGCGGTCGCCGAGCTCGCCGTCCGGGTGGAGGACGAGTACGGCGTGAGGTTCGGCGACGAGGAAGCCGAGAAAATGGCGGGCATGACGATAGGCGAGTTCGCCGACGAGATAACCGCTCGCTCCGGCCTGGCGAAGACCTCAGGTCAGGCACAGTGATCGACCAGCCGCCCGCACGCGAGGACGTGGTTGCGATGCTCGCCACCTACGGCGACCGCCCGTCGAGCGAGGTGGGTGAGCGCATCGACTCGTTGGAGCTGGTGTGGCTGCTGCACCAGGTCGAGCAACGCTATGGCGTCACGCTTGACCTTGATGACGAGTCGCTGATCCGGATGACGACCGTGGGCGGCGCGGTCGAGGTCCTCCGCAAGGTGCTTTCGGAGGGCGTGCATGGCTGAAGCCGCACCGCCGTTATCGGGTGATCGTAGGCGCGGATCGGTCATGATCACCGGTGTCGGGGCGCTCAGCGCGTACGGTCGCGGGGCCAGCACCCTGCTCAATGGCGTCCTTTCGGGTCGACCGGCGTTCGGACCCGTGTCGCGCTTCGATGTCCACCGACGGCGCGTGGGAGTCGGGGCGCTGCTGGCCGGATCACCCGTGCTGCTCGATGAACTCATCGACGCGGTGGATCAGGCGTGCACCGAGGCGGGCCTGAGCCCTGCTGAGCGGACCACCTGTCCGCTGCTGCTCGCCGTGCATGGCGATCCGGCGGTCGGACGCGTGCCGGCGCCGGACCGGGCCGCTCACCGCTCAGGTACGCTCGCCGCCACGATCGCGCAGAAATGTGGACTGTCGTCGGCGGTGCGCACCTACACCACCGGTTGCGTCGCCGCCAGCACCGCCGTGGCGGACGGCGCCGCGATGATCGCGCGTGGCGATGCCGACCGTGTCGCGGTCGCCGCCGGCTATCTGGTCGAACCCGATCAGTTCGCGCTCTTCGACGCGGGGCGCGCGCTCGCCGTAGACGGAGCCGTACGGCCGTTCAGTCGGGGTCGGAAGGGCCTGCTGCTCGGTGACGGGGTGGCAGCGGTGATGCTGGAGTCATGCACCGCGGCCGATACCCATGACGCGGAGCCGCTGGCCCGGCTCGCCGGCTGGGGTCGCGCCGGCGATGCGTACCACGTCTGCCAGCCGCGCCCGGACGGCGCCGGAATGGCCCGCGCGATAGCGGGCGCTCTGCGGCGGGCGCAGATCGGAGCCGACGAAGTCGGCTACGTCAACGCACACGGTACGGGATCGCAGCAGAGCGACGTCGCCGAGGCCAACGCGCTGCTGCGCGCGCTCGGACCAGGCGGGCGGCGGGTGCCAATCAGCTCGACCAAGGCCCTGCACGGGCAGGCGTTGGAGGCTTCTGCCCTGCTCGAACTCATCGTCACGGTACTGGCGTTGGGGAAGGCGACGCTGCCGGTGAACGCGGGCTACCTCGGTCCTGACGAGGACTGCCCGCTCAACCTGATCCTCGATCATCCGCAGTCCGCGGGACCGCGCTGGGCTCTGTCCCTGAACTCGGCGTTCGGCGGCGCAAATACCGCACTTCTGGTCGGCGTCCCGTGACCCCTACCGCCGCGCTCGCGACCGGCCCGGACACCGTCGCCGCCCTGGCCGCGGCGGCCGGGCTCGTGTCGTTGGCTACGGCGCGGTGGCCCAAGCACGACGGCGACGGGCCACCCGCGCCGCTGGCGGGCTTCGTGGGGTCGTCGTTCTCTCCGATGGTGGCGGAGGTGGCCGAACGATGCTTGCGCCAGTACTACCGCCAGCCCCCGGTTGACCGAGCCAGCGGCGATCGGACGGCCGTGGTGATCGTGAGCGCCTCGGGCGATCTAGCCTCCGCTGTGGCCGTGGCTCAGGCGGTCGACTCCGATTCACGAGTGGCTCCGCTGCTGTTCTTCCAGGCGGTACCCAACGCGGTCGCCGGGCACGTCGCGGCGCGGTGGGGCCTGGCCGGACCCGTCGTGTGTCTCGGCCCGACCGACGACCAACTGGCCGACGGTCTCGCGGTCGCCGCTCTGACGATCGGGGATGGCGACGCGGACGACGCGCTGGTCGTCTGGGCCGAGCAGGCGTCCACGGATGGCGAGGGCGACCGTGCCCTCGCCGTGCTCGTCAGCGATACCGACAGAAAGCACCGACAGAAAGCACACACTGATAGCGAAGGACCGGGTCCATGACCACCACCAATTTGCGGGCGATCCTTGCAGCCGATCCAGAACTGGGCGCCGGAAATGTTGTGACCAAGCTGCTGGCTCATGGCGCCGACCCGGCTGGGCCGGGACTCACCTTCGACACCGTCGTGGACGGCCACCCGGCGTGGGACGCGTTGACCCTCGGCGAGCTGGACGAACGAGTCGCGGCTCGAGCGGCATGGCTGCACGAACGCGGGGTCCGGCCGCGCGATCCGGTGGCGGTCTACGCCAGCACTGCGGCCGACTGCTTCCTCAACTTCATGGCTCTGAACCGGCTGGGCGCCATCCCCGCGCTGATGAACCCCAACATCCCGGCCGAGGTGGCGGCCGATTACATTCGCAGGCTTCGCGGGGTGGGCGTGCTCGCGGACGCCACCCACGCCGAACCTCTCAGCGCATACGATCTCGGCGCACCAATCCTGGGTGACGTGGCGGAGCTGGGGACGGGCGATCCGGCGCGTGCGCCAAGGCCGTACAAACATCACGCCGACGACCCGATCGCCATCACGCACTCCTCCGGCACGACCCGGTTGCCGACGGCCGTCGTCCACTCGCACAGCAGCCTGTTCGCCGCGACCCGTCGGATCCGCCTGTCCGCGCCGAGGGCACAGGGCACCGAGCGGGTGTTGAGCGCGCTCCCCGCGCCCCACACTGCCGGCGTCCTCACCGTCAACCAGGCGCTGTGCAACCGCGCGGACCTGCTCTTCCTCTCTACTCAGAACAACGCCACCGCGATCCTCGACGCCATCGAGCGATGGAAGCCGACGGGAGTCTTCGGGTTCGCGGTCACCTGGGCAGAGATGGCCCGACACGACCTCACAAAGCGGGACCTGCACTCGGTGGCGATCTGGTTCAACACCGGAGACTGCGCGCACGAGGCGCACATCCGCCGCCTGGTCGCCGTCGGCAGCCACCTGATCGTGACGCGGCAGGGCGTGGTACGCGTACCCGGGTCCACCTTTGTCGACGGCATCGGTTCCACCGAGATGGGACACTCGGCGTTTCACATCAGCCACCGGACGGACACCAACCGGTACGGGCGATGTGTTGGAAAACCGCACGTCTTCGCAGACGTCAGAATTCTCGACCTCGACACCGCGGAGGAGTTGCCGGTCGGTGAGGTCGGACACCTCGGGCTGAAGTCGCCGACCCTGGCCCTGGGCTACTGGAACGACTCGGTGAACACGTACCGCACTCGCTTCGCCGGCTACTACCTCACGGGGGACTTGATGTACCGCGACGAGGAGGGCTACTACTACCACATGGACCGCGCCGTCGACGCGGTGGAACTGGGTAACGGCGACTGGCTCTACACGGCGATGTCGGAGGAGCGCATCCTGGCCCGCTGCCCCGACGTACGCGACTGCACGGTGGTCGCGGTCTCCGAGGACGGCCGAGTCGTCACGGATGTGCTGCTGCTGCTCGCGCCGGCCGCCGATCCCGACGTGGACCGTACCGCGGCGGTGTGCGCCGCCCTCGACGATCGGGTCGCCGCAACCCTGCGTCGCGTGGAGCATGTGTCCGACGACGAGATCGTGGTTGGTCCTACCGGAAAGGTCCGAAAGTTTCTGATGAGGCAGCGTCACCTCGCCGAGCAGGCACAGGTGCGGCAGTCATGAGCCGGCCCGCTCGCACCGAGGTCGTTGTGACGGGGATCGGCCTGGTCACGCCTGTGGGCTGCGGCCTCGACGAGGTCTTCGAGGCGCTGTGCACGGGGCGTTCCGGCCTGCGCGTGCCGCCGGAGGGCCACCCGGCGCACGGATCGCTCGAGGTCATCGGCAGCGGGCCGGAGATCGACCCGGCCAGCGTCATGCCGGGCCCCGAGGCGCGCACCATCGACCGGTACATCGTCATGGCTCTCGTTGCCGCGCAGGCCGCGATGACCGACGCGGACCTGGTCGCCGGACGTGATGTCGATCCGTACCGGGTGGCGACGGTCGTCTCCGGCACCGGTGGCCTCGCCGCGCTCGAGGCGCAGGTGGTGACGCGCACCCAGCGCGGGCGCATGTCGGTGAGCCCATACCTGCTTCCTGGCATGCTGCCGAACATGGGCACGGCGCGCATCGCGATCAAGTACGGCCTGCGCGGCTACAGCTCATCCATTGGCACCGCGTGCGCCGCCGGGGCGCAGTCGATAGCGGAGGCGGTACGCATTATTCGTGCGGGCGAGGCCGATGCGGTCGTGTGTGGCTGTGCTGAGGCGCCCCTCTTTCCCACCCTCGCGGATACTTTCGGCAACGCGCGTGCCCTCGCCCGCGGATGGGACGACCCAACCGCGGCGAGCCGTCCGTTCGACCGGCGACGTAACGGTCTCGTTCTCGCCGAGGGCGCCGGGGTGTTCGTCATGGAGCGGGCAGACCACGCCGACGCCCGCGGCCGCGCGGCGTATGCGAGCGTGCTGGGTTGGGGGGCCACGACCGACGCCCATCACCCGACGACACCCCGCCCGGACGGGGAGGGTGCGGCGGAGTGCATGCGCCGCGCGTTGGCGGATGCCGGACTCGACGCGCGGGACGTGGGCTACCTCAACGCTCACGGCACGTCCACGAAGCTCGGTGACGTGGCTGAGTCCCTGGCTATAAGAACAGTCTTCGGTGCGGCGTCACCGCCGGTCAGCTCGAACAAGGCAATAACCGGTCACATGCTCGGCGCGTCGGGTGTCGTGGAGGCCGCGGCGAGCGTAATGGCGATCGGGCGCGCTCTGCTGCCGCCGACCCACAACCTTGACGATCCCGACCCGGCGTGCGACCTCGACCACGTCCGTGAGAAGGCGCGTTCGGCCCGGATCGACTTCGCCGTCACGAACTCGTTCGGCTTCGGTGGCCACAACATAAGTCTCGTGGTCGGTCGGCCAAGCCGGCGCAACCGTTTCGAAGGATCAGATACCGCGCCCTAGGCCCGTTGATCAGCATAAATACTGGCTGTTGAGAGTTGATCGATACCCAGATAGCGTAGGGCGAACAGACCAACAGACGGTCGTCTGCATGTTCTTGACCGGCGCGCCCGCCAGCAATCGGCGGGGATGCATCGCAAGAATCGGCCGGCCCCGCGAAGTTCGATCGCGAGTGGACAGGAGTCGAGTTCGGAAGTCGGAAGAGATGGACGGGTTTCGGAGCAAAGTAGGTTGGAATGAACATTCTAGGCTTTGACCATCTTGAGTTCTACGTCGGAGACGCTCGCCAGACCGCCTACTACCTGTGCACCGCTTTCGGGTTCCGCATCAGCGGCCAGGGAGGGCCTCACACCGGGCTGGCCGACCAGCATTCGCTGCTGCTCCGGCAGGGCGACATACGAATCGTTCTCACGACGGGTCTCGTACCGGAACACCCGGCGACGCAGTACGTCGGCCGCCACGGAGACGGCGTTGCCATCATCGCTCTGCAGACTGACAGTGTCTCAAGCACCCACGCGGAGGCTGTCGGCAGGGGCGCCAGGTCACTGTCCCCGCCCACCGTGTATGACGACGGTGGCGAGCGGGCGATCGTCGCGACAGTCTCCGGCTTCGCGGATGTCGCCCACCGACTCGTCGAGCGCGACACGCCAGGGGGCGCCTTCCTCCCGGGTGCCTTCGCCCCCGCCACCACAGAGCCGGTCGACGGAGACATCCGGCCCGACGACGATCTACTAGAAGTCATCGACCATGCCGCCGTCTGCGTGCCCGCGGGCGATCTCGGGGCCACCTCGCGCTTTTACCAGGACGTGTTCGGCTTCAGCGAGACCTTCGAGGAGTACATCGACGTCGGAGGACAGGGCATGGACTCCAAGGTCGTCCAGAGCCCGTCGCGACAGGTGACATTCACCCTCATCGAGCCCGATGTGCGCCGACGTCCCGGTCAGATCGACGACTTCCTGACATGGCACGCAGGCGCGGGTATCCAACACGTCGCGTTCCGCACGCACGACATCGTGGCGGCGGTGCGGGCATTCGGGGCCCGCGGCGTCCACTTCCTCACCGCCCCGAGCACGTACTACGACGAACTGGAGCACCGGCTCGGGAAGATCGACCTACCCGTCGCGGACCTGCAAGGCCTGGGCATTCTCGTCGACAGCGACCACTGGGGACAGATGTACCAGATCTTCACAGAGTCCATGCACGTCCGCCGGACGCTGTTCACCGAGCTGATCGAACGGCACGGCGCTCTCACCTTCGGCAGCAGCAACATCAAGGCGCTGTATGAGGCGAAGGAGCGCGAACTCGCCGGGCCGAACGAAGCCGCCCGCGAGCGTGTCGATCTGGCCGTCGCATGACGACGGCGTACGAGCAGGGTCGTCACGATATCCGCCGATAGTTCCGGGCCGTATCCGTCCCGCGGAACAGCAACGATGCTGGAGGAAGCTAGTGTCTGTCGCCCAGTTCACGCTGACCGAGGAGGAGCGTCAGCTGCTGCCCTCCGACGCTGATGTCGAGTTCTACGCCGAGCACGGCTGGTACCTGTCCCGGAAGCTCTTCACCGACGCCGAGGTTGACGACCTGCTCACCGCGAGCGAGCGCTTCTACGCAGGCGTTCGCGATCGCACGCTTCCGCTGCGTCCGCCGCGGCTCGCCTACTGGGAGCCTTCCCAGGGCGCGGTCCAGCGGCACAACGACTATATCCACTTTGAGAGCGACGCCATCGGTGCGATCTTGCGAAAGCCGCTCGTCGGGGCGGTCGCCGCGCGGCTCGCCCAGTCCGATGAGATCCGTCTCTTCCAGTCCACCCTCATCTACAAGCCACCGCGCCCGGACGAACCGACCAACGTGGTGCCCTGGCACTTCGACAAGCACTACTGGGCAACCTCGACCTCGGAGCGCATGCTCACCGCGTTCATCCCCTTCCACGACTGCGGCGAGGAGATGGGCACGATCACCATGGTCGACGGCAGCCACCTCTGGAAGGAGATCGCAGGCGACGACAGCACCACCCGGCATTTCGCCGAACGCAGCAAGCTCGATCTTGAGGTTCTCCTGACGCAGAACGCCGAGTTCAACAACGCCGAGATTCGCAAGATCCCCATGGTCATCCCGAAGGGGCACATGAGCTTCCATCATTGCCGGATCTACCACGGCAGTGCCGGTAACCGGAGCGACCGGCCGCGACGCGCAATCTCCCTACACCTGCAGGACGGGGCGAACGAATACCGCGAGTTCACCCTGAGCGATGGCAGCGTCGTGACCTACAACCACGACGTGCTGGTCCGCACGACCGCCGACGGCCGACCGGACTACGCCGATCCCACCTACTGCCCGGTGCTCTGGACCGCGGCAGACCGGTAAACCCACCGACCGTTCACTACCGAGGGAGGGCGCAATGTCGCGCTATGACTGGGGTCAGACGCATCCGGGAATCAAACGTCTCGAGACGGCGGTCAATGACGCGCGGGAACGGGTCACCACCCACCCGGTCTACGCGCAGCTCGACACCCACGACGCCGTCGTCACCTTCATGGAGCATCACGTCTTCGCGGTATGGGACTTCATGTCTCTGCTCAAGTCGTTGCAACGCAACCTTACCTGCGTCGAGGTGCCGTGGGTGCCGACCGGGCCGACCGGCAGCCGGCGCCTGATCAACGACATCGTGCTCGTGGAGGAGAGCGACGAACTCGGCGGCGGTTACATCAGCCACTTCGAGCTCTACGTCAATGGCATGGCGGAAGCCGGCGCGGACACGGCGATCATCACCAGGTTCATCGATCTGATCCGCGCAGGCACTGTCGTGCGCGCGGCGCTCGAGGAGGCCGGCGTTCCCGTCCCGTCCGCCGAGTTCGTGAGGACGACCTGGGGCTTCATCGAGGGCGCTCCGGTGCACTGTCAGGCGGCCGCGTTCGCCTTCGGCCGGGAGGACCTGATCCCGGACATGTTCCAACAGGTCATCTCCCTCAACAAAGAGGATGGCACGCTCAACACCTTTGTGGACTACCTCGCCCGGCACATCGAGGTCGACGGTGAACAGCACACGCCCATGGCGATGCAGATGCTCGCCGACCTGTGTGCGGACGACGACGTGAAGTGGCAGGAATGCGCGGACACCGTGAACGCGGCCCTCGACGCGCGAGTTCGCCTGTGGAGCGGCATCCTGTCGGCCATCAAGGGCCGCGTCGCGGCCTGAGCGCGCCAGATGACCCTCGACGAGAGTCGGACGCGCGACGGAGACGTCCTGGCGAGGAAGCGGCTGCTGGGCATCCTCTCCGGCAGCTGGGTCGCCCAAGGCGTCTACGCTCTGGTCAAACTCGGCGTCCCCGACCTGCTTCGGGACGGCCCGCGCACGGTCGAGTACCTCTCCCGGGCCAGCCAGGCGGACTGTCGGGCGCTCGGGAGACTGTTGCGCGCCCTCGCTCTGCTCGGGCTGTTCACCCAACCGGAGCCGGACACGTTCGGGCTGACGGCCACCACGGAGCTGCTCCGCACCGATGTCCCGGGTTCCGTGCACCTCAACGCCCTCATGCAGGGCGAGGAGATCTTCCGATCATTCGCAGAGATCATGCACACGATGCACACTGGCCAGCCGGCCTTCGAGAAGGTGTACGGCCAACCGTTCTACGACTACCTCGGCGACAATCCGGATGCGGCCCACACGTTCAACACGTCGATGGGCAACGAGCGGGTGCCGGAGGCGATCGCCACGTGCGACCTGAAAAAGGCGAACGTCGTCGTGGATGTGGGAGGTGGAAACGGCGCGCTGCTGATCGAGCTGTTGCGGGACAATCCTCAGCTGCGGGGGGTGTTGCTGGAGCTGAGCGAGGCGATCGGACACGCGCGGGAACAGTTGGTGCTGGCTGGCCTCGACGACAGGGTCGAGTGCGTCGAGGGCAGCTTCTTCTCCCACGTGCCGTCCGGTGGCGATGTCTATGTGCTCTCGAGAGTGCTCCACAACTGGCGCGATCAGAACGCGCGGGCGATCCTGCGCCAGGTTCACGCCGCGATGCGACCGGGCTCTCGGCTACTCGTCCTCGAGGACTTTCTGCCCGAGACCACCAACGGGGGCCGGCGCTCGGCGGCGGGACTGGTCGACCTGCTGATGCTCGTCACGCTCGAGGGGTCCGACCGGACCGAAGCCGAGTACCGCGAGCTGCTCGTTGAGGCAGGCTTCGACGTCGCCCCGACCGGGCCCGGGACCGACGGCTTGCTGGACGCGACGCGGAGGTGAGGTATGGCGAAAACCGTGGCTGATCCGGAGGTACCCGTACGGCTCTACCGGACTGTTCGGCTGATCAGACGATTCGAACAACGCGCCATCGACCTGGTGAACTCCGGCGAGATAGTTGGCGGGATCCATCCCTACATCGGCCAAGAAGCCATCGCTGCGGGCGTCTGCGCCGCGCTGCGCCCTGACGACATCATCACCAGTACGCACCGCGGCCACGGACACGTCCTGGCCAAGGGCGCGGACCCCGTCCGCATGCTCGCCGAACTGGCCGGGCGGGCGACCGGCCTCAACCGGGGCCGCGGCGGCTCCATGCACGCGGCCGACTTTCGCCTGGGCATCTACGGTGCCAACGCGATCGTCGGTGCCGGTGGCCCGATCGCCGTCGGTGCCGCCTGGGCCCACCGCGGCGCAGGCACCGACCGCGTCGCGGTGAGCTTTTTCGGCGACGGCGCCATGAACCAGGGGGTGTTGCTGGAATCGCTCAATCTGGCCGCTCTGTGGCGGGTTCCCGTGCTGTTCGTGTGCGAGAACAACGGATACGCGACCACCCTTACCGTGGAACAGGCCATCGCTGGCACCATTAGGGGCCGTGCGGCGGCCTTCGGCATACCGGCTGTCGATGTTGACGGCATGGATGCGCAGGCCGTTTTCGACGCAGCCAGCGAGGGTGTCGCGCGAGCCCGGGCCGGGTCGGGGCCGACGTTTCTCGAATGCCGGACATACCGGTTCGACGCTCACCACACCTGGGAGCACAAGGCCCGCGTCAGGTATCGCAGTGAGGAGGAGATGACCATCGGCCGCTCCCGGAACGCGGTGGATATCCAGGGTGCGAGAATCGATCCCGAGCGACGGGCGGAGATCGACGCTGAGATCGAGGCGCTCCTGGACAGGGCGGTGGATTTCGCGTGCGGCAGTCCCCCGCCGGATGTCGGAGGCGCTCTGGATTACCTCTACGCAAGCGGGCTGCGCGGGCGTACGGGTACCGGAGAGGCCCTGGTGTCCACAGTGGAGACGAGTGAAATGTTTGCAAAGTAATGGCGGTTCTCTCCTACCTCAAGGCCCTTCATCGCGCATTGGCCAATGAGATGCAGCGCGACGAGGCCGTATTCGTCCTGGGCGAGGACATCCGTGTGGCCGTCAACAACGTCACCGCCGGGCTGCTCGCTAAGTTCGGTCCGGATCGGGTCATCGACACACCTTTGTCCGAGCAGGCGTTCACCAGCTTCGCCACCGGAGCCGCCCTGGCCGGTCGCCGGCCAGTGATCGAGTTTCAGATCCCTTCACTGCTGTTCCTCGTCTTCGAGCAGATCGCCAACCAGGCGCACAAGATCTCCCTGATGACCGGGGGGCAGGCGTCGGCGCCCGTCACGTACTTCGTCCCCGGCTCTGGTTCTCGCACCGGCTGGGCGGGGCAGCACTCCGACCATCCGTACAGCCTCTTCGCCCACGTCGGTGTGAAGACCGTGGTGCCCGCGACGCCCGCCGACGCGTACGGCCTGTTCGTGACGGCCATCCGCGACGACGACCCGGTCGTCCTCTTCGCGCCCGCCGGCGCCTTGGGCATGCGCGAGGATGTCGATATCGCGGCGCTTGGGCCTGTGCCTCTCGGCGTGGGTCGGGTGCATCGCGAGGGCGACGACGTGACGGTGGTCGCGGTCGGACACCTCGTGCAGACGGCCCTGGCCGTAGCCGATCAGCTGGCGGATCAGATCTCGGTCGAAGTCTTCGACCCGCGCACGCTTTACCCGTTCGACTGGACCGGGTTAGCCGCCTCCCTGGAGAAGACAGGCCGGCTGGTCGTCGTCGATGACTCCAACCGCGCCTGCGGCATCGGGGCCGAGATCCTGGCCACCGCGGCTGAGGAGATGCGGCTCATCACCCCACCAAAGCGGGTCACGAGGCCGGACGGGGCGGTTCTCCCCTTCGCGCTGGCGCTGGACCTTGCCTTGCAACCGAGCCGCGATCAGCTCGTCACCGCGGTCCAGGAGGTGTGCAAGGGCGGTCGGTGAACGCGTTGCTCAGATACGCTCCCAGTCGCCGTACCGCCTCGGCGGCGACGATCGCGTGGCTGCGCATGTTTCCGTGCAGTCCATCGGCGCTGTGCATGTCCGCGTCGGCCTCGGCCGGGTGACCGGTCACGTTGATATGGATCGTGCCCAGCGCGACAGCCAGCTCGGCTGTGTGTTGGGACAGCACGCCCATGCGGCGGCCGACGAGGTGCTTGACCCGAGGCGGGATCGCCGGAGCGAACGTTGTGTCGAACAGGCCGATCGTCATCACGTCGGCGCCTCGTTGGCGCAGCGAGCCGATGATGCCCGTCAGCTCGGCATCGACGGCCTCCGGCCGGTAGGACGCACGCAGCGCGTCGTTCGCGCCGCATGCGACGAGCGCGAGGTCCGGCATGAAGGCCAACGCATCGTCGAGCTGTTCCGCGCGCACCTGCGCCGCGACCACATCCCGGCGACCAAGGTTGAGGTACACGAGATCAGGCTCCACTGCTGCGAGTTCCGCCGCGACTCGATCCGTCCAGGGGAGTTCGGAGTATCCCTGCACGGGATCGCCTCCCAGCGCCACACTGTCGCCCACCACGACGAACCGCTTCCACGGGTGCCCGGCCAAGAGGGCCGCGGACTCCCCCACGCGAAGGCAGTACGGATCGGCGGCCTCCCGCGACAGCGCGTATTCGCTGCACATGACGGCAACGCTAACGCCGGAGCATTGGTCCGGACAGATATCGTGTACGGATGGATCCCCGTGAACTTGACCGCCGGGTGTTGGAGGACATCGACCACATCCTCGCCAGCGTGGGCGTCGAGGATCTTGGCCGACCCACGCCCTGCACGGATTGGACCCTGGACGACCTGCTGCGACACATGGTCGGTCACCACCGCGGGTTCGCCGCCGCCGCCGAGGGTGCCACGCCCGACCCCGATGTATGGGACGGCGCCACTCTCGGGACCGACCCGTACGGCACGTACCGTGACGCCGCGTCACTCGTCACCCGGGCGTTCGCCGCGGACGACCTGCTCGAGCGCCGACTCGAGGTGTTCGGCTACGGCACATTCCCCGCGAGCGTGGCACTGAACATGCACTCGGTGGACTTCTTGGCTCACGGCTGGGACGTCGCAAGGGCGATCGGCGTCGACGATGCCCTGGACGAAGACTTGTGCACGATCGGACTGCGTATCGCCTCCCGCTGGCCGGACACTCCAGCGACGTGGGGACCGACCGGTCCGTTCCGTGCGCGTATCCCGGTACCCGACGACGCAACCGCGGGTCAGCGGCTCATGGGTTTTCTCGGACGTCCGCCGGGCTGGACCGCTCCACAATCCCGCTGACTAACCCATCGTGCGGATCCCGCCGCTGCTTGGCCGAGTGCGGCTCATCAGTCGAGCAGCTGGTCGAGGTTGACTGCATTGGCCAGCGCCGCGTTGCCGGCGTCGTTGGGGTGGATGTGGTCCTTGGCAAGGTCCTCGAAGTCGGGACGCAGCGCCAGCGGGTCGGCCGGGTCGCGCAGCACGATATCGAAGTCGATGATCCCGTCGAAGTCGGTCGTCGTGCGCAGGTACGAGTTCACCGCGAGCCGGGTCGAGTCCAGTGCGGAGGTGTACACGACGGTACCGGTGAGACCCACCAGACCCTTCCACGGCCCCATCGTGCACACGAAGATCTTCAGGCCAGCCTGGTGCGCCAGCGCGCCGAGCTGCTCGAGCTGGCTGATGATCAGGTCGGCACTCGCGTGGGTGATCCAGATGTCGTTGATGCCCAACTCCACGATGACCGCGCGGACTCCGGTCTGGGACAGGACGTCCTCGGCGAAGCGGGCCGAGGCGTCGATGTTGAACTCGGGATGCTGGAAATCCCCGCCGTCGTAGCCCAGCCGGTTGCCGCCCACGCCGAGGTTGAGTACCCCAGGCGCGCGGCCGGGCGCGGCCGAGTTGAGCCGGGCGGCGAGGAAGTTGGTCCACCGGTGGTTGCTGTTGTTCGTCGAGCCGTTGCCGTCCGTGATCGAGTCACCCAGCACGGCGATCGCGCCGGCGCCCGAGCGGTTGAGCACGTCCAGGCCGCTGAGGAAGTACCAGCTGCGGAAGGTATGCGACAGGTTGGCCCCGCTCGGGGCGCCCGCGCTGTCGCCGGGCCCGATGTAGCTGGTGGCCCGGGAGAGGTTGTGCACCGTGGGCGGGCCGGTCTCGCCGGGCAGGTAGATACTGATCGCGACGTCGCCCAGAGACGGGATGTCCATCGCGACGGGGTCGGTCAGCGCCGTACCGCCCGGCGGGATCGTCACCGATCGCTGCCCGTCAAAGGCCGCCTCGTGGAGGGATCCGGGCCGCACGTCGCCCGAGCCGGACTCCGGCAGCGGCAGCCCGATCGTGGCATGGCCGATGACGAGCGGCTTGGCGCCGAAGCGGTTGGACAGGCGGACGCGCGCCCGGCTCCCGCCGACGGAGGTGCGTACCACCATGCGTATGGTCTGGTCCTTGAAGCCGTAGATCGAGAGCGGCTCGGGCCAGCCGGACTGCGGGCTCGGCGCCGGGTGGACAGCCGTCGCCCAGGTCGCCACCCAGGCGTCGGGCCGGTCCGCATTCGCCTGGGAACGGGCCGTCGCGACCAGGGCGGTGGAGCCGATCGCCACGAGCGTGACCAGGGACAGGAGCAGCTGTCGCCGCCGCGAGCCATTCATCGCGAGTGGGCCTCTCGGTCTAAATAGGACTATCCAGCTTCATCGACGTGATCCATCGCGCCTCGTCGGGAGTCTAGGCCGCGTTCACCGCCGCGAACAGCCTCAATCCATCGGCCGTTGCGGGGTTTCCCGGCGCGCGCGGGGCGGTGGTAAGAAGAGTGGGCAACCCGACCGCGGAGGACGCTGTGGCGCCAGAGCTCCCGGCCGCGCCGAGCGCATCGGCCCGGCGGTACAAAGTGGGCGTCACCGCGCTGCTGGTGGCCGAGGCGATCTCGACCATCGGCAGCCGGATGTCGTTCTTCGCCATCCCGTGGCTGGTCCTCGTCAACACGCACAGCCCCACCAAGGTGGGCCTGGTCGCCGCCGCCGAGCTGCTGCCGTACGTTCTCAGTGGCGTGCTGTCCGCCCCGCTGCAGGACCGACTGGGCAGCTGGCGCACGTCGATCATCGCGGACGGGGCGAGCGCAGTCGCCGTGGGGTTCATCGCGCTGGGCAGTTACGCACCGTTCGGCGCGTTCCTTGCCATCGTCGCGGTGGCCGGCGCGATCCGGGCGATGAGCGACCGCTCCAAGAACAACCTGCTCAAACCGCTGCTCGACGAGGGCGGTATCAACTACATCCGGGTGACGACCGCGTACGACGGCATCTCACGCACGTCCAACCTGATCGGCGCCTCGGTGGCCGGTGTGGCCATCGCGACGCTCGGGTCGGTGGGCGCGGTCTGGCTCGACGCCGCCTCGTTCGCGGCGGCCCTGGCCGTCGTGCTGGCGCTGGTACCGAACCCGAAACCGGTACGCGCACCCGCCGTGGAGCCGGCCGCTGCCCAGCACAAGGAGTCGTACCTGCACTCGCTGCGCGTCGGGTTCGACCACTACCGCCGGGACCGGCTGCTCCGCGGCGTATCGAACAGCCTGTTCGTGACGAACCTTTTCACCCAGGCCATCGGAGTGGTGTTCATACCGCTGTGGGTGTTCACCGTGCTGCACTCGCCGGTCTCCCTCGGCTATGTCGCCTCCGCGTACGGCCTGGGTGCGATCCTCGGCGCGGCCCTCTTCACCACCATCGCGCCGCACCTGCCGAGGTACCCGAGCGTCGTCGTCGGGTACGTCCTGGGCGGCGCGCCCCGGCTCATCGTGCTGGCGCTGAGCGACAACCTCGCGTTGGTTGTGGCGGTGACGTTCGTCGGCGGGGTGGCCATGTGCGCGGTGAACCCGGCCATTCACGCGATGATGTACCGACGGATTCCACCCCACCTGCTGGCCAGAGTGGCCGGCATCAGCATCGCGGTGATGTTCGGCGGCCTGCCGCTGGGCCCGCTCATCGCCGGCATCACCGTGCAGGGCATCGGCTACACGAACGCCGCCCTGCTGCTCGGGGTCGTGTACCTCGTGAGCACGCTCGTGCCGGTGTTCCGCTACCACACATGGCGCGAGCTCAACGACACGACGATGAGGCCGACGGCCGAGCACGCCAAACTGCCGCTGACCTACGCGCTGGCCCGTCGCGTCCTTGGCCTGCGGGTCACCCTGCGGTACGCCGCCGGCCGGTGGCGGGTAGACGCACGTGCTGGCGCACGCGTGCTCGCGCACGGGCAAGCGGTCGAGCCCAAGCTGGCCGTGGAAGGCCTGTCGCAGCTCACGGTGCCCGCGGTGCACCTCGCCGTACGCGAGGCCCTGAGTGGTGACCGGGATCGAGTCGAACAGCGAGCGCACGACCTGCGGCAGGAGCTGGCGGTACTGCAGGCCGCGCTCGGCGCAGCAGCGACAGGGCTGCGCGGGCGCTTCACCGTCACCGATCCGCCCCGCTGAGCCGGTAGCGGTCGCTCCCCAGCGGTGTATCGGGCCCCGGCCGCCGACCGCCATAATGACCGGATGCCGCCGGCGTTCTATGAACCGACCGACGACCCCGCCCGGTTCATCGGTACGGGCCGGTGCGCGGGCTCATGGTCGCCGAACCTTCAGCACGGTGGTCCTCCAGCCGCTCTGCTGGGACGCGCCATAGAACGGTTGTCTTCGTCGATCGAGGGACCGACCCAGGTGGGCCGGTTCACTGCCGAGATTCTCGGGCCGGTACCGGTGGGCGAGGTCGCGGTAACGGCCTCGATCAGCCGTCCGGGCCGCCGCGTCGAACTGGTCGAGGCGCACCTCGTCGCTGACGGCCGTACCGCGATGTCGGCACGCGCATGGCGGATGCGGGTACAGCCGATGGAGCTGCCGGTTCCGGCCGGGGTCATCCCCGTGTACGACGAGCTGCCCGGGTTCCCCAAAGGCGAAGTCGAGCTGCCGCCGATGCCCGACCGGGCCGACACGTTCCGGCTGCCGATGTGGAACACCGGCTACGCCGACTCGGTCGAGTGGCGCTTCGTCACCGGCGGCGAGGAGGGCAACTCGCCGGCCACGGTATGGGCCCGGCCCCGGGTCGACCTGGTAGCGGGCGAGTCGGCGACACCGCTGAGCCGCCTGCTCGTGCTCGCCGACACGGGCAACGGCCTGAGCCGCATCCTCGACGTGGACACGTGGTGGTTCATCAACACGGAACTGACCGTGCACCTGCACCGGCAGCCGGCCGGCGACTGGTTCCTGCTGGCCGCCAGGTCCACTATGGAGGCGAGCGGCAACGGCCTCACCGAGACCGAACTGTACGACCAGCGGGGCCGGGTCGGCCGCGCGGCGCAAGCTCTGCTGGTGGGCCGGCGCTGAGGGAGTGGCTAGACGGGTTTGCCGCCGTCGCTGAGGTCCACCATCTCGGTCAGCCCGTTGAGCTTGGCCTCGAGCTCGGCCAGCTCGGTACGTAGCCGCTCGACCTGCCGGCCGGCCTCGGTCCGGTCCGTCGTCAGCGCCTGCCCGACCCGGTCGGTCAGCGCCGGCACGTCCAGCAGGGCCAGCATGTTCAGGGCCTCAGCCGAGTTGACCAGGTACCGTGTGCCCATCAGCGCCCGGCCCTTGCGCACCTCGACCAGCCACTGCCCGTCCGCGTAGCCGAGGGTTACCGACAACCGGGCTGAGAGCTTCGGGGTCCGCCGCAGCAACGTGACCGGCCGGTCCAGCCGCGGCGTCAGCTCCTGCCACGTGCGGTACCAGATGACCGGGATGAGCATGGCCAGGAGGTAGCAGCCGGCGGCGGCGGCGATGGAGGCGATGAGCGAGGCGTGCAGCGCGACCCAAGCGGCGGCGAAGGCTCCGAGCGGTATGCCGAGGACCGCCGCGCCGGCCGCCAGGGCACCCGTGCGGGCGCGCATCGCGGCCGGTACAACGGGCGTCAGCTTGAGGCCTGGGATCGGCGTCACCGACGCCATGGCCAGGCCGGCCACCAGCGCGACGACGAGTACCAGCAGCTGGGCCGGGAACATTCCGGCGGTTAGGGCCACTACCCCGCCGCCGGCGAGGTAGCCCATGGCGAGGAGCAGGTACCGCACCGGCTGGCCCGCGTACGCCGTGAAGACCACTCCGCCGCCGAGTGCCCCGAGGACGAAGGCACCGCTGACCACCCCGAGCGCGTCGGGCGCGTCCGCTGCGGGGAGCACATCGCGGGCCCATGCTCCGACCAGTATCACTGCGCCCGCCAACGCGAGCAGCCCGCTCGCGAACAGGACCACGGCGAGCCGCCGGGCCAGCGGCGGCTCCACGAGCGCGCCGGTTGGCTGGTCGAACAGCTGCTGGTCCATGGTCTCCAGCGGGATCGGGGCGGCCAGTACAACCCCGAGGGCGGCGAGGACAAACACCATCGCGATCAGCCAAAGGGCGCCCAAGGTACCGAGCCAGGAGACGGCCACCCCGGCGGCCGCACCGACCGCCAGCATCGCCAGCCCAAGCAGGCTCTCCCGCGGTGGCGCGTTGGCGTCCTGCCCGTCCTCCGGGTGCAGGGTCGAGGTCGCGGCGCCGGACAGTACATTCTTGGCCACGTCGCTCGCCGCCCTGAGCGCCCCGAGGATGGCGACGAGGATCGGCAGGACGACGACGCTGGTAGTGAACAAGGTGGCGATCGCGAGCGCCAGGGCGCTGGCGAGATCGGCGGCGACCGATACCCGTCCGGGTTCCACCCGGTCCAACAGGCGCAGCGCGAGCGGAAGGGCGACCAGATAGGCGATCGCCTGCGCACTGACTACCAGCCCCACCCGCGTCCAGCCCGGCGCCTCGACCAGCAGCACCCAGGCGACGGCGACGAACGACAGTCTGGTGGCGAGGCTGGAGATCGCCTCCGTGGCCCGCCAGCCCCGCGGCACCGCCGGTTGGGCCGGTTCGCCCATGGGCGGACGCTCCACTGTGGAAGTCAGCTCGGTCATAGCGCGCTCGCGGCTGCCGTCCGCTCGTCAGCGCGGGCCAGGTGGCGGGCCCTTAGCTGCTTCTTGTCGACCTTCCCGCTCTCGGTCAGCGGGAACGAGCCGATGAACTCGACCTCGCGCGGCGACCACAGCTCGTTGAGCTGCTCCACGACGAGCTGCCGGAGCTCGTCCTCGGTCACCGTGGCGTCGGGCGACCGGATCACATAGGCGTGTATGGCCTCCCCGAGCAGCTCGTCCGGCACCCCGATGACTGCCGCCTGGCGCACCTCAGGGTGCCCGTTCAGCGCGTCCTCGATCGGACGGCAGTAAATGTTCTGGCTACCCAGATCGGTCAGGATCATGTCGTTGAGGCGATCGACGATGTACAAGTAGCCATCGGCGTCGAGCCGGCCGGCATCGCCGGTCCGCAACCATCCGTCGACCAGCCGGCCGGCGATCTCCTCCGGTGCGCCGAAGTACCCCTCGGTCAGCAGGTCGCTGGCCACGCAGATCTCGCCGATCTCGCCGGCCGGTAGCACGACCCCGGCCGGGTCCCGGATCTCCAGGCGTACGTCGCCCCACGGCCGGCCGCAGGACGCGAGCCGCTCGGGGTGCGCGCGGTGGTGGGCGAGGTTCGGCAGCGCCGTGATGAACGGCAGCTCGCCCATGCCGTATACGACATTGAGCGCCTCGCCGAAGCGATCGATCGCCTGGCTGAGCCGTGCCGGCGCGGCCGGGGCCGCGGAGACCGTGACCTGATAGAGGCTACTGAGATCGGTGTCGGCCAGCCGCGCGTCGTCCAGCAACTGATAGAGGGACGGCGGGGCAAGGTTGATGCTTGTGATGCGTTCGGCGGCGATGGCGTCGAGGAAGACACTGATGTCCCAGCCGGACTGGAACACGACCGTTCCGCCACTGACCCATGTCAGTATCGCGGCTGCCTGGCCGCCCGAATGCCACGTCCCGGAGGGAAGCAGGTGGCGGATGGGCCGGTCCGGCGGCTGGTAGAACGCCGCCACGGTGGGGATGGTGCGGTAGAACCGTTCGCCGTGCTGGACCAGCTTGGGAGTGCCGGTCGTGCCGCTGGTCTGGAACAGCGTGACGGGTTCGACGCCGACACCCTCGGGGTCGAACGGCAGCTCGGTCACGGCGGGCGCGTCGTTCAGATCCGGACCTATCCCACCGGGGCCGATGCACAGGGTCGGCAGCGGTGCGGCCGCCTCCGCCAGTTCCCTGCCCAGCTCGGCCGCGATCGCGACCTCGTACACGAACGCGTCCGCGTGAACGAAGGCCACGACATCGCGCAGGAACGCCGGCGCCATGGTCTTGCCCATGAACACGGTACGGCAGCCGAGCAGATGCGCTCCGAACAGAACGAAGTACGACTCGGGCGGGTTGGAGACCAGAATGGCGACGGTCATGCCCGGCTGGATCCCGTGATGCCAAAGGGCCGCGGCGGTGTCCCGGATGCGCGCCCGCAGGTCGGCGAAGCTGTACCGGCGCCCGTCGGCGGCGACGATGGCCTCGGCGTCGTCGTACCCGGCGAAGACCTCGAGCGCGTGCCGCACGTAGTTTTCCGCCACCGTGGTCACCTCGTTTCCGTCGCGATGCCCCCGGGCCGGAGGCGCACGCCCCCCCGCCGCTATGGCAGGACCATACCCGCAGGGGTCCGACAGCGGCTACCGCCAATCGTCAGCCCCGCGGGGTCCAGTCCAGCGGGCGGCCCAGGTAGCCCATCAGCCGCCGGTACGCGGTCGCGTCCCGGGTACGGGCACCCGTCGCGGACCGCGTCGGCCTCGCTTGTCTATCCGCCAACCAGACCCAGCGAGTGTTGAACCGCCGTGTCACCTCGACGAACACGCTGCGCCTGCTCAACCCACTGCAGCAGGCGGTCGACCCGGGAAGAACACCGAGCGCAGCGCCAGGGTCCTCCGCCGTGTGGCTCATACCCGGCCGATAGCTCGGCAGGAATCGACTCAATCTGATCCGAATTCGGTCGAGACCCGGCGCCATTTGACCGGGAACACTGACTCAGCGATAATCGACTCAATGGTTTCTGATCTAACTACGGTTGAGGCGCGTGCGCGGGTACACGCGGCGTTGGGCGATGCAACACGCTTGGCCATTGTGGATCTCTTGGTGGTCGGCGATAGCTCGTCCGGCGAGATCGGTGCTCTGTTGGGTATGCCGACGAATCTGGTGGCGCACCACCTTGGTGTGCTGGAGTCGGCTGGGCTGATTCGACGGACTCGGTCTGAGGGGGATCGGCGCCGAAGCTACGTGCAACTGGTGGCGGCCAGCCTGTCCGGCTTGGTTCACCCGCAGCTGAGCCGGCCGCCTCGCGTGGTGTTCGTTTGCACCCACAATTCGGCGCGGTCACAACTGGCGGCGGCGTTGCTACGGCCGCGGTCTTCGGTCCCGATTGCCTCGGCCGGTACCGCACCGGCGCAGCGGGTGCATCCTCGGGCGGTACGGGTGGCCCGTCGCCATGGTGTCGACCTCGCCAAGGTCCGTCCGGTTCATGTTGATGACGTGCTGAGGTCTGATGACTTACTGATTTCGGTGTGCGACCGGGCGCACGAGCACATCACGGCCGCTCGGCCCGGTCTGCATTGGTCGGTGCCGGACCCCGCCCTGGTCGACACCGACGGCGCGTTTGAAAAGGCCTATGTCGACCTCGCTGCGCGGGTTGAGCGCCTGGTGCCTGTATTGGAGGGATCTGGTCATGGCTGATGTCAGCAGTACCTTTCGCCGTGAGGATCTGTCGGTCGACCAGCGGCTGGCACTGCGTACGGCGGCGTCGCGGCTCGCCGGTGAGTTTGTCGGGGTATTCGGGACGGGGACGGTCGAGCGGTTCTTGCACGGCAGCTACGACCAGTTCGCGGAGCGGTCGACGGTGCCTCGGTTTCTACCGCTGATGGCGGAGCGGTTCGCCCGGCAGCGGTTGACGGCGTTGGCCAAGGTCGAGGGTCTGCGCAAGGACGGCCGACCGACGGTGTTGTTCCTGTGTGTGCATAATGCCGGTCGCAGTCAGATGGCGCTGGGCTTTTTCCAGCACCTCGCCGGTGACCGGGCCCTGGGCTGGTCGGGTGGGTCTGAGCCCAGCGTGGAGGTGCACCCAGCCGCGGTGGCCGCGATGCTGGAGCGCGGTATCGACATCTCTGCCGAGTATCCGAAGCCGTGGACGGATGAGGTCGTTCGCGCGGCGGACGTGGTGGTGAGCATGGGTTGCGGGGACGCGTGCCCGATCTTCCCGGGCAAACGGTATGAGGATTGGGAGCTCGACGACCCGGCCGGAATGAGCGTTGAGGATGTGCGGCCGGTGCGCGACGAGATCGAACGTCGGGTGCGGCATCTACTCGCGGAACTCGATGTGCCGGTAGGCAGCGGCTGGTGAGCAATTCGCTGGGTCGCTGCGCGCTCGCCGAGGCCTTGGGCACATGCCTTCTGGTAACGGCGGTCGTGGGTTCGGGCATCATGGCCGGCCGGTTGTCGCCCGGTCAGGTCGGTCTGATGCTGCTGGAGAACTCGGTCACGACGGCGTTCGCATTGGCCGTACTGATCCTCGTTCTCGGCCCGGTGTCCGGCGCGCACTTCAACCCGGTTGTCTCGCTCGCCGATTGGTGGTTGAGTCGCCGGCGCCGGACCGGCTTGCCGCTTTCGGAGGTTGGCGTCTATGTCAGTGCGCAGTTCGTTGGCGGCATCGCCGGGTCGATCCTGGCCAACGTCATGTTCGGGGTCCCGACAAACGAGTTCTCGACCACGAGGCGCAGCCACGGGTACCTGCTGATCGGGGAGGTCGTCGCCACCACCGGCCTGATCCTGCTGATCTTCGCGCTGGCCAGAGCGCACCGCACGGCCGCGGCGCCGGCGGCGGTCGGTGCCTACATCGGCGCGGCGTACTGGTTCACGTCGTCGACGTCGTTCGCGAATCCGGCAGTGACGGTAGGGCGCGCGTTCACAAACACGTTCGCAGGTATCGCTCCGGCCTCCGTCCCGGCCTTCGTCGGGGCCCAGCTGGTCGGTTTGATCATCTGGTGTCCTTCTGGTCGTGGCGTGGTACCCGGATGCGGTACGGACGGCCGGCGATGTCGTGATGCCGTGGGTGCCGGCCGCCCCACTAGCTAAGCATCCTGACCTGTGTACGGCTGGCGTACCTGGCTCTGCATCGGAATCCGTACGCCGACGGCGACATGCGCGACTGGTGCGACGCCGCTCGCCTGGCGTCGTGACGCGCACCGATCGTCAGCCAGGAGTGCCGCCGCGTTCGCTTCTTTCGGCGAGGCGCTGGGCTTGCCCATTGTGCACATCGCTTACCCACTCCCAGCCGGGCTTAGCCGATGGGCCGACCCGCGGGTCACTGGGAACATGGCTCTCACGCAAGGCGAGCACGTACGCCCGATCCTGGTCGATCCGTGCGCGTAGCTGATCAGCTCCGCCGATGGACCCGTGACCCGGGATGAGGACATCGACGTCGTCCGCCACGCCCTCGAGCAGCCGCAGCGCGGCGAGGTAGTCGTCGATCGGGTCAGCGGCGTTCAAGTCGAGCATCGGAATCAAGACATCAGAAAGCATGTCGCCGACGACGAGAACCCTGCGCTCCTCAATCAACAGTGCCGCATGGCCCGGAGCGTGCGCTTGATGCTCAATAATCCTAACCTTAGGGCCCTCCCAAGGAATCTGCGTAGTTCCGGCAGGTAGACCGGTAATGAGACCCAGCAGGTCGAGCGGCACCTCTCCGGCGACTTCCGGCGGTAACTCCTCGGCGACGTCGTCGTTCCAACTTGGATTCGACAGAAAAGCTTTGATATCAGCCGCGCAGCGGGCTGTACCATAACGGGGCGCTTCGCCGAGCTTGGCGTGCCAGAGAAGGTGATCCCAATGTGGATGCGTAGAAAACCCTGCCACAACGGGCTGGCCCAACTTACGAAGGTCGTCCGCGATGGCGACCATTTCGTCGCCCGTTATTCCGGCGTCGATGAGCAACACGCCAGCCCGGCCTTGCACGACAACGGCGTTGCTCTGAATGCACTCGCTCTCGTGGATCAGTACACCCTCTGCGACTTGCTTTAGCATGAGCTTGCCTCGCTTACATCGTGGATGGCGTAGCGGTGCATCGTGACGCCCTGCTCGAACGATCGCTGCTCGAGCAGATCGAGCTCGATCGGCACGTCGTATTCGTCGAACAGGGGCCTGCCGAAGCCGAGGATCGCGGGATGGGTCCAGAGCAGCAGCTCGTCGAGCAGCTTGGCACGGAGCAGTTGTGTGGCGAGCGCCGCGCCGTTCACACTGATGGTGCCGTCGGTCTGGGCACGGAGGGCGGCGAGCTGCTCGATCGCGTCGTCTCCGTCGATGATCCGGGTGTTGTGATCGGCGCTGTGGCGGGTGCGAGAGACGAGCACCTTGGGTTTGGCGGTCCAGATCTCGCCGTATTCACGCAGGACGTCCGGCAGCGACGCGTCCTCGCGTGCCCGTGGCCAGTACCCCTCCATCGTTT
>JBKPDY010000143.1:0-6597 GCA_046728155.1 Actinomycetota bacterium
GCCCAGATGGAACAGCCCCGCCTGGTAGCGCGAGGGATTCTGGCCCTGCTCGAGGAGGCCCGATCGGCCGACCGGCTGCACGAGACTCAACCCACTCGTACGGTCGCGCTCAGGCGACTGGCGCGCGACCCGGCGCGGGCCTGATCTTCGTCCACTGTGGAACATCCGGCGCGCCGTCGGCCAACCTCGGCTCGCCACGCGGTCGGGTCCATGTCAGGCTATGCGGCGTGTCAGCCCCCGCCACACGCCACCGTCATGCCCGTACCGGCGCGGTCGGCTGGGTGGTGGTTCTGCTGGTGGGGCTGACCACGCTCGGCGCCGCCGGTGCCTATCTGTACCTCAGACCCACGATCGGTTCGATCGCCGCCGCTGCGGGTACCTCCCCCACACCGTCGCCGACCCCCACACCGTCGCCGACCCCCACACCCTCACCGACCGCCACCCCCGTGCCGTCTTACGCGAGGAACGGCCCGGGCACGTACATCTACGCCAGCGGGACGAGCGCGGTCTTCGGCACCGCCGGCGACCTGCGGCGCTACCACGTGGAGGTGGAGACGGGCTCGCCGGTGTCGGCCGCGGACTTCGCGGCAGTGGTGGACGCCACGCTGTCGGACCCCAGGAGCTGGATCGCCGGCAACAATGTCCGGCTGCAGCGGGTGCCGCAGACGACGCCCGCCAACTTCACCGTCATGCTGGTGACACCTGGCACCGCGCAGCGGCTCTGCATGGCGGTCGGGTTGGACATAGTCTGGCGTGGCGAGCCGTACACCTCGTGCCAGGCCGGCCCGCAGGCGGTCATCAACCTGACCAGGTACCTCACCTCCGTCCCCGGGTACGGCGCGCCACTGCTCGCATATCGGCAGTACGCCATCAACCACGAGGTCGGGCACATCCTCGGCCACGGCCACGAACTCTGCCCGGGTGAGGGCCGACCCGCGCCAGTAATGCAGCAGCAGACGTTCGGCCTGCAGGGATGTGTGGCGTACAGCTGGCCCTACCTCGATGGCAAGCGGTACGCCGGTCCGCCCGGGCGGATCGCGCCCTCGGCGTGATCGAGCGCGGCGGCGAGCCGGCGTGACCGAGCCGACAGCGAGCGAGCATCGCAGGGCCGCCAGGCCCGTGCCGGGGTCCCGGCGGAGACGTGGAGCGCAGCGGAGCGTCTTCGTGGGTGGCAGGTGCGGAACGAGCGCGGAGGCGAGCCGGCGTGACCGAGCCGACAGCGAGCGAGCATCGCAGGGCCGCCAAGGCCCGAGGAGCGGAACGAGCGCGGAGGCGAGCCGGCGTGACCGAGCCGACAGCGGAGCGAGTGCGTGTCGCACGTCACGGCGTCCCAGCGGGGGACGAGCAACAATGGTAGGGATCACTTTCAGGAGGTCGATGTGTCCTTGCCACCACTGGTGGAGCCGGCCGACGAACTCACCGTCGACGAGATCCGCCGCTACTCGCGACACCTGATCATCCCAGATGTCGCGGTCACCGGTCAGAAGCGGCTGAAGAACGCGAAGGTTCTCTGCGTGGGCGCCGGTGGCCTCGGCTCGCCCGCGCTCATGTATCTCGCCGCGGCCGGCGTGGGCACGCTCGGGATCGTCGACTTCGACACGGTGGACGAGTCGAACCTGCAGCGCCAGATCATTCACGGCCAGAGCGACATCGGCCGGCCCAAGGCCGAGTCGGCCGCCGCGTCCGTGCGGGAGATCAACCCGTACGTCAACGTGGTGATTCATAACACGGTGCTTTCGAACGAGAACGTCTTCGAGATCTTCGAGCAGTACGACCTGATCGTTGACGGGACGGACAACTTCGCCACCCGATACATGGTCAACGACGCGTGCGTGCTGCTCGGCAAGCCGTACGTGTGGGGGTCCATCTACCGGTTCGACGGCCAGGCCGCCGTCTTCTGGGCTGAGCACGGGCCGTGCTACCGCTGCCTCTACCCCGAGCCGCCGCCGCCCGGCATGGTTCCGTCCTGCGCCGAAGGTGGTGTCCTGGGCGTTCTGTGCGCCTCGGTCGGGTCGATCCAGGTCACCGAGGCCATCAAGTTGATCACCGGGATCGGGGAGCCACTCGTCGGCGGGCTCGTCGTCTATGACGCGCTCGACATGACGTACCGCAAGATCAAGGTGCGTAAGGATCCGGACTGCGCCGTCTGTGGCGAGAACCCGACTGTCACCTCGTTGATCGACTACGAGGACTTCTGCGGAGCGGTCTCCGATGAGGCCGCGCAGGCTGTGGTCGGCTCGACGATCACGGTCGGCGACCTCAACGACTGGATCACCTCGGGCAAGTCGATGCACCTGGTCGATGTCCGTGAGCCGGCCGAGTACGAGATCGTCAAGATCCCTGGCTCGGTACTCGTCCCCAAGGGAGAGATCCTCAACGGACAGGCGCTCGCCTCGATGCCGCAGGACAAGCAGATCGTCCTGTACTGCAAAACCGGCGTCCGCAGTGCCGAGGCCCTGGCCGCGCTGAAGGCGGCCGGCTTCAAGGACGCGGTCCACGTCCACGGCGGAGTCTCCGCCTGGGTACGGCAGATCGATCCGTCGCTGCCCGCCTACTGATCTTGCGTGAAAGCAGGGGCACCCCATTGACCCGTACGGGCAGTAAGGGTGCCCCTATTGGCAGGGCACGCGAAGGGCGGTGCACAACCACGCGCGAGCGCGGACGGTACCATGCGGGGAATGGTCGATATCGATGCGGCGGTGGGCTTCGTCGTGGCCCGCGGCGATGCCGTCGACCGGGCCAGACTCTCCCGATTGCGTACCGGGGCGATCCCATCGACGGATATCTTTGAGCATGTCGAACGCGGGCAGACGCCGTCCGGCGGCTGGCCGGCTCAGTGGGCCGCCGATATCGCCTCCGTGGACGCCACCTGCTTCCGCCTCGCCGAGCTCGACGATCTCGACGGACTGAGTCGACCCGCGGCCACCCGAGCGCTGGACTGGCTGGCTGCGAGACAGCGTCTGGACGGCTGGTGGGAGGAGGACGCCACGCTCGAGGACGTCGCCCCCTCGTGGGCGAAGCCGGGTGACCCGGAGGCCCGGTTCTACCTCACCGCCAACGCCACGTTCTGGCTCGCCGTGGTGGCCGGAGACGCCGCCGAACGGGGCGAGCCGGAGCCGTACGAGGTCGCGCTGACCCGGGCCACCCGCACGATCCTCGACGCTGCCGGTCCGGATGGGAGCTGGCCCGGATTCCTGGTCTCCGGCTGGCTTGCGGCCGGGGCCCTGCACCGCACCGGCTGGTTCTACCAGGCGGCCCGGATGTTCAGCCTGCTCACCGAGCGGTTACCCGCGATGTCCGCGGCGGACGCGGCCTGGATGACACTCGCTCTTCGAAGAGCAGGACTGTCTACGGAGGACAGACTGCTCGCCCTCGCCAGGGAGCGCCTCGACCAGACTCAACGCCCGGATGGTGCATGGGCCGGCGACGACGGGCCGGCCTTCGACGTGCACACCACGTTGACCGCGCTGCGCGCCCTGCGCTGACCGGCGGCAGACCTCACAGCAGGACCATGTCGTCGCGGTGTACGACCTCCTTCTCGTACTCCGGACCCAGCTGCGCGGCAAGGTCTACTGTGGATCGCCCGAGCAGGCCGGGAAGCTCCCCCGAGTCGTAGTTGACGAGTCCGCGGGCCACGGGGCGCCCGGCCGGGTCCACCAGGTCGACCGGATCGCCGGCGGCGAACCGCCCCTCCACCCCGGTCACGCCCGCCGGAAGCAACGACGCCCGCCGGCCGACGACGGCATGGACCGCGCCCTCGTCGAGGTGCAGCCGTCCGCGGGGCGACGTGGCGTGGGCGAGCCAGAACAGGCGCGCCGCCGGCCGCTCCCGCACCCGGTGAAACAGGGTGCCGACCGGCTGACCGGAAAGGGCGGGGCCGGCCTGCTCCGCCGCCGTCAGAAGAACTGGGATGCCGGCGCCGGTGGCTATCCGAGCAGCGTCCACTTTGGTCACCATGCCGCCGGTACCCAGGCCGGCGCGCCCGCCCCGCCGCATCGCCACGCCGGCGAGGTCCTCCTCACCCCGTACCTCCTTGATACGGCGCGACTGCGGCTTCGAGGGATCGCCGGTATAGAGACCGTCCACATCGGAGAGAAGTACGAGCAGGTCGGCGTGGATGAGCGCGGCCACCAGCGCCGCGATGCGATCGTTGTCGCCGAAGCGGATCTCCTCGGTGGCGACGGTGTCGTTCTCGTTGACGATCGGTACGGTGCCGAGGTTGAGCAGGCGACGCAGGGTCCGGTAGGCATTGCGGTAGTGCGAACGCCGGACGACATCGTCCACGGTCAGCAGGACCTGGCCGACCGTACGCCGGTGGCGGCCGAACGACTCGGTGTACGCCCGCATCAGCAGGCCCTGCCCGACGCTGGCGGCCGCCTGTTGGGTGGCCAGGTCGCGGGGCCGGGTCCGCAGGCCCAACGGGGCGAGCCCGGCCGCGATCGCCCCGGACGACACAAGGACGACCTCGCGGCCGGCGGCCGGCAGGTCGGCGAGCACGTCCACGAGCTGGTCGACCCGGCGCGCGTCGAGACCACCGTGCGCCGTGGTGAGCGACGAGGATCCGACCTTGACGACGATCCGCCGGGCGGTCGTCACGATCGCCCCGTGAGTGGACACGCCTGCCATTATGTCGGGGGCGACCTTAGCCTGGCGTCGTGCCTGAGCCTGGTGGCATGCCGGCGAGACAGGGAGACTACGACCCTGCCGAGTACGTGGAGGCGGTGCTCCGGACGGTCGAGCGGATCCCGCCTGGGCGGGTGATGTCGTACGGAGCGATCGCCGAGTATCTGCACGAGCGGTTCGGCCGGGGCTCGGCGCGGCGGGTCGGCACCATCATGGCCACGTACGGGTCGGCCGTGCCGTGGCATCGTGTCGTCAGCGGAGGCGGTCGGTTGCCGCGCGGACACGAGAACGAGGCGCGCCGGCGTCTGGTCGCCGAGGGCGTGATCTTCCGCGGCGCCCGGGTGCCCATGGCCGACCACGCGTGGTGGCCGAGTTCATAATGATGCGGGAGAGCCGTCGCGAGTTGTAACGGTTACGATTCGTGATCATGGCCGTGATCCCGTCGACGCCTGCCCAGCCAAGCGTATCCATCGGCGTGGTCAGGCATATCTCCGGCAGGGTACGGATCGGGTACGCCACGGGCTCGTTCGTCACCGGTTCGTTCGGAACGGTTCCGGGCCTGCTGCTGCTGCCGTACCTCACCGACACGCTCGGCGTCGCAGCCGGATTGGCGGGCCTGTTGGTGCTGCTCCCGAAGGCGTGGGACGTGGTGATCAACCCGCTTGCGGGCCGTATCTCCGACCGCACCATCACCCGTTGGGGTCCGCGCCGCCCGTACCTGATCGTGGCGGGTCTCGCGCTGGCCGTGCTGTTCGCTTCGATCTTCGCCGGTGGCTACACCGGTGGGCGTGGCGCGGCGTGGGTATGCGTCGCGTTCCTGGCCACCGCCACCGCGTTCGCCTTCTTCCAGGTGCCGTACGTGGCGATGCCCGCGGACATGACCGAGGCGGCGGGCCTGCACGACCCGTACGGCGAACGCACCCGCATGATGACCTGGCGGGTCGCCGGGCTGGCCGTCACGATCCTCGTCTCCGGGGCGGTGGCGCCCCAGGTCGTCCGCCTGTTCGGTGGCGGCATGGCGGGTCACCGCGCGATGGGCGTGTTCATCGCGTTGATCATGATCGCCGGAACCGTTTCGGTGTTCACGCTGACCCGGGACGCCCCAACCGGCTCGGTGGTCGAGAGTGAGCCGACGCTGCGGGCGCAGCTGCGCGTGGCCGCCGGCAACAAGCCGTTCCGCGTGCTGGTGACCTGCTTCGTGGCCCAGGCCGCCGGGGTCGCCGCGATGCTCGCCGGCGTGCAGTACTTCGCCGACCAGATCCTGCACGACAGCAACGCGGTGTCGTTGCTCTTCGCCGGCGTGGTCGGCCCGGCGATCCTGGTCATGCCGATCTGGAACCGGATCGGCGACCGGATCGGGAAACTGCGCGGCTACGTGTTCGCGTCGCTGCTCATCACGGTCTCGACGCTCGCGCTGGTGTCGGCGCCGCTGCTGCCGACCTGGGCCGTATACCTCGTCGTCGGAGTGCTCGGTTGCGGGTACGCCGGTCAACAGGTCTTCGGGCTCGCGATGCTCCCCGACACCATCGCATACGACACGATCCGTACGGGCAAACGGCAGGCGGGCGTCCTGACCGGCCTGTGGACCGCGGGCGAGACCCTCGGCCTCGCCCTGGGGCCGTACCTGTTCGGGCAGACGATCCAGCTTTTCGGCTACGTGCCGAGCGACACCGGCACGGCCGCCCCGCAGTCGAGAGCTGCCGAACTGGGCGTGCTGATCGGTTTCACCGTCGTGCCCGGAATCGTGGTCGGGCTCGCCCTGCTCTTCCTGCGCGCGTACGACCTGCACGCGGAGAGCATTCCGGCGACGTCGTGAACGTCACGCCGCCGAGAACGTGGTCGCGACGGCCGGCGAGACCGGGGTCTCCGCGTCCCTCGGCCGGCGGCGGGACCGGGGAACGGCGTGCCGGGCCGGAGTGATGCTGAACCAGTACGAGCCGTAGCCGGGCAGCGTGAGCAGGTACGGCCGTAGTC
>JBKPDY010000144.1:0-7956 GCA_046728155.1 Actinomycetota bacterium
AGCCGTGGCGGTGCATCGCGGCCTTAGGCGAACCGGTGGTCCCCGAGGTATAGAGCCAAAAGGCGGGCGAGTCGGCGATCGTGGAGTAGACCAGGTCGGTGGGCTCTGCCTCACGCACCAATTCGTCCAATGTGGACGTCACCAGTCGGGTCCGCAGTTCGGGTGCCCTTTCCGCCGCCGGCAGCACGGTGGCCTCGTACTGCGGCGAGTAGGCGAGCATCGGTGCGCGCGAGTCACGGAGCAGCTCGGTGATGTCGTCGCTGGTGAGCATTGTGGACACCGGTACTGGGACGGCACCGATGCGCATGGCCGCGAGGTAGAGCATGACGAACTGCGGGGAGTCGGCCACGACCATCAGCAGCCGCTGCTCGGGTCGTAGACCGAGTTCGCCCAGGGCCGACGCCGTTCGCCGTACGGCGTCCAGCAGCTGCCGGTACGTCAGGTCGCCGGCCGGACCGGTCAGGGCGACGCGCTCCCCGTCGGCGGCTGCTATGCGTCGATCGAGTAGGTACTCGCTGGCGTTGAACAGCTCCGTGCTCATCGCTACTCCTGTGCGCGGGGGTCAGGTGAGGTGCACGTACTCGTAGTCGAACGGTTTGCCGTTGATGCCGTTGCGGGGCGGGGCGATCCAGGCCGCGATCTTCCCGCGCTCATGGACCGGACGCATCAGTGACCGCACGTACGTCTTGTCGACCTCGGTGGGTAGCCACTCGCCGCGCCGCCGCGTCCACTCCTCGGGGGTGAGGCGTTGACCATGCGGAGTCGCCTCGATGGTTCGGAAGACTCCGACCTTGCGGTTGAAAGCGACGTGGGGGAGCCGTAGCCGTTGTGGCAGCCCGGCGTTGTCGAGGATCCGGTTCCACCGGTTGATGCCGCTCTGACAGTCGGCGATGTAGTGCGCCCGCAGGTCGGTATTGAGGCCGGTCAACGCCGCGACTTCGGTGCTACCGATCGCGCCGTCCTCGGTGACGGCGTCGACCATTGTGGACTCATCCGTCAGCTTGTGGTCGTCCTTTCGACGCTCCTCCATCCACCTGCCCTTCAACCCGGCGGTGAAGTAGTTGGCGACGTTGGTGGAGGTCTCCCCGCCGAACAGGTCCAAGGACACGCTGTAGTGGAAGTTGATGTAGCGCTGGATGACGTCCAACGGTATCCCGCCCAGGGGTACGACCTCGTCGGTGTCGTGTTCGGTCATCAGCTGCGCGGTGCGTTCCACGACCCGGTCAATGCCCGTGGTACCGACGAACATGTGGTGCGACTCTTCCTTGAGCATGAACTCGCAGGTACGCGACAGCGGGTCGAAGGCGCTCTCCTTCAACGTCCCGAGCTGGTACTTGCCATCGCGATCGGTGAAGTACGTGAACATAAAGAAGGAGAGCCAGTCCGGGGTCTCCTCGTTGAACGCGCCGAGGATGCGGGGCGCGTCCTCACTTCCCGAATTGCGGTGCAGAAGCTCTTCGGCCTCCTCGCGCCCCTCGCGGCCGAAGTACGCGTGCAGCAGGTACACCATCGCCCATAGGTGGCGTCCCTCCTCCACGTTGACCTGGAAGAGGTTGCGCAGGTCGTACAGGCTGGGCGCGGTCGCGCCGAGGTTGCGTTGCTGTTCAACGGAGGCCGGCTCGGTGTCGCCCTGCACGACGATGAGCCGCTGAAGCTCGGCCCGGTACTCGCCCGGTACCCGCTGCCACGCCGGCTCGCCCTTGTGCTCGCCGAAGGCGATCTGCCGGTCACGGTCACGTTCGGCGAGGAAGATGCCCCAGCGGTAGTCCTTCATCACCACGTGGTCGAAGTGGGCCCATCCTTCGCGTCCGACGCTGACGGCCGTCCGTAGATACACGTCGCGGGTCGGCAGCGCCGGCCCCATCGACTCCCACCAGCTCAGGAAGTTCGGCTGCCAGGACTCCAGCGCCCGCTGCAACCGACGGTCCTCGTGGAGGTCGACGTTGTTGGGGATCTTCTCGCTGTAGTCGGCGACGGCTGTCATCGCTTCAGACCCGCTTCCTGTCGAAGTCGGCCCGGTGACCGGTGCCGTAGGTACGCAGCGCTCCGTCGGGGCCAGCGGCGTTCGGGCGGTTGAAAATCCAGTTCTGCCACGCCGAGAGCCGACCGAAGATCTTCGTCTCAAGGGTCTCCGGTCCGACGAAGCGGTAGTTCGCCTCCATCCCGGTCAAGGCGTCCGGGCTGAAACTGGCCCGCTCCTCGACCGCGATGCGCACCTCCTCCGACCAGTCGATGTCATCAGGGGCGAACGTGACGAGTCCGAGCGCGAGTGCGTCGTCGGCCGGTAGTGGCTCGCCCGCCCTGGCTTCCACGGCGGCGAGCGCCTTGTCGTCGCCGTAGAACCGGGTCTGCAGACGGGTGAGGTCGTTACCCATCGCCAACGGGCCGAGGTTCATCTCACCGACGACGATGACGGCCGGCTCCGCCTGCGGGTCGCGATCGGTGAAGGCGCCGAACAGGTGGTATGAGCGGTCGGCGGCCAGCGCCAGTTCCAGCAGACTGCCGGCGAAGCAGCTACCCGGCTCGATCAGGGCGAGCAGGCTCCGGCTCGTCACGTCCAACCGCTTCAGCGTACGGCGCAGGTAGAGCACGATCTCGTTGACGAGCCAGTCGTCCCGGTGCTCGAGCAGCAGCCGGTCGTACGCCAGGACGCGGTGCGGGTTCCCGTCCGTACGCAGGAGCCACGTGCCCAGCTCCGACTCGTTGGTTCGCAGATCGAGGACGAGGTCATCCAGCTCGCGGGTGACCGCCAACGACCAGAAGCCCACTCCCTGGTCGTAGACACCGTCCACAGTGGTCGGTGGATCGACCCGCGGGCCGCGTACCGTAATGTGGGCCGTGCCCGCCGTCCGGTCGAGGACCGCCGTGACGCTGTCGTACGAGATGTGCTCGTCGTCGCGCTCCTTGGCGAGCGGGGTCAGCGCGATTCCCGTCGCGATCTGCGGACGGGTGGAGCGCGCGGTGAGCTCGACGGCCCGCTCGTGAACGGTCGCATCCCAGGCCGGCCGCAGCACGGCCTCGTCCACGAACCCCCACTGGACCGCCTTCCGGCCGGCGAGACCTTCGGCCTTGGTGGCGAAGTAATCGGCCAGGTCGCGCCGTACATGCCGCTTGTCCACGAGCCGGGTCAGGCCGCCCGTACCCGGGAGCACGCCGAGTAATGGCAGCTCGGGAAGGGACACCGTCGACGACCGGTCGTCAACGAGCATGATGTGGTCGCAGGCGAGCGCGAGCTCGTACCCGCCGCCCGAGGCGGTTCCGTTGAGCGCGGCCAGATACGTCTGCCCTGAGTGGGCGCTCGCGTCCTCCATACCGTTACGCGTTTCGTTGGTGAACTTGCAAAAGTTGACTTTCCACGCGTGCGATGCCTCGGCCAGCATCCGGATGTTGGCGCCGGCGCTGAAGACGCGGTCCTTGCCACTGGTCAGGACCACCGTCCGCACCTCGGGATGCTCGAACCGCAGTCGCTGCACGATGTCGTACAGCTCGATGTCGACGCCGAGGTCGTAGGAGTTGAGCTTCAGCTCGTACCCCCGCCGGAGCGCGGCCCGCTCATCCACGTCCATGACGAGAGTCGCGATCGGTGGCTCCACGGCAAGCTTCCAATGCAGGTACTCGCCCGAGCCCACCCGGAACTCGACCCGATCCGGTTCGGCCGCCATCGCAGGTCCTCCTCAGCCCGCTCTCCACTGTACGGCGAGCATCTGCCGAGCGCGGGCCGGGCCGTTTGCCAGGACACCAAAATGCGTTGAGGCCGGAGGGCGCGCGGCGCTGGCGCACGCCGACCAGGTCGTGGTCCTCATCGGAGGCGAGGTGGTCGCCCAGGGCACCGGGAACGAACTCGCCGATCGGTGGGGTCGGCTCGCCGGATGAAGGGTCGTTCGTACGCTGTATCCGGCCGTCTCGGCAATCGATGACAGGAGAGACCATGGCGGGAATAGGTCGGCTGGGCAGCGTCGCGCTGGAGTGTCCTGATCCCGCGGCTCTCGCTGAGTTCTACAGCCGGGTCACGGGCTGGCCCATCGTCTACGCCTCGCCTGACTGGTACTCCATCGCGGCCAGTCCAGACAGCGAAATGCACCTGTCGTTCCAGCGTTCGCCAGGTTACCGGCCGCCCACCTGGCCCGATCCTGCCTCCTCGATGCAGTTCCATCTGCACGTGAAGGTCGACGACCTGGACGCGGCCGAGGCGGCCGTGGTTAGCCTGGGCGCGCATCGACTCGGCCAACAACCGAGCCCGGACGGCTTCCGGGTGCTCGCCGATCCCACCGGTCACGTGTTCTGTCTCGTGCCGGAGCGGTCGTAGGGTAGTCCTCGTGCACCTTGGCCACTTAGGACTTCCGGTCCGAGACGTCGACCGCGCGAGGCGCTTCTACGAGACCTACTTCGGCTTCGATCCGGCGACTGCGCAACGGTACGAGGACGAAACCATCATCATCCGCAACGGCGACGGCTTCGACCTGGCGCTGCACCCGATCGACGACGTGGGTACGCCGCAGCCGTTCCTCCACTTTGGATTCCATCTGCCCGAACGTGATGACGTCGGGCCGCTGCACGACCGGTTGGTACGCGACGGAGTCGAGATCCTGGAGCGGTACGAGGAATCCGACCTCGTGTCGTTCAAATGCCTTGATCCGGACGGACACCGCATCGAGGTGTACTGGGAATCGGCCCCGGTGAAGCGGTGATCCAACAGAATATCCGTTACGTGCAACCGGCTGGACGCTTCCGAGATTCTGTTGGATCTACCCTGCGGGCAGCCGTTGCATACGTCAATCTCCCGGCCGGACAGATCCCGCGAGCCGGTTGCCTGCGTATGTCTGGGTATGAGGGCCACCGACGACGGGCTGCTCGCGAGTATGGCGGCTGGCGACAGCCAAGCCGCGGCCGCCTTCGTACGGCGATACCAGGCCCGGGTGTTCGGCCTGGCCCTCACCATCGTCGGTGTCCCGGCGCTCGCCGAGGACGTCGCCCAGGAGGCGTTCGTACGCGCATGGCGGTTCGCCGGAGCGTACGACCCCCGCCGGGGCGCGGTGGCGAGCTGGCTGCTGACCATCACGCGCAACGTCGCCATCGACGCGATCCGGCTGTCCCGGGACCAGCCGTACGACCCCGCCGCCATGATCTCGATGCTGTCCCGTTCCGAAACCGGGGTCAATGGCAACTACCCGGATCAGTTGGCCGATGCGCAGCGTATCCGCGCCGAGCTGGCGCGGTTGCCGCGGGAGCAGGTGGTCGCAGTGGTACTCGCGTCCGTCTACGGCCTGACCGCTCGTGAGATCGCCGACCGGGAGAGCATCCCGGTAGGCACCGCCAAGACCCGCATCCGGCTCGGGCTGGCCCGGCTGCGCGACCAGCTCGAGGTGAGCGATGAACGAGACGCGTGACTGTGAGCAGGTGCGCCCGCTGCTGGCTGAGGTGGCCGCGGGTGCGGCCACCGGCTACGATCTCGCGCTGGCGCTCGGGCACGTGGCCGGGTGCCCAGCCTGCCGCGAGGAACTGATCGAGCTGACGCGGGTCGCCGACGATCTGCTGCTGCTAACCCCGGAGCGGGAGCCGCCCGCCGGCTTCGAAACCGCGGTGGTGCAACGCATCGTCGGCCTTACCAGTCATCCGCCGCGCAGACGTTGGCGGCCGCGGATCCAACCGGGCAGGACCGACAGGGGACTGCGCCTCGTCGCCGCTCTGATCATCCTGCTCCTCGCGGTGGCCAGCGGAGCGGCCTTCGCGCTGTGGCGCACAGCTCCGGACCGCCGACTGGCCGACCAGTACCGGCAGACCCTGGCGCTGGCGGGAGGCCGGTACCTGAAGGCGGCCCAGGTGACCACGGACAGCGGACGGGAGGTCGGCCACATCTTCCTGTACGAAGGTTCGCCGTCGTGGATCACGGTCGTACTTACCGCGGCGCCGGTGGCCGGGGATTACGCGATGTCGATCGTCACCACCGATGGCGTCCGGTATCCGGCCGGAACGTGCCAGGTCACGGGTCAGTCCGCGACGGTCGGCTACGCATTGCCTGTCCCGGTGTCGGCCATCAGCGCGATCGAGCTCGTCCATCCCGGGGTGCGATTGACCGCGCTCACTGCATGAGTTATTCCGACCTACCACCATGGAGGTGTCATTGTGCGATGGAATAAGGCGACGTGGCTAGCGGCGGCGGTGTTCGCAGTCGCCGGTTGTGCGAGCGGGACAGGAACGACGACCACGCCTGGTACGGCGCCCGCCGGACCGGCCGCGACGGTCAGCATGAAGGTCGTGCCCGGCGTCGGGCCCAGCCTGGTCGACTCGACCGGGCGGACGCTGTACTTCGCCGACCAGGAGGCGAGCGGAAGTATCCACTGCCTAGCCGCGTGCGTACGGTTCTGGATACCGCTGACCACATCCAGCGGCTCCATGCCGACGGCCGGCGACGGGGTGACCGGCAGGTTGTCGACCATCAACCGGCCGGACGGGATGGTCCAGGTGACGTACGACGGCAAGCCGCTGTGCACGTTCATCCAGGACGACGCGCCCGGCAAGGCGACCGGGAACGGCTTCAAGGACAGCTTCGACGGCACCGATTTCGAATGGCACGCGGCCGGATTGACCGGTGCGGCGCCAAGTCCAATCGGGTCCTCCGCAAGCAACGGGAGCGACGGGTACCACTACTAGGCAAACGGTCCAATGTGGACTCCCGCTGGCGCCTACGAGTGGTGGACATCGGCGCGGTGGTCGATACGCACGACGTGGACTGTGTGTGCCCGATCGTCTATCCGGTACACCACCCGGTACGCACCTCGCCGGGCGGTGTGGTAGCCGGCAAGTTCGTTGGTAAGCGGCCTGCCTACACGGTGTAGTAGTCATCTGTAGCCCAAATGACCAGTCCGCCGGTTGACAGTCGCGTCGTCCGCCGTTCTAGTACCGGAGTATGGACGCGAGCCAGCAGCCGAACACGGGTCGTGTGGTGGCGGTACCGACCGCGGATGAGCTCGTCCGGGCTCGGGAGGTCGTCCGGAGCCACCTTGGACCGACTCCCGTTGTCGAGACTCCGGACTTCGTACTGAAACTGGAGTGTTTCCAACCGACGGGCTCGTTCAAGGTACGTGGCGCCATCGCGGCGATTGCCGCTCTTCCGGAGTCGATGCGCGCGGCCGGCGTGGTCACCGCGTCGGCCGGTAACGCCGGTCTCGGCGTGGCGTTCGCCGCCACGAGGTTCGGCATTCCGGCCACGATCGTCGCCCCGGTCAATGCTTCGCCGGCGAAGGTGGCGGCCCTGCGGGAGTTCCCGATTTCGCTGGTGCTGCACGGTGACGGGTACTCGGCGGCCGAGCGGCACGCGCTCGACCTGGCCGAGGGGGGTGCGAGGTACGTATCGGCCTACAACGACACCTGGGTCATCGCGGGCCAGGCGAGCCTCGGCGAAGAGCTGCTGGAGCAGGCGGGCGGTGCGATGACGATCGTCGCTCCGGTCGGCGGCGGAGGCCTGGTGGCCGGACTCGCCCTCTGGGCGAGCGGACACCCCGATGTACGGGTCGTCGGCGTCGAGGCGGAGGCATCCCGTGCGGTGTCGGCAGCCATCGCCGCCGGCCGCGTCGTCGAGCTGCCCGTCAGGCCGACCATCGCCGATGGGTTGGTCGGAAACATCGAACCGAACAGCATCACGCCGAGCATCATTGGTGCCCACGTGGACGCCATTGTCGCGGTATCGGAGGCTCAGATCAGGCAGGCGATGCGTTTCCTCGCCTCACGCCACGGCCTGCTGGTCGAGGGCTCGGCGGCGGTCGGCGTGGCTGCCCTGCACGCCGGCATCGTCGACGTGGTGGGCCGGCCGGTCTGCGTGGTCACCGGCCGCAACATCGCCCTGTCGACCGCGGCACAAGTGCTCGCCGACGACGAACCATAGATCATGGAAGCTATCACCCCCCGCCCAGGGGGTAGGACTTACCGCAGCCCCGACGTCGTCGCCGGGAACACGGC
>JBKPDY010000145.1:0-19905 GCA_046728155.1 Actinomycetota bacterium
GCAGCAGAGCCTGGTCGCGGATCTCCGACATGATCTCGTCGTCGGGGCGGGCGTAGAGCCGCAGGAGGTCGCACCGGGACACGATGCCGATGAGGTAGCCCGCACCGTCCACGACTGGTAGGCGCTTCACGCTGTGCACGCTCATCAGTGCCGCCGCTTCGCCGATGGAGGCCGCTGGGCGAATGACCACGGCCGGTTCGCTCTTCAGATCGGAGGCCACGACTGCGTCCGACTTCATCCGACCAGCTCGGGCGCGCTTACGCTCCAGCAACCGAGGGGCCGGGGCGACTCCGGCGAACTCGATCTTGTGCAGCAGCCATCCGCATCGACGACGGGCGCCGCGCTGATGTCGCGACTGACCAAGGTGTCGACTATTTCGTGATAGCCAGCCGACTCCGACACGCTCACGACTGGACTGGTCATCACATCGCGCACAGTCCAACGCTTCACTGCCGACCTCCCATGTCTTCGTCCGTTCAAATCGAGCATCGCCCTGACCGTTGTGAAGCGACAGAGTCCAATGGCCCTGGTGAAGGGCCAGGTCAGCCCGCCGACGCTTTAGTTTGGAACCGGTACGGGCAGCCATCCCGATCTGCGACCGAGAACCAGGGCACTGAGGGGCCGCCACCAGACAGTGGTAGGGCCGAAGGTCCTGATGAGAACTGACCGTCTACCCACGCGAGAAGGGCCGGTCGAGTCCTGGGCGGATCGGGGTCGACGCGGTACAAACGTCATGTGATCAGAGTCTTCCTCCTCGACGACCACGAGGTCGTCCGCCGTGGCATTGCCGACCTGCTCACGCAGGATGGCGACATCGAGATCGTCGGCGAGTCAGGCTCGGCCATCGAAGCCACCCACCGCATACCCGCCCTGCGCCCGCACGTCGCCGTCCTCGACAACCGCCTGCCAGACGGCAGCGGCATCGACGTCTGCCGAGATGTCCGCTCGATCGACCCGACCATCAAAGGTCTCATTCTTACGTCGTACGAGGATGACGAAGCCCTCTTCGCCGCGATCATGGCCGGGGCGTCGGGTTACGTATTGAAGCAGGTGCGCGGAACGGACCTGGTCGAAGATATCCGCCGGGTGGCGGCTGGGCAGAGCCTGCTCGACCCGGCCGTCACGGCTCGAGTCCTGGAGCGGATCCGCTCGGGCGTTGAGCGACCGGACGAGCTGAAGTCGTTGACCGACCAGGAGCGCCGCATCCTCGAGTACGTAGCCAAGGGCCTGACGAATCACGAGATCGCCCGGCAGCTGTTTCTGGCCGACAAGACGGTCAAGAACTATGTGTCGAGCATGTTGGCCAAGCTGGGCCTGGAGCGTCGGACCCAGGCAGCCGTGCTCGCAACGAAGCTCCTGGGCCCAAAGCCTCCGTGATCTGCAGGGCCCCTGGGAGCGCATCGTCCAGGCTGCGGGTGGCGCTGTCCAATGTGGCTCGTCCCGCCCGGGCCACCACGGTCAACGTCCCTGTATCCGTAAGACCGTCGGAGGGCACAGATCTCAGCCCTGCTCGGCTGACCAGACTGGCCCCTCGTCCCGCGCCGCCGCACGGGTACCGCTAACCGTCCCGTCTCAGGGCTGCCCAGCCCACAGGGTGGGGACCTCCGGCCCTAACCGCCCGCCCGAGGTTCGGCGATTCTCGGCTTGAGAGCACGGGAGGGCATCGTGTCGAAGCGTGAGCACGACGTTCTGGTCAGTGCCGCCGAGGCGGGCTTGCGGGCCCCCTCGGTATTCAATACGCAGCCGTGGCAGTGGCGGATCGACGCCGCCAGCCTGGACCTGTACGCCGACCCGGACCGGATGCTGGCCGCGACTGACCCGCAGGGTCGGCTCATGCTGCTCAGCTGCGGCGCCGCCCTGCACCACGCCCGGGTAGCCCTAGCTGCGGCGGGGTGGCGCGCGGTCGTCGACCGGTTCCCCGATCCTGCGGATGGCGACTTCCTGGCCAGGATTCGGCTGTCGCAACGGCGCGACGCCACTGACCGTGACCTGGCGCTCTACCGGGCCATCGCGGTACGGCGTACTGACCGACGACCCTTCGGCGACCGGCCGGTGGCGGAGGAGTCCATGAGGGAGCTGCTCGACGCGGCCGAGTGCGAAGGCGTGCGCATTCACGACACGCGCCCCGACCAGATGCCGATGCTCGCCGTCGCCGTCGCCGCCGCCCAGTCGCGGGAGTTCGCAGACAGGCGGTATCGCAGCGAGCTGATGCGGTGGACCAACCGTCCATCATGGAGTAACGACGGCGTGCCCCAGAGCACGGGTGTGGCCCAAGTGGCCCGTCGGGTTCCGGTGCGCGACTTCGTCCAGCCGCCGAACAAGGGAATGCCGGTCAAGCCAGGCGGTGACCGAACGGCGCGCTACCTCATCGTCAGCGGTGCGGCGGACGAGCCGATCGATTGGCTGCGCGCCGGCGAAGGTGCGTCGGCGGTACTGCTCACCGCGGTCAGCCTCGGCCTCGCGGTCGCGCCGATCAGCGACGTGATCGAAGTCGAACGGTCGAGGCAACTGGTCCGCGGACTACTACCCGGGGCCGGCTGCCCATATCTGGTGATCCGCTGCGGTCACGCCGAGGACACCACACCCATCGACCCGGCCCCGCGGCGCGACGCCGCCGAAGCGATCAAAGGATCGCGGCCATGACGGACCACGGGTTCTGCTCGGATCAACCAGCCTCGATGCCATCGCTCGAGCCACATGCCCGGTCGCGTTTCTGCAACCCCCATCGGTGGCGACCGACAACCCACATCCACAAGGAGGTGCACGATGTCCAAACCTAGGATCATCGTCGGAGTCGACAACTCCCCCGGCAGTCACCAGGCCACCCATTGGGCTGCCGACGAGGCGGTCCGCTCGGACCGCGAACTGGTTGTCATCAACGTGTACGACTGGCACGTGGCCGGCGCCCGCTTCCAGGTGGCCGGCGGGTACGCCGACCGGCTCAAGGAGCTTGCCGACGATGTTGTCGTAACCGCGGTGAAAGACGCCGAGGTCCATGCGCCCGGCGTGGTGGCACGCGGGGAGACGGTCGTCGGCTCGGCTGGCCGCGCGCTCGTGCAAGCGGCCTCGCCCGATGACCTCATCGTGGTGGGCAACCGCGGCCTGGGTGGCTTCGCCAGCCTGCTTCTGGGTTCGGTGAGCCATTACGTCGCCACCCACGCCGGCGGCCCGGTTGTGGTGGTCCGCGGTCGACCCGATGCCGACGCCGGGCCCGTGGTCGTTGGGATCGACACCGCCCGCGGTGACACCGCCCTGCGACTGGCGTTCGAAGAAGCGGCCGCCCGCGGCACGAGCGTCATCGCGGTGCACGCGTACGTACCCATGTCTCCGGTCGTGGCCTACGGTGTTATGCCTTCCGCCGAGGAAAACGAAGAACGGCACACCGGTGAGCTCACGGCGTTGCGTGAAGCCGTCGCCGTGTGGACCGAGAAGCACCCACACGTGCCCATCGAGATCTCCGCCGTGGTGGGGCATCCAACCGAGGTCCTCGTCGGGCTGTCCAAGACGGCGCAGCTGGTCGTCGTGGGGCACCGGGGAAGCGGGTTCGGAGAGGTTCGCCTCGGTGCGGTCGCGTCTCAGCTGCTTCACCACGCACAGTGCAGTGTCATGATCGCCCGAAGCGATGTCGAGACTACGAGCTAGCAGTAGCCAACGTGGTACCAGAACGCGGCCGACCTACCAGGCTCGCATGAGGGGCCGGCCACGAGACGGTCGAGGAGTCAGCCGAGGATCGTCAGGGTCGAGATACTGCGGGATGGGCCGGGCCACTCCCAGTTTTGGGATCGCGCCGCCCGTCACCGGCGGTCTATAGCAGTAGACGGCCACCCCCGGTAGCCGGCGTACGCGTCAGGGGGTCATGTCGATGGCACCGGCCGGGCATTCCGCGGCGCACAGGCCGCATCCCTTGCAGTAGTTGGTGTCGACGAAGAACCCGAGCCCGGGACCGAGCTTGACGATGGCGTTGTCCGGGCAGACGCTGTAGCAGTTGTCGCATTCAAAGCAGTTGCCGCAGGACAGGCACCGCCGCGCCTCGTAGATTGCGCTGGCTTCGTCGAGGCCGATGACGACCTCGTCGAAGGTGTCCACGCAGGTGACCGTCGAACGGATGCGCCTCGACGGGGTGCCAAAAGACCTGACGGGCCACGGTCGATCGGCCCAAACGTCTTGGCAAGGCGGTGGGCCCTGTCAGGCAGCTGGCGTCACCGGAGCCTGCGGCGCGGGCTGATCCGCCGCCAGTAGGACGTCCGCCACCGGCCGCGGTGATGTAATCGAGGGCACGCCGCGGCCGTGGCGTAGCAGCATGTGCGGCGGTCCCTGACGGCGGAGACCGAGGCGTAGCTGTTCGCGGACCGAGGCCACGTCAATGGGTTGAGAGGTCAACGAGGCAGACAGACCCACGTGTGTGGCGGTGAGGAGCACGTGCTGCAGCGCCTGGCCGGCGACGAGATCGGTGGCTGGCGATTCGACGAACGTGCCCAGAACCGCGACGAACGGTTCCTACTCTCGCGGCCCGAGGCGCGCGGGGCACCCCCGAAGTCGCGACGTACGAGCAGATCCTCCGGCTCCGGCGTCGGGCCGCCGGCCAGTTGGGACACCCCGTCCGGCGGCGCCGAGGAACATCAGCCACATCGCCGTCACGCTCGCCGCAGCGCCCGAAGTGAAGGGTCGGGCTCGTCGCCCGGAGCGGATAGGCGGACCTTGATGTCGATGACCGCGACGCCGTCGGGTCGGACGATGACGGGGTTGGCGTCCAGCTCGGCCACCTCCGGTAGCTCTTCCGCGAGCCGACCTAGTCGCAGCAGGAGATCCTCCCACGCGTTGGTGTCCGCCGCGGGTGAGCCGCGGTAGCCGGTCAACAGCGCGGCGGCGCGCAGAGTGCGCCACATCGACGCGGCGTCGTAGTCCGTAACCGGCAACAGTCGCAATGTGCGGTCGCAAAACAACTCGGTGTGCACCCCACCGAGCCCGCACATGACCACGGAACCGAAGACCGGATCGTGCGCGATGCCCGCGACCATCTCGACACCCGCCGACTCCTGACGTTGCACCACGACGCGAGGATCGCCGGTCTTCGCCGCGATCTCCTGGTAGGCGGTGGCGACCGCGACGCCGTCGGCCAGACCCAACCGGACGCCGCCGACGTCGCTCTTGTGGATCAAGTTCGGGTCGCCGGACTTGAGCACGGCGGGGAACCCGAGGTCGGTGGCGGCGGCCACGGCCCCGGCCTCATTGTCGGCGGTACGCTCCGGCGTCACCGGAATGCCGTAGCACGACAGGAGATCGCTGCCATCGGCGGCGCTCAGCCAGCCGGCACCCGCGGCCAGCCGGGCCGCCACGAGCCGTCGGGCCCGTGTACTGTCCACGTTGGACAGTTGCGGCCGGCGGCCAACCGGGGTCGCTCGCCAGCGGCTGTACCGCACGGCGTGGCCGACGGCCCGGATCGCGTCCTCGGGAAGGGCGAAGACCGGCGCCCGGCGAGCCCCTACCACCGGGGGCGCGTCATCAACACCCATGAGGACAACGGCCACGGGTACATCGACTGTGTCCAGCGCCGCACCGATGGCGGCCACGATGCCGGTCACGTCGTTGGCCATGGTCGCGCCGAACGCGACGACGATCGCGTCCACGTGGGGGGCGATTGCGGTGATCGCACCCGTCATCGCCGATGGCGTGGCGGCCGCCCCGAGGTCGACCGGGTTCGCGACCGCGGCCGCCGACGCAGCGGCCCGACGAATCGCGTCGGCGACCTCGCCGGGAAGTGTGGGCAGGATCAGACCGGCGGTCTCGGCCGCGTCGGCGCACAGGACATTGATTCCGCCCGCGTTGCCCACAATCGCCAGCCTCGAGCCGGCCGGCACGGGCTGGTCGATGAGCATGCGGGCGGCGTCGACCAGGTCGCGTAGACCGTCGCAGCGGATCACGCCCGCCTGGGCGAACAGGGCGTCGACGGTCGCGTCGGGGGCGGCGGCGGCGGCGGTGTGCGAGGCGCCGGCGCGCGACCCGGCGCGGGTGCGACCCGACTTGACTGCGAACACCGGTTTGCGCCGGCCGACCATGCGGGCGATGCGCGCGAAGCGACGCGGGTTACCCAGCGACTCCAGGTACAGCCCGATCCCGTGCGCGGCCGGATCGTCATACCAGTAGGAGAGCAGGTCGTTGCCGGATACATCGGCCTTGTTGCCCAGCGAGACGAACGAGGCCACACCCAATCCACTGTGGACAAGCTGCTCCAGCAGGCTGATCCCCACGGCCCCGGACTGGGACGCCACAGCAAGGCCGCCTGGCCCGGCCGGAGCGGCGAAGGTCGCGTGCAGCCGCACCGCAGCATCGGTGTTGAGCAGGCCGAGGCAGTTCGGCCCGACCAGACGCATCCCACCGGCGCGAGCGGTTCGGACCAGCTCGGCCTGCGCCTGCCGCCCGGCGTCGCCGGTCTCACCGAACCCGCTGGACAGGATGACGGCCGCCGGGACGCCGACCGACACCGCATCGTCGATGACGGCGAGGACACTCGGCGCGGGTACGGCGACCACCATCAGATCGGGCCGCGTGGGCGCCTGCGAGACCCGGGCGTAGGCCGGCACCCCGGCGACCGTCTCCACACCGGGGTTGATCGCGTACAGCGTACCGGTGTAGCCGCCGTCGACGATGGCCCGCAGCACCGCATGGCCGATGCCGCCCGGTGAACGCCCGGCGCCTACCACCGCCACGCATCGAGGTGCCAGCAGTGGCACCAACGAATGGCGGGCGGCGGCGATGTCGCGACGATCGAGCGCGTCCGACTCGGGAACCGCCGTGCTCAGGCGTACCTCGACCAATCCCTGGTCGTACCCGCGGCGAATGGGCTGACCGAGATCCTCGGCAACGCGGAGCATCGCAGCGTTCATGGGTAGCACCTCGCCGACCAGCTCGCCGATGCCTGCACGCCTGGCGCGGACGAGCAGATGTTCCAGCAGCAGAGTGCCCAGACCACGGTCATGGGCGGCGTCATCGACGAATACCGCGAACTCGGCCCGCCCGGCTTCCAGCGCCTCGTACGACGCGACGCCCATAATGTGGCCGTGCTCGAGGGCCACCAGCGCCGCGTGGCCGCTCGAGTCCGAACGGGTTAGCCGGGCGACCTCAGCGCGGATCCCACCCCGCCCGTAGGAGAAGAACCGACGATAGAGAGTTTCGCTGCTTGCCCGCTCGTACAGCGCAGTCAGCTCCCCGGCGTCGGCGGCTTGGACTGGCCGGATGCGGACGATCCGCCCGTCCGCGGCCACGGCGTCCACGCCGGACGGTCGCCATGAATCGGTATGGTCAGGGTTAGCGGGTTGGCTCTCGACAACGGCGGTCATGTCCTCAAGCCTCGCCGTGGATTGCGCCGCGCGGCAGGGTCGAAGGTCCCGACCGGGTCGGGCGGCACGGAGGCGGCCGACTCGATCGGGACGGCTTCCCGAGGTCAGTCGCCGACTGGCTCTGCGTGGACGACAGCGACCGGAGCGCGCGCGCCTGGCGCACAAGACTATCCACAGTGGACCCCAGCAGCAGACCGGCGAAGCCGCCGAGTCCACGTGATCCGACCACGATCAGGCCCGCATCGATGCTTTCCGCAAGGATGGCGCGGACCGGGTCGATGTCGTGCACGACGTGGCGATGGATACGCAGGTCGGGATACTGGTCCAGCGAGCCGGTAAGCGCCTCATCAAGAAGCCGGTCCGCCTTTGCCGCCTGTTCGCCGATGTCGTACCCCGCCGGGATGATCTCACCAACATCGTGCGAAGCCGCCCAGACCCTTCGGTACCTGACCGACCAGGGCATCACCATCAAAGTGTTCTCCGGCGACAACGTGACCCCGGTCGGCGGGATCTCCCGCGCATTGCAGATTCGGGCCACCGTGCGCCACGCCCGGCGGCCCCTGCGTCGGCTTTTCAAATCATGGCTTGCCGGATCCGCCTCCCCGACTCAGCGCATACCACGCAGCTACGTGACGACGAACGGTTGCATCATGTCGTTATCTTCGTGCTCGACGATGTGGCAGTGATGGACATAGGTCTGCGGGGCGGTCACCCCCGCAGGAAGGTCGAACCGGCCGCGAATCGTCGTGAAGTAGCCGGGATTGGCTTTGGTCGTGTCTTTGAAACCACGTTCCTCGGGCTCGGCGGGAAGCATCGGCCCCGTCGCGTAGGGCGTTGGATCGATGCCTCCCGGCACGCCAAAGGCGCCGCCGTTGTCCGCGACGTACGCGGCGACATCGAACGGCGTACGTCCGACCACCTGATGGGTGAACAGGTGCGTGTGCATCGGATGAGTATCAGCGGTCAGGTTGACATAGACCCAGTCCTCTACAGTGCCGACCGCGGGGTTCTCCGAGCCCCCGACGTCGCCGAAATGAACGCCATTCAGATTGAGGAACCAGCTGGCGGTGTCTGCCCCGACTTCGTTGAGCGTGATGTAGCGCGTACGAACCGGACTTGACAGGTTGGCGGCCCGGCCCGGCAAGCTGGCTGGGATGGCGTTTGGGCCGGGCTGGCTGGCGGTGGTTCCCACTCGTACCTGTATCACGGGCGACAACGGGGGGGCCGGTGTCGAGACCGGCTTCGGCGGGTTGGTGTTCTTCAGGACCAGCGTCTGACCCGCGGCTCGGCTGAAGTCGACGAGGACATCGGCCCGCTCGGCCGGCGCCAGCACGAGCCGCTTCATGGACACCGGCTTGTCCCACATGCCGCCCTCGGCACCGATCTGCCATATCTGCACGCCGCCAAGATCGAGGTTGAGTATCCGGGCGTTACAGCCGTTCAGAATGCGGAACCTGTACATCCGCGGCTCGACGTTCAGGAAAGGCCAAACCTTGCCGTTGACAACCATGACGTCGCCGAAGTACTCGCCGATCCATGTGACGCCGGGGATAGTGCTCCGCGGATACAAGAGTGTGCCGTCGGGGTTGAACTGACGGTCCTGGATGACGAGCGGGATCTCATACGCTCCGCCCGGTATGCCGACCGGGTTAGGTTCGAGGCCCGTGTCAAACTCGTCCCGGATAACATAGCCCGCGGCGAGTCCGGCAAACACGTTGAGCCGCGTGGTGCCGAGGCCGTGATCATGAAACCACAGTAGTGAGGCCGGCATCTGCGGGGGCTGGTTGGGATAGAAGACGGTCTGCGTCTCGCCGGGACCGAATCCGTTGGGCGTCACGGCCGGGTTGCCGTCACTCGTTGCGGCTACGAACCCGCCGTGCAGATGGGTCATCACGCGCACGTTGTCGCCGAGCGGAGTCAATCGTGTGTCCACTGGGATCCACGCCGGATAGACCTCCGGCAGCCTGTGGGTGAACGTGGCCTGGATCGGCGTGCCGCTCCGAGCCGACACGACCAGCCCGAACGACCCGGCCTGCCCGCCAAGGCCGGTGCCGTCGTCATATGCCCACAGCGGCGTTGGCGGCAATTGCGGATGCAGCTGCCTCGTGATCTCGGTCTGCGTGAACGAGTACTGATTCGGCCCGCTCGGCGTCGCCACGACGATACCCGCCCCCGGCAACGGCAAGGGCTGGACGTACTTCGCCAACTTGCCACCCACCGCGGCGGAGGCCGCCTCCGGCCACCCCACCAATGACACCGACATGGCTGCGCCGGCACCCACCCCATAGCGGAGGAACTGGCGACGACTGAGACTGCTCACGACTGCTCCTCAGCTTGACAAAACCGGCGACCGGATTCGGTTTAGGCCCGCAAGGGACACCAGCACAACGACCGAACGGCCTAGGTCGCTCCAACTGATCGGCCAACGGCTGCACCGCATCACTCGAAGGTGTCAATCGGACGGACAACGTCGGGCATCCGCGTTCCGCCGCGGATCCGGCCAGGCAATCGATGCCGGAATGGATCTTTCGGCTCGTAGGCCGGGCCCAAGGTCACGACGAGCCCGGGACGTTCGCCTCTAACGGGAGCATTGGGCGGGCGACACAGTCAGGGACATGAGGTCCGCCGCGGGACGGCTGTCGTGTGCCTCACCTGGGATGTGAGATGCCGCCATGGCCACACTTCTCTGGCTGGTGCTGCCGTACCTGGCGCTCGCCTGTTTCGTACTGGGACACATATGGCGCTGGCGGTACGACCAGTTCGGCTGGAAGACATTGCGTACCCCACTCGTTGAGAACCGGATCATGCGACTGGGAACCCCGCTGCTCCACCTCGGAGTCCTCGCGGTGATCATCGGCCACCTGCTCGGTCTGTTGATCCCGAAGAGCTGGACGGCCGCGGTCGGCGTGACCGACGCGGTCTACCACCAGTTCTCGGTGAGCGCCGGGACTCTGGCTGGCGCCGCGACGCTCGCCGGGCTGGTGCTGCTCGCTGCCCGCCGGATCATATACAGATCGATCCGCAGGACAACCACCGTCATGGATGTCGCGATGTACGTGGCACTCGGGATCGTTGTGGTCCTGGGCCTCTGGGCTACGGTCGGAGTGAATATTCTCGGACCCGGCCAGGACTACCGGGCAACTGTAGCGGTCTGGTGGCGCGGCACCCTCCTGCTGCGGCCCGATCCTTCGCTGATGGCCAGCGTTTCGCTGCTCTTCCAGCTGCATACCCTGGCGGCGCTGGCATTGATCGCCGTCTGGCCGCTCACCCGGCTGGTGCATGCTTGGGCGGTGCTGATTTCGCTGGTGTGGCAACCTTCGCAGACAGGCTAACGTCCTTGGATCATTTAGGACGATCGCCGGTCGGCGGGCAGGCGCGCGTAGCCGTGGTCGATGCCAGACCGGATGTCAACGACGCCAGCGACCGAACGGGCAAGGACCTCGACGACCTTCCGCTCGACGTCGTCGACATAGTCGCCGGTGATCTCGACGACTCCCTCGTGGACGGTCACGTCCCACATCCGATCGCCGCCAGCGTACTGGTCGAGCCTGTGCTGGACATCCCACTGGATCACGTCATCGGTGCGAACGTACGCGCGAAGAAGGTCATGGCGGCAGACGATGCCCGCCAACTCGGCAGTATCGTCCACAATGGGTATACTGTGGACGTTGTAGCGCAGCATCGCCTCCGCGATCTCGGCGAGATCGGCCTTGGTCGTCAGGACCACGACATCGCGCGTCATCACGGCAGCGACGGTCCGCGCGTGCCGGCGATCGTCCAGCGGCATGTACGCAGCATCAGGCGTGTACGCGACGCGTGCCCGCAGCAGGTCGCCTTCGCTCACGATGCCGACCAGGTCGCCCTCGAGATCGACAACCGGCGCGGCGGTGACATTCTTGTGTGCAAGCAGCGCGGCCGCCTGCTCAACTGAATCGTCGACTCGGATCGTCAGCACTGGCCTGGTCATCACATCTATCGCAAGCATCTCAGTGCCGCCTTCCTGTCGTTTTCGCCCTCTGCCCGTCCGTCAACTCCTTGGTAGCAGACTCGACTCTCGCCGGCCGCTTCACGTCAGGGCCGAAGGGCCTGACCTGTCTGGGAAGATTGGCACACGTCGGCCGCGCAGGGCTGCCGTCCAGGGACCTGTGTCGCGGCTGCGGTGACTTTCGGCCCTGGGAGTCGCAGCCGACGGGGAGCACGGTCAATGGGTGTTCGCCGCTCACGAGCTCACCCTCGACGCCCAGTATGAGGTGGTGTGTGCGCGCCTGGCTCACCTGATCAGGCGGGGTGCCCTGCACAGCCTGTCGTCAGCCGTTCACGAGGGCGGGCTGGACACGGTCGTCCGGGTCGGCCCGTTCGGGGCCACGCGCGGGCTGTCCAAGCTGGTTCGGTTGCAGGCTCTGGATCCGGTTCACCGCGGCGGCAAGACAACGGTCTCGCTGCGATGGGTGGCCACAGGCGTAGCCGGAGAGCTGTTTCCGGTGCTCGACGCCGACCTCATCGTGACATCCGACGGTCACGACCGGTCCCGCCTGGAGCTGGTCGGCAGCTACCGGCCGCCGTTGGGACGGGCCGGCGCGGCGCTGGACAGAGCGATCATGAGCCGCGTCGCTGACGCAACTATTCGGTCTCTCCTGGAACGAGTGGCAACCGCGGTCACCGAGCCGGCACCAAACTGGCAAGCCAGCGCGGACGCGGCGCCGCGGTGGCTTCCGGTCGTCAGGCCCGACGAATCGTGACGGACCCGACATCAGGTCTTGCGACGCTGCCCCTGGTGTTCTTGGCGTCCGGCCATGATCCTGTTATCACGTTACCTGTGAGCCAAACCAATACCCTCGAAATCGACAACCTGTCCAAGCGATTCGGCGAAGTCATCGCCTTGTCGAACATGACGTTCGACGTCCGGGCCGGCGAGATCTTCGGCTTCGTCGGCAGCAACGGCGCCGGCAAGACCACAACGATGAGGATAGCGCTCGGCGTGCTGGACGCGGATGCTGGGCAGGTGAGGTGGGCAGGTCAGCCCGTCGACCTGCGGACCCGGCGGCACATCGGCTATATGCCGGAACAGCGCGGGCTGTACCCGCGCATGCGAGTGGCCGAGCAGTTGGTCTACCTGGCCCGACTACACGGCATGGACCAGGTTGCAGCCGGCGCGGCCACGGACAGGTGGACCGAGCGGCTGGGTGTGGCCGAGCGCCGCGACGATGAGGTGCAGAAACTCAGCCTCGGCAACCAGCAGCGGGTCCAGCTGGCCGCGGCGCTCGTGCACGACCCGACGATCCTGGTGCTCGACGAGCCCTTCTCCGGGCTCGACCCGGTGGCGGTCGACGTGATGGGCAGGGTCCTGCGGGAGAAGGCCGAAGCCGGTATCCCGTTGCTGTTCTCGAGCCACCAGCTCGACCTGGTGGAGCGCATCTGCGACCGGGTCGGCATCGTGCAGGCCGGGTCGATGGTCGCCTGCGGCGCGGTGGATGAGCTGCGGGCAGGCGGACCGGAGCGGCTTGTCGTGTCGGCACCGGGCGCGCCGCCCGGATGGGCCGACGGCCTGCCCGGGGTGGTCCACGCAACGTACGAGCCGCACCACACCGAACTCGAGCTAGCGCCCGACGCCGACGACCAGGTGGTGCTCAGGGCCGCGCTGGCCACCGGAACGGTTCGCGAGTTCGCCCGGCGCTCCGCGTCATTGACCGATCTGTTCCGCGACATCGTCACGGCGGGAACCTCCGCATGAACGCCCTTTGGCTGATCGCTCGACGCGAGATCACAACGCGGCTGCGGTCACGGGCCTACCGGATCACGACGATCGCGCTCGCCTTGATCCTGGTCGGCCTCGCCGTGGCGACCCGCCTGATCGGCGGCTCCGACTACACAGTCGGCGTCACAAGTGCTACCGCTCCGCTCGCCGCACCGCTGACCGCCAGCGCAACGTCCATCGGCGAGACGGTGACGGCGCAGACCGTGCCGGACGAGGCCACGGGCCGAGCCGAAGTTCGCTCCGGAAAGCTGGATGCGCTGCTCACCGGCGACGCCACGACGGTTCACGTCGTTGTGAACAATGGCATGGACGCCAAGCTCGGCAATGCCCTGCACGTCCTGGCCGGCCGGGTCGTCTTCGCACAGCAGATCACCAGTCTCGGCGGGAGCCCGGCATCCGTAGAGGCCGCGGTCGCCAACGCATCGGTGCAGGTGGATACGCTGCAGGCGCCGCGCACGTACGACACGCAGGCGCTGGTGCTCGGAATCATCGCCGGCATCCTGATCTACCTGTCGCTGATGGTTGCCGGACAGGCGGTCGCGCAGGGAGTGGTGGAGGAGAAGACGAGCCGGGTCGTGGAGCTCCTGCTGGCGACCGTGCGCCCGTGGCAGCTAATGACTGGCAAGGTGCTCGGCATCGGCATCGTCTCGCTGGCCCAGATGACGGTGATCGCGGCATCCGGTGTGATCGCGGGACTCAGCACCGGGGCGCTGACGATCGGGGCGTCGGCCGCCGCCGGCACACTCGTCTGGCTCGTTGTCTGGTTCCTCCTGGGATATGTCGCGTACGCGCTGGCGGTCGCGGCGCTGGCCGCCCTCGTGTCCCGCCAGGAGGATGTCGCCGGGGTGGTCACGCCTGTGCTGCTGTTCGTGTTCGTCGGCTACGTCTTGGGCATATCGACCCTGCCCGCTAATCCGGGCAACGGCCTGATCCAGGCCCTGTCGATGATCCCGACATTCGCGCCGACGCTCATGCCCATGCGCATCGCACTTGGCGGCGTCCCAGTCATCGAGTCGGTTGTCGCGGTTGCCGGCATGCTGCTGATAATCCCAGCGTTGGTGTGGCTCTCCGCCCGGATCTACCGCAATGCCGTCGTCCGCTCGGGCGCTCGGATCAAGCTGACTGATGCATGGCGTGCTTCCTAGCCACTCGATAGCTTTGCGGTGTTCGTCCTGGGGCCGAAGGGCCAGGCCGTCGTGGACCTCTGGCCCTCCTCCATGTCATCTGACCCGTTCGCCGCAAGCCGATGCGGAAAGGCTCACGGCAATCGGAGCGACGCGATACTCGTTAGCATGCGCATGCTTATTGAAAGGGCGTTCAGCCCCGACCTGACCTACGACGACGTGTTCCTTGTGCCCAACCGGTCGGCGGTCGAGTCGCGGAGCTCGGTCGACCTGTCGACGATGGACGGAACGGGCACCACGGTCCCGATCGTGGTATCGAACATGACCGCAGTCGCCGGCCGCCGGATGGCGGAGACGGTGGCGCGACGTGGTGCACTGGCAGTCATCCCGCAGGATATCCCGGTCGATGTCGTTGCCGAGGTGATCGGCTGGGTCAAGTCCCGACACGTGGTCTACGATACGGCGCTGGTGTTGGCCCCGACCGACACGGTTTCCGACGCGTTGGCCCTACTGCCCAAGCGCGCCCACGGCGCCCTCGTGGTGGTCGACGACGGCCGGCCGGTCGGCGTCATCACTGAAGCCGACTGCACCTCGGTGGACCGCTTCACACAGCTGAGAGCGGTGATGTCGAGTGACTTGCTGGCGCTTCCAGCTGACATTGGTCCGGCGGCGGCGTTTGATCGGCTCGCGGCCGGTAATCACCGGCTCGCACCGGTCGTGACCAACAATGGACGCTTGCTTGGAATACTCACCCGCAAGGGTGCACTGCGGGCGACACTCTACCGCCCCGCGACCGATGCCCTGGGCCGGCTGCGCATCGGCGCCGCGGTCGGTATATCCGGCGACGTGACCGGGCGGGCAGATAAGCTTCTCTCGGCCGGAGTGGATGTGCTTGTCATCGACACAGCCCACGGTCATCAGGACCAGATGCTCGCGGCGGTGCGAACGGTACGGGCGCTTGGGCCGTCCGTGCCCGTGGTCGCGGGCAACGTGGTCACCGCCGATGGTGTCGCCGACCTCGTCGAGGCGGGCGCTGACATTGTCAAGGTCGGGGTCGGGCCCGGCGCCATGTGTACGACCAGGATGATTACCGGCGTCGGGCGGCCTCAGTTCTCCGCTGTGGCGGAGTGCGCAGCCAGGGCCCGCGAACTTCGCGCCCACGTCTGGGCCGACGGCGGTGTGCGACGTCCCCGCGATGTTGCGCTGGCGCTCGCGGCCGGTGCGTCAAACGTGATGATCGGATCGTGGTTCGCCGGCACGCACGAGTCACCGGGTGACATCCAGCGCGACCCGGACGGTCGCCTGTACAAGGACAACTTCGGGATGGCGTCGGCTCGAGCGGTCAATCTTCGGACGGCCGAGGAGTCGGCCTACGAACGGGCTCGCAAGACCCTGTTCGAGGAGGGGATCTCCACCGCGAAGATGTACCTCGATCCACAGCGGCCGGGCATCGAGGACATTCTCGACTTGATCGTCGCCGGAGTTCGCAGCGCCTGCACGTACGCCGGAGCGCGCGACCTGGGCCAGTTCCACGAACGCGCTGTCGTGGGCGTGCACACATCAGCCGGGTATGCCGAGGGTATGCCGTTGCACGGTCTGCCGTTCTGAGGTCCCTACACCCGGAGATATGACGTCGGCATCCACAACGGCCTGATCGCGCCGATGGCCCCAGCGTTCGACCGTACCCGGTCACGGACCCGTCTCCCCGACAACCGATCCTGTGAAGTAGCGGTGCCGGCGCGGCCACGGGTCGGCGCGCCGGTGCACCGTAGAACAGCCGCTTGCCGGCCTCGATGAGGGCCAGATAGCAGACCACCATGCCGGCCAGGGCGGCGAACAGGCCGACCGGCAGTGGCTGGAAGCCCAGGGTAGGTGCGACCGGACTGCCTGGTAGCAGAGCGCCCACGGTGACCACGCCGAGCGCCTTCAGCGTGAGCGTCAGGCTGGGATGGCTTCGCACGAATGGGATGCGGCGTGTGCGGATGGCGAAGATGACCAGGGTCTGGGTCGCGAGTGATTCGACGAACCAGCCGGAATGGAACAGCTCCGGGCCGGAGTGCAGGATCAACAGCAGGATGGCGAAGGTGGCGAAGTCGAACACCGAGCTGATCGGTCCGAAGTAGAGCATGAACCGGCGGATGAACCTGATGTCCCAGTGCGACGGACGGCGCAGCTGCTTCTCGTCGACATCGTCGGTGGGGATGGCCAGCTGGCTGGTGTCGTAGAGCAGGTTGTTGAGCAGGATCTGCGACGGCAGCATCGGCAGGAACGGCAGGAAAAGCGAACCGCCGGCCGCACTGAACATGTTGCCGAAGTTGCTGGACGTGCCCATCAGCACGTACTTGATCGTGTTGGCGAAGATGCGCCGGCCCTCGACCACACCGTCGGCGAGCACGTCGAGGTCCTTCTCCAGGAGGATCACGTCGGCGGCGTCTTTGGCTACGTCGGTGGCCGAGTCGACAGAGATGCCGACGTCGGCGGCATGCAGGGCGAGGGCGTCGTTGACGCCGTCGCCGAGGAACGCCACTCCGCCGACGGCGCGGCGTTGCAGTCGGACCAGCCGGGCTTTGTGCTCTGGGGTGACCCGCGCGAACACGGTCGTGGCCGAGATGGCCGCGGTCAGTGCAGCGTCGTCGACGCGGTCGATGTCGGCGCCGGTGAGTATGCCGGCCACCGGAAGGCCCAAGCCGTGGCAGACCGTGGCCGCCACGGCCGCGTTGTCCCCAGTCACGATCTTGACCGCGATGCCGAGCGTGGCCAGCCGCTGGAGGGCCCGTGCGGCATCCGGTTTCGGTGGGTCCAAGAAGACCAGCAGGCCGGCCAGGCGCAGGTCGCGTTCGGCCTCGGTGGCCAGCTCGGTAACCTCGGCGGCCGGGCGGGTGGCGACGGCGACCACCCGGTTGCCGGCCGCGAACTCCGCGGCCAGCACGTCGTGGGCGCCGGCCGGGACGTCGGCGCATCGGGCCAGGACCGCCTCAGGGGCACCTTTGGTCACCAGAAGGCGGTGGCCGGCATCGTCGGCGACCAGGACCGAGACCAGGCGCCGTTCGTGGTCGGACGGCAGCGTGGCCAGCCGCCGGTAGCCATCTGGCGCGCCCCGGTGGGCGGCGGCCACCGGAGAATCCCAGAGGGCCAGGTCAAGTGGGTTGCCGCCGACCGCGTGTCCGTCGGCGACATCGGCCTCCGTGCAGACCAGCCCGCGGCGCAGCGTGTCGTCCGGGGAACCGCCATCGCACGGCACCGCCCGCATGAAGCTGATCCGCCCCTGGGTCAAGGTGCCGGTCTTGTCGGTGAACAGCGTGTTCACATCGCCGAGGTCCTCGATGCACACCAGCCGCTTGACCAGGACCTTGAGTCGCATTATCCGCCGTGACCCGGCGGCCAGGCTGGTGGAGACGACGGCCGGCAGCAGTTGCGGAGTGATCCCGACCGCGATGGCCAAGGAGAACAGCAGCGCGTCCAGCAACGGCTTGTGCAGCGCTACGTTGATCACGAAGATCGACGTGGTCAGCGCCCCTGCCACGTACACCAGAAGCATGGAGAACCGGCGCAGACCGACCTGGAACTCGGTCTCGGTCTGTGGCCGGCGCTCAGCCCGGCCGCGATACGCCCGAACTCGGTGCTCCCGCCCGTTGCTACCACCACGCCGCGGCCCGCACCCGCGTGCACCACGGCACCCATCAGGGCCGCGCTGGACAGGTCGGCCAGACCGCTGTCGGACGGGACCGGGTCAGTCGTCTTCTCCACCGGCAGCGACTCACCGGTCAGGACCGACTCGTCGCACTCCAGGCCGGTGATGTCCAGCAGCCGGATGTCCGCCGGGACCACGTCGCCCAGCCGCAGGTCGACCAGATCACCCGGTACCAGCGCGGTCACATCCACGGAGACCGGCCGGCCATCCCTGATGACAACCGTGCGGTGCCGTATCTCTGCGTGCAACGCCTGCGCCGCCCGCTCCGCGCCGGTACTCGTTGGCGAACCCCAGGCCCACCGACAAAGCGACGATCGCCCCGATGATCATCGCGTCGGTGCCTTCCCTGAGGAACGACGAGGCCAGCGCGGCGGCCAGAGGCAATCCCAACAGCGGTGAACGGATCTGGTGCCACAACACCGGCAGCACCCGGGCCTCATGCGAGGCGACGGCGTTCGGTCCGTACACGGCAAGCCGCCCCGCCGCCTCGCCCGCTGTCAGACCCGATCCTCCTACACCCAGCCGGGCACAGACCTCGGCCCCAGCCAGGCGCGTCGCCTCCGCGATTCCAAAGTCTTTCCGGCCCGGGACCTGATCGGGGGCTCGACAGCATCGACCCGCAACTGCTCGTGGAGTTGCTCGCGTCGCCGGCCACCGTAACCCTTGTGGACCTCGGCCGTGCAGGATCACGGCGGGGAAGGGCGCGGACGGGAACGCGCCCTCCCGGTGTTGCAGCTACATCTGCCGGTCTTCCGTGCCTCGCTCAGCACCCTGTCCATACGACGGCATGTCCAGACCCGAACAGTCCGTCTGATCCCGCGGCGGTTCCGTAGTCGCTCAGGACGGTGGGGTAACCGTCGAGCATGCGGACTTGCCCGTTGCGGTAGATGAGCGCGTTGAACGTGGCGACCGTACCGTCCTTGTTGACGGCGGTTGCCGCGCCGAGCTCGGTTGAGATGACCTGGGCGTTGCCGTTGCTCAGGTTCCACAGGGCCACGACACCGAAGCCGTCGGCAGTGACCACCTCGCCGGTGACCCACTCGTCGTGGATGGCGACGCCGAACGGGGACCCGGTGGCGGCGGGAGCGTTGAGCGGGTAGCCGCTGCCACGTGCGGGCCAGACGAAGCGGCGCGCCTCGGGCGTCGTGCGTTGGCCGAGCAGCCCGAGCGCTGTGCCGTTGTCGTCGATGTCGATCCCGGTTGCCCAGGGTGGCGATTGGCCGTCGACCGTGAGCTCGCGCACGCTGCCCGGGTTGTCGGCTGACCAGATCACCGCGTGGGAAACGACCGGGTCGACTGAGTCGTCCTCGCTGGTTCCCACGATCTCACCGCGTTTGTTGATCGCGACCGCATTGGTCGCGTCCGTTGGCTTGAGACCCGGTAACAGGGTGAAACTGCCATTGGAATACATCCATGCGTCGGTGTGGAAGGTACTGAGGTCGGTGACCCGGTTCCCGATCGCGACCCCGTGGCCGTTGATGCCGGTCACGTGCACCTCGGCGTGCCACGCCCCCAGCAAGAGGCCGAGCCGCTCCCGCAGCAAGTTGGCAGGGCCGCCTCCGATACGGTCGTCTCCAGATCGGACAAGAATGCCGAACGCGGACTCACCCTCGGCACACCGCTCGGCTTTGCGGGTCGGTTCCTCAAACGAATCACCGGCGCCCGCTAATCCGGGTCCACGCAGGGCGACTGCGCGAGCAGCCTCATCCATGCGAAGGGGGTGCCATCCGACGGCGTCCACCGTTGGATCCAAGGCGCGCTCGGTGCGTCTCCTGCTCATTCCGGGCATCCTGGCGATGCTGCTGGGCGATCTGGACAGCACCCCGCGCCGGGTGGACACTCACTCGCAGGCGGAGGGAGGCCTCATGCTCACCTCGGGTTTCGCCCGTTGGGCGGCGTTGAGTGGTGCCCTATTCGTCGCGCTCTGGGTGACCGCGTTCCTGATCCTGGGCGACACGGTGGAGAGCAGCGATTCGGACGCGGCAATCTTGGCCTACT